>JAZOVH010000070.1:0-12724 GCA_045658585.1 Acutalibacteraceae bacterium | reverse complement strand
GCATTCATCAAAGAAGGTGTGCTTTGCATTCCCACTGCATTCTGCTCATACGGCGGCGAAGCTCTTGATAAAAAAACTCCGCTTCTTCGCTCAATGGAAGCAATCAGCAAGCAGACCGTAAGAATTCTCAAACTCTTCGGTCAGGAAGTAACAAATGTTAAAACAACCGTTGGCCCCGAGCAGGAATATTTCCTTGTTGATAAAGAACTTTATGAGCAGAGAAAAGATTTGAAATATACAGGAAGAACTCTTTTCGGTGCAAAGCCTCCCAAGGGTCAGGAGCTTGATGACCATTATTTCGGTTCAATCAAGCCCAGAGTTGCGGCATTTATGAAAGAGCTCGATGAAGAACTCTGGAAGCTCGGCATCCTTGCCAAAACAGAGCATAACGAAGCGGCTCCCGCACAGCACGAGCTTGCTCCCATATTCGCAACAACAAATATCGCTGCTGACCATAATCAGCTTATTATGGAGCATATGCAGAAGGTTGCAAGAAAGCACGGTATGGTTTGCCTTCTTCACGAAAAACCCTTTGAGGGCGTTAACGGAAGCGGTAAACACAATAACTGGTCGCTATCAACAAATCAGGGTGTTAACCTTCTTGAGCCCGGTGAAACACCTTATGAAAACGCACAGTTTCTTCTTTTCCTTTGTGCAGTAATCAAGGCAGTTGATAATTATCAGGATTTGCTTCGTTTTTCAGTTGCAAGTGCGGGTAATGACCACCGTCTGGGTGCTCACGAAGCGCCTCCCGCAATAGTTTCGATGTTCCTCGGCGATGAGCTTAACGAAATTCTTGAAGCTATTGAAAACGATACCGCATACGATGCCAAAGAAAAGGTTCAGATGAAGGTTGGTGTTCACGTTCTTCCCAGATTCCCCAAGGATACAACCGACAGAAACAGAACCTCACCGTTTGCGTTCACAGGTAATAAATTCGAATTCAGAATGCTTGGTTCTTCAAGCTCAATTTCAAGTGCAAACATTGTGCTTAACACAGCAGTTGCAGAGTCGCTTAAATCATATGCCGACAGACTTGAAAATGTTGATAATTTTGAGGAAGCACTTCACGCACTTATAAAGAAAACAATCAAAGATCATAAGAGAATCATTTTTAACGGCAACGGTTATGATGATGAATGGGTTAAAGAGGCAGAAAAGAGAGGCCTTTATAATCTTCCCACAACTCCCGACTGCCTGCCTTGCCTTATAGCTGATAAGAATGTTGAACTTTTTGAAAATCACAAAGTATTCAACAGAACTGAGCTTGAATCACGCTATGAGATTTATCTCGGAATTTATTGCAAAACAATCAATATTGAGGCAAGAACAATGATTGATATGGCAAAGAAGGATATTCTTCCCGCCATTTCGTCATATATCAGAGAACTCAGCGAAACCGCAGTTGCAAAGAAAACTGCTTTTGCAAGTGCCGATTGCACATATGAAGAAAAAACCGTAACAAAGCTTTCAGAGCTTTCTGCTTTGATTTATGAAAGAACTGCAAAGCTTGAAGCCGATTCTGAAAATGTAAAGGATTGTGCAGATACCGCCGCACAGGCAGAAATGTTCAAATCGGTTATTATTCCCGATATGGAAAATCTTCGCTCTGCAGTTGACGAGGCAGAAACAATTACCGCTGAAAAATACTGGCCTTATCCCTCATACGGTAAACTTTTATTTGATGTATAAAAAATCGGAGCACACAATCAAGTGTGCTCCTTTTTTATTTAGAATGTTTCGTATCTGAATGAATAAACGGCAGTTTCGTCAATTTCCGTCATATCAACGCCAGTTTCGGCGTATTCGCCGTTTATGTAGAATGCCCAGTAGGCACCGTCTGTGTCATAATCGGCATAAACACCGTTTACTGATTTAACATAAAGACCGTATGGGCCTTGCTCACCCTCAATAACTCCCAATTCAATAAGAGCTTCGCCAACGGTTTTTTGGTTTGTTTTAACAGTAACAAGATTTACATTGTTGTTTTTGTCATATACTTCAAGCGCAAAGCTTGTTGCACCGTTGCCCACAGTTTGTCTTTCAGGGCTTTCGGGCGTGTTGCTTTGGACAGTATCTTGTGTTTGCTTATCGCTGAAAAGCTGGGAATCGGTTATTTTATCGCAGGAGCAAAACGCAAAAACAACAAAAATCAATAACAAAACAGATATTATCTTTTTCATTTTAATCTACCTTAAGGCAAAATATATTTTTGCTTATAATCGTTATAAGCATTAGTGAAGTATTCGCCGCCCGCATTTTTATATTCGTTAAGATATTCGTGGGTATCGAATACGGATTTGCTTATCTGAATTACGCAAACTGCAATGTTTGAGCAGTGGTCTGAAACTCTTTCATAGTTTGTGAGAAGGTCTGAAAGAATGAAGCCAAGCTCAATTGTGCAGTCGCCGCCGGTGAGTCTGTTGATGTGTCTTTTCTTGATTTCAGAGAGCATTTTATCAATAACCTGCTCAAGTGGCTCAACGTCAAGAGCGCGTGCGGCATCATCGTTGGTGAATGCCTGAACTGTTATTGAAAGAATATCCTTGATTGCTTTTGTTGCAACCGCGAGTTCGTTCTTTGCCTGCTGAGAAAAGCTGATATTTTTATCTGAAATTTCTTTTGCAACCTTAACAATATTCAATGCGTGGTCGCCGATTCTTTCAAAATCGCCAATGGTATGGAGCAGGGTTGAAACGGTATTGCTGTCAGCGTCTGTAAGTTTTTTGCTTGAAATTTTAACAAGGAATGTGCCGAGCTTATCTTCATAATCATCAAGCTTTTGTTCATCTTCTTTAATTTCATCTGCGAGCTTTTGTGAATAACCGTCAAGCAGAGAAACAGAATTTATGAGTGTTTTCATTGCAAACTCTGCCATTTCGGATGTATAGTTTCTGCATTCCGAAACTGCAAGAGAAGGTGTTGCAAGAAGTCTTTCATCAAGAAAAACTCCCTTGTTATCCGAGGATTTGTCTTTAACCGTTTTAATTGCAAGCTTTCCAAGCTGTTTAATAAACGGGAAAAGAAGAACTGTTGTTGCAACATTAAAAATAGTGTGTATCAATGCAATTCCAAGCGGATCAATTGCGAGATCGGAAAATGCGAATTTAAAAACAGCATCAAGAATATAATAAACAGAAAGATAGAATGCGGTGCCGATAAGATTGAAATAAACATGAACAACGGCAACTCTTTTTGCGGATTTACTTACACCGATGCTTGAAATAAGAGAGGTAACGCAGGTGCCGATATTCTGACCCATAATAATGGGGATAGCCATTCCGTAAGAAATTCCGCCCGTTATCGAAAGAGCCTGAAGGATACCGACGGTTGCGGAAGAACTCTGAATAATACCTGTAAGAATTGCACCGATTGCAAGTCCGAAAAGGGGATTGTTAAAGAGTGTCATTGCATTTTTGAATTCTTCACTTTCTGCGAGAGGATCCATTGAACTGCTCATGAGTTCCATTCCGGTCATAAGAACCGCAAATCCCATCATAACAGCACCGATGTCTTTTGAACGGGTTTTCTTGGAAGCCATAATAAGAATGATACCTGCAAGTGCAATGAGGGGAGAGAAGTTTGCAGGTTTCAGAAGGCTAACAAAAAAATTGTCGCTTTCAATTCCTGCAAGGCTGAGCACCCAGGCAGTAATTGTTGTGCCGATATTTGAACCCATAATAACGCCGATACTCTGACCGAGTTTCATTATACCTGAGTTAACAAGACCAACAAGCATAACCGTAACAGCCGAAGATGACTGAATTGTTGCGGTTATTCCCGCTCCGAGAAGTAAACCTTTTATAGGTTTATCGGTCATTTTGCCAAGGATGGATTCAAGCTTTCCGCCTGCAACCCGTTCAAGTCCGTTTGACATTGTGCTCATTCCGAAAAGGAAGAAAGCAAGTCCGCCAAGCAATGTGAAAATATTAAATATGCTCATACAATCGCCTCCAATGTTTTTATTATGCAAAATATGCCACATTAAGTCAATATTAAATAAGAATAAAAATATTTTAACCTTAAATCTGTTGAATAAATTTTTATTAAAAGAGTAAAAATATAACAGAAATAAAAAATACCGAGCCATAAAAGACTCGGTATAATCGGAAAATAGAATTCATTTGAATTTTATTCAGCGAGAATCTTTTCAATTGCGGCAATTTCAACGCAAAGGCAAAGAATCTCAACCGCTTTGCAGAGTTCATCCCTTGACGGGAAGGTGGGGGCAATGCGGATGTTTTTATCTTCGGGATCTTTTCCATAAGGATAAGTTGCGCCCGCACCGGTGAGGGTTACGCCTGCTTCCTTGCAAAGAGCAACTGTTTTTATTGCACAGCCGCCGTAAACATCAAGGCTGATAAAATAGCCGCCGTTGGGCTTTGTCCATGATGCAATGCCCTTGCCGGCAAGCTTTTCTTCAAAAGCAGAAAGAACCGCATCAAATTTGGGCTTAAGAATTTCGGCATGCTTTGCCATATGGGCATCGATGCCGTTTTTGTTTTTAAAATAGTTTGCGTGGCGAAGCTGATTGAGCTTATCATAGCCGATTGTCTGAACGGTCATTCTGCTCTTGATTGCGGCAATGTTTGCATCCGATGCCGCAAGAGCTGCAACACCTGAACCGGGGAATGAAATCTTTGATGTTGATGTTACTTCAATAAAATAATCTTCAGTTCCGTTTTTCTTTGCAACATCGAAGATGTTAAGAAGCTTATCCTGTGTGCTTTCTATATGGTGAACGCAGTATGCATTATCCCATATAACTCTGAAATCCTTTGCGGCGGGTTTGAGAGAAGCAAAACGCTCAACCGTTTCATCCGAATAAGTTATGCCCGAGGGATTTGAGTACATAGGAACGCAGATGATGCCCTTAACTTTTTCGTCTTTGATAAGTTCATCAATCATATCCATATCGGGGCCGTTCTCGTTTGAGGGAACATTTATCATTTCAATTCCGAAATGCTCAAGAATTGAAAAGTGGCGGTCATATCCGGGAACGGGGCAGAGGAACTTTATTCCTTCCTGCTTGCTCCAGGGCTCTGCGCCTGCACCGAAAAGCATGCACTGTGCAATGTAGTCATACATAATTGTAAGGCTTGCGTTGCCGAAAACGATGATGTTATCTTCCGATACTTCAAGAATTTCAGCAAAGAGCTTTTTGCATTCGGGAATGCCGTCGAGCACGCCGTAGTTACGTGTTTCAAATCCGTTTGAAGCTTTGAAATCGCCAAGATATGCGGGGTCAAGAATTTCGTTTGAAATTGCAAGCTGGTCTGCACCGGGCTTGCCTCTTGACATATCAAGCTTCAGACCGAGAGCTTTATATGAATTATATTCGCTTTTAAGAGCCTCAAGACGCTCGGAAAGCTGTTCTTTTGAAAGATTTTTGATGTTCATTGGAATAAACCTCCGATTTGTGTAATGCAACAGGTTATATTCTATAATATATGAAACAATTTTGCAAGTGTTATTTTAAAATCTTGCAAAAATTTGGTAATATGCACATTGAAACGGGCGATTATTGCCGCTTTGATGTGTTCTATATGCAAAAAGCAGTCAGCCGAGTTGCTTATGGCTGACTGCTTTTTACTGAATTTATAACTTTTTCTGCAATTTCTTCAAGCTGTTGCATTGTTTCAAGTGAGCCGATTTCCTGCCTGAGTGATGCCGCACCGCGTATGCCTTTGATATACCAGGCGGCGTGTTTTCTCGCTTCACGCATACCAACATAATCGCCCTTGTATTCGCAAAGAGTTTTTATGTGCTTAATCATAATATTCATTTTTTCTTCAATTTCGGGTTCGGGAAGGATTATTCCGTTTTTCAGATACTCATTAACCTGAGCAAAGAGCCACGGTGCACCCAAAGCACCACGGCCAATCATAATAAAATCGCATCCCGTTTTGTCATACATACGTTTTGCGGAATAAATATCAATAATATCACCGTTGCCGATAACGGGGATTGAAAGGGCTTCTTTAACATTTTTTATCATATCAATGTTAACGGGAGGGGCATACATCTGCTTTCTTGTTCTGCCGTGAATTGTGAGTGCGGATGCACCTTCGTTTTCAAGCATTTTTGCCATTTCAACTGCATTGAGATTGTTTTCATCCCAGCCTGTGCGGATTTTTACAGTTACGGGAATGCTTACCGCTTCAACACATTTTTCGGTTATTCTTGCAGAAAGTTCGGGGTCTTTCATAAGTGCGCTTCCGCCGCCGTTGCCTGCAATTTTTGGGGCAGGACAGCCCATATTTATATCTATTGCACAGCAACCCGTAGCTTCTGCTTTTTTAGCCGCTTCCGCCATTGTTTCGGGGTCGCAGCCGAAAATCTGAACTGCGGCGGGCTTTTCTTTTTCGCCGAGTGCCATAAGAGTGCCCGATTTTCTGTCGTGCATCGTAAGCCCCTTTGAGCTTACCATTTCACTCACAACATAAGCTGCGCCGTAATCAATGCAAAGCTCACGGAAGGCTCTGTCTGCAACGCCAGCCATGGGAGCGAGTGCGGCATATCCGTTTATTTCAAAATTACCTATTTTCATTTGCTTCTCCTGATAATTAATAACGCTATTTTATCATTTATTGAAACTATTTTCAATAAATTTAAAAAAATTGCTGAAATTTACATTTTATATGTTATAATGTAATATGAGGTGATTTGGAATGAAGTTATTGGCACTTGACGGCAACAGTATTCTTAACCGTGCATTTTACGGCATTAAGCTTCTCACAACCAAAGACGGAAAACAATTTACAAACGGTATTTTCGGCTTTCTTAATATATTACTTAAGCTTAAAGAAGAGGTTTCTCCCGATGCGGTGGCTATAGCATTTGATGTTAAGGCTCCCACATTCCGCCACGAAATGTATTCGGGCTACAAGGCAAACAGAAAGGGTATGCCTCCCGAGCTTGCCCAGCAGATGGCTCCGCTTAAAGAATTGCTTTCTGCTATGGGATATACCATTCTCGAAGCTCCCGGTTGGGAAGCAGACGATATTCTCGGCACCCTTGCTTCTGCTTGCGGAAAAGACGATTTTTGCTATATCGCAACGGGCGACAGAGATTCACTTCAGCTTGTTCGAGAGAATGTCAATGTTCTTCTTGCTTCAACCAAAATGGGCAGACCCCAGAGTGTTTGTTATGATACCGCAAAGATAACGGAAGATTATCTTGTATCAACACCCGAGCTTCTTATTGACATCAAAGCTCTTATGGGCGACAGTTCCGACTGCATTCCCGGTGTTGCAGGAATCGGTGAAAAAACTGCCAAAGACCTTATCAGCCGTTTCGGCTCGATCGATGATATATATAATAACCTTGAAACTATTGATATAAAAAAAGGTGTTCACGACAA
This sequence comes from Acutalibacteraceae bacterium, assembly GCA_045658585.1. Classification (GTDB taxonomy): domain Bacteria; phylum Bacillota; class Clostridia; order Oscillospirales; family Acutalibacteraceae; genus CAG-177. The sequence goes on along the minus strand of JAZOVH010000070.1, from coordinate 5,361 downwards.
GCTTGTTGCAGACCGTGAAATGGCATTCTTAAGCCGTGAACTCGGAACAATCCGCACAGATGCTCCCGTAAGCAAGGTTTATGCGGATTATGTTCCGAAGGATGCTGATGCAATCAAGGCAACCCATCTGCTTGCAGAGCTTGAAATGTTTAAAATGATTGAAAAGCTTGAGCTTAAAGCACCCGAAAGAATTGCACAGACCGATGAAGAAAAGGTTGTTACCGATTGCTATGTTCAGGATGATTTGAAGTTTCTTTATAATAAGCTGAAAAAAGACGGAGAAGCTTATTTTATTTTTGACAGCGGTATTTTCTGGTTCAAAGCAGATAACGGAGTGGCAAAGGCAGAGCCTGAAAACGACGGATATACCGAATTCTGCACAGAGTTTTTATTTAATAAAGATATAAAAAAATACACATATAATTCAAAACAGCTTTATGCGTTTTTTTATGATTACAGCAACGATATTGAAATAAATTCCGTATGCGGCGATGCAATGCTTTCTGCATATGTTATCAATCCCTCTTCGGGTGCATATGACCTGAAAAGAGTGATTGAAGAGTATGCGGGAGTTGAAAGCGATGAAACCTCGGTTTATGCCGCATATCTTCCCGCGGCATTTGCAAAAATGAACGCAATGACCGATGAAAACAATCAGAACCGCCTGCTTGAAGAAATCGAACTTCCTCTTGCAAGAGTTCTTGCCTCTATGGAAAAAGAAGGCTTTCTTGTTGATGCCGAGGGAATAAAGAATTTCGGCGATGATATGCAGGAAAGAATTGAAAAGCTTGCGGCAGAAATTTTTGAAGAGGCGGGCTATGAATTCAATCTTAACTCGCCCAAACAGCTTGGCGAAGCCCTTTTTGAAAAAATGGGTCTTCCCGCCAAAAAGAAAACAAAAAGCGGATATTCAACCAATGCCGAGGTGCTTGAAGGTCTTGCGGCGGAATATCCTGTTGTTGCAAAAATTCTTGAATACAGAACTTATGCAAAGCTTAAATCAACCTATTGTGACGGTCTTTTAAAAGTTATATGTGATGACGGCAGAATACGTTCAACCCTTAATCAGACAGAAACCAGAACGGGCAGAATTTCATCAACAGAACCGAATCTGCAGAATATTCCCGTAAGGTCGCAGGTCGGCAGAGAAATGAGAAAATTCTTCAAAGCCAAAGAAGGCTGTGTGCTTGTTGATGCCGACTATTCGCAGGTTGAGCTTCGTGTGCTTGCTCACGTTGCAAATGATGGCGAAATGATAAAAGCATTCAATAACGGCGATGATATTCATGCAATAACCGCATCGCAGGTGTTCAATATGCCTCTTATGATGGTTACTCCTCTTATGAGAAGCCGTGCAAAGGCGGTTAACTTCGGAATCGTTTACGGCATAGGTGCTTTCTCGCTTGCAAAGGATATAGGTGTTAGCCGTGCCGAAGCAGACAGCTATATAAAAGGCTATCTTGCACATTTTGGCGGTGTAGGCAAATATATGAAAGATATTATTGAAAAGGCAAAAGAAAACGGATATGTTGAAACCGTTTTTGCCCGCCGCAGATACCTGCCCGAGCTTACTTCGTCTAATGCTATGATGCGTGCATTCGGTGAAAGAGTGGCACTCAATATGCCTATTCAGGGAACGGCTGCTGATATAATCAAAATTGCAATGATAAGAGTCTGGAAGAAGCTCAATGAGCAATGCTTCAAAGCAAGACTTATTATGCAGGTGCACGATGAGCTTATTGTTGAAGCACCCGAATCCGAGGCAAAAGCGGTTGCACAGATTGTTAAAAACGAAATGGAAAATGCCGTTAAAATGCGTGTTCAGATGCTTGCCGATGTAGGTGTGGGCAAAACCTGGTATGACTCAAAAAGTTAAGGTGAAATTAAGTGAAAATTTTATTTGTATGTACGGGCAACACCTGCCGCAGTCCAATGGCAGAGGGGTTGTTCAGAAAAATGCTTGAAGATAAAAAAATAAATAATATTGAATGCTCAAGCGCAGGGCTTTTTGCAATGACGGGCGATGAACCTTCGCTTAATGCTATCAAAGCTTGCGAACGTTTTGCAACTGATATTTCGGCTCACAGAGCAAGAAGAATAACCGCATATATACTCGATGAAACAGATAAATTTGTTTGTATGACAAAAGAGCATGCCGCCAGCCTTTCAATGTATGTTCCGAGTGAAAAAATACTTGTTCTCGGTGACGGTGTGCCCGACCCTTACGGCGGAAATCTCGAAGAATACATTATATGTGCCAATTCAATCAAAAACGCTCTTGAAGCACAGTTTGAGGAAATCATTGCGGAGGAAAAGCAATGAATATTGAAAATATGACGGCGAAGCATATTCCGCAGATTGCTTTGCTTGAAAAAGAATGCTTTTCTTTGCCGTGGAGCGAAAACGCACTTTCCGAAGAGCTTGGAAATCCGAATTCGCATTTTCTTTCTGCCGTTGAAAACGGCGAGGTTTGCGGATACATAGGTGTTCAGGAAATTTGCGGTGAAGCCTATATTACAAACATTGCCGTCTTTGAAAAACAAAGGGGCAGGGGAACAGGACGGGCTCTTTTAAAAAAGGCTTGCGAAGATGCGAAATCAAGAAACTGTGAATTCATAACCCTTGAAGTCAGAAAAAGCAACGAAAAGGCGATTTCGCTTTATCTTTCCGAGGGCTTTGAGCTTGCGGGAATAAGAAAGAATTTTTATTCCGACCCAACCGAGGACGGAATGATTTATACCAAATATTTTGTTAAGAGGTAAAACAATAATGAAAATACTTGCCATTGAATCTTCCTGCGATGAAACAGCTGCAGCGGTTGTTGAAGACGGAAGAAAAGTTTTATCAAGTGTAATAGCTTCGCAGGTCAAGGAGCATATTATATACGGAGGCGTTGTGCCCGAGATTGCATCAAGAATGCACGCTCAGGCAATAAGCGGCGTTGTTTCAAAAGCTGTAACCGATGCAGGTCTTGAATATAAAGACCTTGATGCGATTGCGGTAACCTATGCACCGGGACTTATCGGTGCTTTGCTGGTTGGCGTTAATTTCGCAAAAGGACTTGCTTATTCAACGGGTTTGCCGCTTATTCCCGTTCATCATCTGCGTTCGCATATTGCCGCAAACTACATTTCTCACGCAGAGCTTGAACCGCCTTTCCTTTGCCTTGTTGTGTCGGGCGGTCACAGCCATATTGTTGCTGTTAACGATTATACTGATTTTAAAATTATCGGAAGAACAAGAGATGATGCGGCAGGTGAGTGTATGGATAAAGCTGCAAGAGCAATGGGTCTTGATTATCCCGGCGGTGTTAATCTTGACAGAGTGAGCAAAAACGGAAATGCTTCGGTTTATAAGCTTCCTCATCCGAGAGTTGACGGCAGCGAATATGATTTCAGCTTTTCGGGCTTGAAAACCGCAGTTGTGAATATTATCCACAATGCAAAGCAAAAAGGGCAGGAGATAAGCATTCCCGATTTGGGTGCGGCGTGCATTGAAACTGTTGCTGATTGCCTTGTTAAAAATTCGGTTAAAGCCGCGGAAGAATACGGCTTTGATAAAATTGTTATGGCAGGCGGTGTTTCCGCAAACTCCAGATTAAGAGAGAGAATGCAGAAGGTTTGCAATGAAAAAGGCTGGCAGCTTTATATGCCCGAACTTTCTCTTTGCGGCGATAATGCTGCAATGGTCGGCGCACAGGCATATTATGAATTCCAAAAAGGCAATATTGCAAGTCTTGACCTCAACGCCTTCGCAACAATGCCGATAAATGAATGAAATTCGATATATTTTATCGAAAAATGAATTTTTTAAAACATTTTAATGCAAAAATTGATGATTATATTGACTTTACTAAAAAGTATGATATAATCATAATGGGTAAGGTTGGAAATGAAGTTTTGTGCATATGTTAAGAGTTACAAAACAAAGATTTTTAACCTCAAAAATTTGTTTAATTTTAGTGGCTTTTCTTAAAGAAAGGAGAAAGACTATGGAAAATATGACTACCAACAAGAGCGTTCTTTCATGGATTAACGAAAAAGTTGAACTCGTTAAGCCCGATAAGATCGTTTGGATCGACGGCAGCGAGGAGCAGATTGAGGCTCTTCGTGCAGAAGCTTGCTCAACAGGCGAAATGATTAAGCTTAATCAGGAAATTCTTCCCGATTGCTACCTTCACCGTACAGCAGTAAACGACGTTGCTCGTGTTGAAGGCAGAACATTCATCTGCGCTCCCACAAAGGAAGAAGCAGGCCCCACCAACAACTGGATGGATCCCGCAGAAGCTTATGAGCTCCTTTATTCAATCGCAAAAGACAGCTATAAGGGCAGAACAATGTATGTTATCCCTTATTCAATGGGTCCCGTTGGCTCAAAGTTCTCAAAGATCGGTATTGAGCTCACAGACTCAATCTATGTTGTTCTCAACATGGCTATCATGACAAGAGTAGGAACCGATGTTCTTAAGGCACTCGGCGACAGCGAAGATTGGGTTCGCGGTCTTCACTGCAGATGCGATATCGACGAAGAGAAGAGATATATCTGCCAGTTCCCCCAGGATAACACAATCATTTCAGTTAACTCAGGCTACGGCGGAAACGTTCTTCTCGGCAAGAAGTGCTTTGCACTCCGTATTGCTTCATATCAGGGCAAGAACGAAGGCTGGCAGGCAGAGCATATGCTCATCCTCGGCCTCCAGAAGCCCGATGGCGAAATCAAATATATCTGCGCTGCATTCCCCTCAGCTTGCGGCAAAACAAACCTTGCTATGCTTATTCCTCCCGAGGGATACTATAATAAGGGCTACCGCGTATGGTGCGTAGGCGACGATATTTCCTGGATCCGCAAGGGTGAAGACGGCAGACTCTATGCTATCAACCCCGAAAACGGTTTCTTCGGCGTTGCTCCCGGCACAAACGTTAAGTCAAACCCCAACGCTCTTGCTTCAACAAAGAAGGGCACAATCTTCACAAACGTTGCTCATAACCTTGATGATAACACCGTTTGGTGGGAAGGACTTGATAAGAATCCTCCCGCAAACGCAATCGAGTGGAAGGGCAATCCCTGGAACGGTCAGGAGAGCGAAGAAAAGGGTGCTCATCCCAACAGCCGTTTCACAGCTCCCGCAAAGAACTGCCCCTGCATCAGCTCCGAGTTTGAGAATCCCAACGGTGTTCCCATCTCAGCTATCGTATTCGGCGGCAGACGTGCAAAGCTTGCTCCCCTTGTTTATCAGTCAAGAGACTGGAACCACGGTGTGTTTGTTGGTTCAATTATGGCTTCTGAAACAACTGCAGCAGCTGCAGGTGCAGTAGGTGTTGTTCGCCGTGACCCCATGGCAATGCTTCCCTTCTGCGGCTA
>JAZOVH010000069.1:0-2106 GCA_045658585.1 Acutalibacteraceae bacterium | reverse complement strand
ATATCTTACGCACAATCGAGCATTTTTCTCTTTGCCATACGTCAGTATGCCTGCATCGAAGAAATGCCCGATTGCACGCAACCTACTGCATTTCAGATGCGAAGCAGTTTTGAAAGAGAAGATTTTCGTCACAGCAAGGCGAAAATCTGCAGGAATACGAGGCTATTTCAAAGATTTTTAACGATGCTGTGGCGGGAATATACCTTTCAAAACCATATTAATTACTGTTCCAAAAAGTATTATATTTTGATTTTCGGCTTTTTCCATTTGCCGCTTGCAACATAAATTGCACCAACAATCATCGAAGCAACAGAAGCAAGACCCGTTGCAATACCAACTCCGTTAAAGCCCATAGATGTGAGATTAACCATAATGTAAGCAAACGGAACTCTTACAAGAATTGAACTGAAGCAGGCATTGAACAAAGCAAAATTTGTATAGCCCGCACCGATTGCAAGACCGTTCATACAGAAAACAAACGGAACAAAAAGATAATCAAGAGCAATAAATCTCAGATATTCTTTTCCGACTTCAATAACATCAGGGTTGGTGTCAAAGAGTGAAATGATCTGTTGGGGGAAAAGCTGAACAAGAGCAAAAACAAAAATTGTTATTCCAAAAGCTATACCCATGCCCGTAAGCATAGTCTTTTTTGCTCTTTCCGTTTCGCCTGCGCCGATATTCTGACCTGCCATTGAGGAAACCGCGCTGCTCATTGCAAGAGCGGGAAGCACGGCAAAGGAGTTTACCTTTCCGCCTATGCCCTGACAAGCGGATGCGATATCCGCGTTGGGCAGTGAGTTGACAAGAGCTGTAAGAGTGAGGAACGAAAACGAAATAACAATCTGCTGAACCGAAGAGGGAAGCCCGATTTTGAGCAGCATTTTTGCCTTTTCTTTATCAATTTTAAAATCACTCTTTTTGTAACCGGTAAAGAAATGATTTTTAAAAAGATATAAAAGTGAAAGCACAACGCTCAATGCCTGGGCACCGATTGTAGCATATGCAGCACCTGCAGCACCCATTTTGAACGGTCCAACAAGAATAATATCACCTATGATGTTAACAACCGTTGCAATAAGAACAAAATAGAGGGGTCTTTTTGAGTCTCCCATTCCTCGCAGTATGGCGCTGATTACGTTATATGCAAACATAAAAATCAAGCCCGCCATACATATATTATAATAGTTTTCGGCTTCTGTATAAGCAACCTGCGGTGTTTTGAGCACATCAAGCAAGGTTGTTCCGAGAAGAAGCATAACAACCGTGAAAATTACGGCAAGAATCATATAAAGAGTAAAGAGCGTTCCTATGGTTTTTCTTTGCTCATCAAATTTCTTTGCACCGCCGTACTGTGCAATAAGAACCGTGCCGCCGACTGCAAGACCCAATGCCGCACCAGTTACGAGAATATTAATCTGACTGCCGATGTTAACGCCCGTTATTCCGTGTGTGCCGCAAAGTCTGCCGACTATAATCATATCGGCAACCGAATAAAATGCCTGCAACAGGTTTGAAAGCAAAAACGGAATTGCAAACTTCATAAGCTGCTTTGAAACGCTGCCGCTTGTTAAATCTTGTCTGAATTTATCTGCCACTTTTTAATTCTCCTGTGTCTTTTTCTCTTTCATAGTGAGCGAAATTCGCTTTTTGGCAACATCAACAGCCATTACCCAAACAGTAACAACTTCGCCAACCTTAAGCACCTCGGACGGATGCTTGATGAATTTATTTGTTATCTGCGAAATATGAACAAGACCGTCCTGATGAACGCCGATATCAATAAATGCACCGAAATCCGTAACGTTTCTGACTGTGCCTTTAAGTTCCATACCGGGCACAAGGTCTTTCATATCCATAACGTCTGTTCTGAGCATCGGGGGAGGAAGTTCATCACGGGGGTCTCTTGCGGGCTGAATAAGCTCTTTAACAATATCTTTAAGTGTGGGAACGCCTATTCCGAGTTTGTCTGCAACTTTTTCTTCGCCAAGAAGATTTACCTGACCCGAGATTTTTGAAATCTCTTCTCCGCCGATATCTTTAAGCGAGAAACCGCAAATTTCAAGCAGTTCTTTTGCCGCTTTGTAGCTTTCAGGGTGAACGCCC
>JAZOVH010000068.1:0-21709 GCA_045658585.1 Acutalibacteraceae bacterium | reverse complement strand
TCAAGAGCTGCTGAAAACGGCAAGAGAGTTCAGGCACTTTGCGAAGCAAAGAACCACGGTCTTGTTCTTGAAGATGCTGCACTTGAAAGAAGCGCAAGAGGTATCATCAACTCATCATTCGGCTGCGCAGGCGAACGCTGCATGGCTCTTCCCGTTATCGTTGCTCAGGAAAGCATTGCCGATGAACTTGTGGGATACCTTGTTAAGTTTGCAAAAGAACTCAAGCTCGGCCCTGCATACGATAAGGAATCAACCCTCGGCCCCGTTGTTACCGAAGCTCACAGACAGTCCATTCTCAAATGGATTGAAAAAGGCATCGAAGAAGGTGCAGAGCTTGTTCTTGACGGCAGAAATCCCGTTGTTCCCGGCTACGAAAACGGCTTCTATGTCGGCCCCACAATCTTTGACCATGTAACAGATGATATGACAGTCGGTCAGAGAGAAATCTTCGGACCCGTTCTCTGCGTTAAGAGAGTTAAGGATTTTGAAGAGGGTCTTGCCGTAATGAACGCAAATCCCTTTGCAAACGGCTCGGTTATCTTCACCCAGAGCGGTTACTATGCAAGAGAATTTGCAAAGAGAACAGACGGCGGTATGGTTGGCGTTAACGTTGGTATTCCCGTTCCCGTTGGTGTGTTCCCCTTCACAGGTCATAAGAATTCGTTCTTCGGCGATCTTCATTGCCTCGGCAAGGACGGCTTCCGTTTCTACACAGAAACAAAGGCTGTAACAACCCGTTGGTTTGATGAAGAAGAAATGAAAGCAACATCCGTTGATACCTGGGACGGCTCTGTTGGCGGCGACCTTAAATAATATCTGAAAACTCCCCTGAATTCAGGGGAGTTTTTTTGTAAAATAAACACTTCTGATAAAATTTGTCTGAAAATATTGAAAAAAGCAAAAAAATCTGATATAATGCCAAAGGTTTGATTAAAATAATACTTTTTGGAGGCGGATAAAAGATGAATCTCAATTTCATCGATTGGGTTTCGTTCAAGAATATTATTGTTGACGGAACAACAACTCTTGCAGAATATTGCGCTCAGTATGCCGCAGTTCAGACAAACTGGGTATACACGGTAGCGGCAATACTTGCAATTATCATTCTTCTTGTTAAGAAGAACAAAAAATGGCAGTGGTATCTTTTTATTGTGCTCTATATGGTTATGTCGGTAACCTCGGTTGGAATGCACACAGCAAACTACGGCGCATTTGAGCCGGGTGTGCTTACAACGAAGCTTCTTGCAAGCTATATCGATATGTCGCTTACAGAGCTTGTTGCGTGGTCGGGCGTATGCGCTCTTGCGGTTGAGTTCTATCCGCAGATTGAAAGAAGAAAACAACGCAACATATTCCTTGCCTGCGAAACAGCATGGATGCTTCTGGTTATAGGCGTTCTTACATATGAGGTTTTCGTAATTCACGACAGACCGCTTTATATCGGCGGAGGCGGAGCACCCATGGACGGCAAAACGGGCGGACTTTCGCTCGCAGAGTTCGGATGCTTTATCACTGCACTTCCCGCAATTTATCTTCTTGTTGCAAACATCAGAAGAATAACAAAAACAGAGCGCAACCTTTTAATTGTTACTTTTGCAACATTCATCGTTGCATTTATTATCACATCGCTCTGGGGTGATAATGAAATCAATACATTTGCTCTCGGTAATCTTCACGGCCATTCGTTCTGGCACATTATAACAGGCGTTGCGATTTTTGAGCTTGCAATGTTTGCAGACCACAGAGCAATGAATGAAAGACTCGAAAAAGCAGGTCTTGAAAAATTTTAATAAAATTAAAAAACCTCGGATTACTCCGAGGTTTTTCTGTTGCTTCAAAAACAAAAATCGAAGGGAGCCTTAACGGCTCCCTTTTCGATTTCTTTATGAAAGGATGGTGGGGCGTCTTAACCGATTGCACTTTCAGTTAAGACTTACAATTGCGTTTCTCACTTGCTATGTTCATATTATATTACATTCAAAAAGAAAAAACCACCTTATTTTATTACAATATGGCTACAAAACGGTTACAAAATTGAGCTGATTGTTACAATTTGTAACCATTAAAAGCTGAAACGGTGCATATATATTAATAAAAGAAGGTGAATTGTAATGAAAAAAAGAAAGTCTGATGGCAGGCAGACACAAATAATAACGGTTGTTGTTTCGCTTCTGATTATATGCGCGTTTTCGGTCAGCGGGGTTAAAAATGAGCTTCCGATGTTTTGTGCATCGGTTGCTTTTTATGCGCAGACAGCCGCTTTGCAAACAGAGAATAAATCGGATTATATAACTTCTGCTGCCGAAACAGCAGCCCCGACTCAACCGATAACCGAGGCGGCAAATTCGGATGGCGATATTACCCGCACACCGTCTGATATTGTTGAACTCATAAAAAAATACACCCGTCTTTTTGCGGATGACAAAAAAGACGGTGAAATAAAAAGCATTACATATGAAAAGGCGGGAGCAACCCATATTTTTAAAAATATCAGGGTTAAAAACACAACGGATACAAAGCCGCTTAATATTGAACAAGTGCTTTCGCACAGGCTTGAGCTTTCAATAGATAAATCGAAACCCGCCGTTCTGATTTTTCACAGCCACACATCCGAGGGGTATGAACTGGTTGAACGCGATTGGTATGCGGTTGATTACACGGCAAGAAGCAACGATGAAAACATAAATATTGTCAGGGTTGGAACAGAAATAGCGAATTATCTCGAAAAAGCGGGGTATACTGTTATTCACGATAAAACAATTCACGATAAAAGCTATTCGGCATCTTACCCGAATTCAAGAAAAACAATAGAAAAACATCTTGAAGAGCATCCTGAAATTCAGATTGTGCTTGATATTCACCGCGATTCAATTACGCAGAATGACGGCATCAAGATAAAGCCCGTGAACACTATCGGAGGCAAAAAAGCGGCACAGCTTATGATAATAACGGGTGCCGAAGAGGGGAAGGTTGAGGGTTTCCCCGATTGGGAATATAACCTGCGTTTTGCCCTTAATCTGCAGAAGAAATGCGAGGATATGTTTCCGGGTTTGATGAGACCTGTTTTGTTTTCACAAAGAAAATATAATATGGATATGACCCGATTCAGTCTTCTGATAGAAATGGGAAGTGAAGCAAACACGCTTGAAGAGGCGTGCTATTCGGGGCGGATGCTGGGTGCGGCGCTCGCGGCTCTGATGGATGAATATACGGAGAAAGAGAATGAAGATATTTAGAATTTATTTTGCGGTTTCATTGGTTTTTATTATGCTGATTGTTGCCGCGGGCGGAATAATTGAAGCGGAAAACAACACAAAAAGGGTTGCTTTCGGCGAAGAAGAAGCTTTGATGGTTGTTGGTTTTGAGGATATATTTAAAGGCACGGACAGCTGACTGTCCGTGCCTTTGGTTTTATTCATATAACGGGCTTTTATAAATTACAATGTGATTATCCGAATGCTGCGACCACAGGGTAAAGCCTTCGTTTTCGAGTAACGGAACGGCATCGGCATAAACATCGGAATGAACGAATAATACAATAAAATCATATCTTTCGGGATTAATGATTTGCGTTTTTTCGGGATTAAGGTCGTTATAATCAAAAATATAAACCTCGTCGCGGTCACAAAGATGCGATATAATCAGCGAATTGCCCGCGATAACGGCATCTTCGGGAATGCTGTCCAGCATTTGCTCGGATTGAATATAATAATCCTTTCTGTCGTTATACTGTTTTATATATGCAGAGCTGTCTGACTGAACTCCCGCAAAGAAAAGGATTGCCGCGATACCCCACATTATTGCGGTATTCTTTCGCATTTTCGGTGTCATATCGTCGGCATTGATGAGTGACATAAAAATCAGAAGTGTTGCGGGGCCGAAGATATACTGAAATCCGATATTTGCCGCGTAGCCGTAGTTTGAACCGATAATAAGATTCATAACAATAAAGGGTATCATCAGCAGATAGCGGTGGATTTTCTTTGTGAAAAACGGAAGAAAGAGCAGGGGAATCATAACCTGCAAAAAGAAAGCAAGGGTCTTTTCCTGCAATAATTGGCTGAGAAGATAACCGGGGTTTGAAAATGCGCTGATAACAACATCGAGTATTCCGCCCTCTGTGTCAATCATAAGATGCCCGAAGCGCGATGAAGTCATCATTTTTCCGTCACCGTTTTCGGTGAGCCATTTTGTTATGAATATCATATATGCTCCGCTGAGTGCAGAGGCAATTATTCCGTGAATTCGCTTGAGGCTCCCTTTATTTTCAAAGAAGAAATACATTCCTATTGCTATTATATAGAGGGGAGCATCCTCTTTGACTGCGCATACCAGAGCAGAGAAAATATAGAAAGCGGCAGTTTTCTTTGTGTCAACCGCCCAAAGAGTCCACATAAGCAGGGTTGGCAAAAATGCGTTTTCGTGAAAATCATAAAAGCAGGGAGCGATTAAAGATACGCTGAAAGCATATGCGGCACCGATTCCGATTAATGCCGCCCCGCTGAAATTGCGTTTTTTGGCAATAAGAATAAGAGGGATAACGCCGCCCATTGCGAGCACCGCCTGGGCAATAAGAAGAGTTTCTTCATAGGGGAAAAGCTTGAAAAACGGAACAAGCAGATAGAAAATATAAGATGAATGAATTGCAAAATGAGACATAAAGGTGTCTCTTTCACAGCTTGTTACCGCGGTGAAATCTTCCGCAAGCGAATGGAACATCTGAACGAACAGACCGAAATCGTGGGTGCCTGTATAGAAAAGTCTGTGATGGCAGATTGTGCCGATTGAAATAAACACTGTCATTGCAACGGCAAAGCCGATTATTACCGATTCACAAAGAATGCCCGGCTGTTTTTTTGGCTGTTCTTGCGTAAAACTGAATCTGTTGAGAGCGTAAGCGATAACAACAAGAGAAACAAGCATTGTTCCTGCCGTAAGATAAAAATTATCTGTACCGAGCAACAGGCATAAATCAAAACATACCACGGAAACTATCGTGGAAATCGGTTCGAAATTGCGGAGATGCTTGGGAAGAACTGCGCAAATAACGGTTAACGCAATGAATACGGAAACAAAAATCAGAAAAACATCAATAAACGGTACTGCGGCGATATATTCTCTCCAGTTTTCAATGGGCTTGAGTCCTTTTGATGCGATAACAAAAGACACCGCAACCGATACGGCGAAATAGGATGTCAGTATTCTTAAAAGCAGAGCCTGCGGCAATCCGGCATCTTCAAGAAAAATCCGCAGTTTATCTGCAAACGAAAGCTTTTTCTCGGTATTCATCTGAAACTCCTGTCTGAATTTATATAAATACAGTATACCATTTCATCTGCAAAAAAGCAATTAATAAAAGGTTACAAAAAGGTAAACATTACCTTTTATTCGCCGTGAAGAGGAAAAACACTCATAAAAAAATAAAGGCTTCTTTTCAGAAGCCTTTAAAATTCATTATTTTCCTGAACCCATGAAACCGAGAATGAGGTTGGGAAGAGTGTTGAGGAAGAAGTTTGCAATCTTTACAAAGAATTCTCTGATTGCATTGTATTCTGTTCCTACAGATACTTCATAAGAAGCAACCTTATCGTCGTTTGTGTTTACCCAGTCTTTGCCGTTGTATTCTTCTGTGCGGTATGTAACTTCGATTTCAACCTTGCCCTTTTCGGTGGGAGTTGCAATACCGGTCTTAACGTTTGCTTTGTTATCAGCAGTGAATGCAACGTCTTTTTCAAGAGTAGCGCCGTTCATTCTTACTGTGTATGTAACGGGAATGAGTCTGGTGTCGCCGAACTGAACTGAGCCGTAATCCTTGGGAGCGTCGCCTGTAACCTTGAAGCTGAATGAACGCTTTGCATAAAGGTTGCCTTCGGTTGTAACTTCAAATTTGCAAGCGCCTTTTGAAGCAAGGGTGTTTGCTTTTGAGTTTGTAACAACTGCAAGAGCAGCGCTTACGGGGCTTGCATCTTCAACGTTTGCATCATAGATATATCTTGCGATGATTTCATATTTGCTGTTTGCCTTAAGCTTTGTGAAGATACCTGTTTTGTTCCATGTTGCGCCCTTATCGATTGAGTATTCTGCGCCTTCTTCAACAACAACAGAGATTGAGTTGTTGGTCTTATCCTTAAGAACGGGAGTTGCAGCGGTGCCTTTTGAAGCCTTGAGAGTTGAGAGAGTTACCTCTGAAGCTTCACTTGCATAGTATTTGCCTGCAACATACTTGTATCTTGCATAAATTGTGTATGTTGTTTCGGGCTTAAGATTATCAAACACAGCAGTGCTTACCCATTCGCCGTCGTTAAGCTTGTATTCGCAGTTTGCAACAGCCTTAACGGTGATGCTGGTTGATGTACGCTTAAGAGGAACGGGAGATGCGGGAGCAGCCTGAGACTGAAGAACCTCAACATCAAATGCGTTTGATGCAACATAATCGGTTTCATCAATTGTGATGTAACCTTTGATTGTGTATGTTTTGCCTGTTACAGGATTTGAGAAAATAGTAAGGTTTTTCTCTGTGTCAGCAAGTCTGCGAAGAGTTTTTGTTGGGTCATCTTTCTGTGTTGCATAGAAAACAACATCGTATTCTGTTTCTCCAACAGTAACCTTTGCGTTTTTAACAACGATTTCAATGTTGTTAACATCAACATAGCAGTTGTCTGCGTTAAGTGTGATCTTTGTGAATGTGGGAACTGTTGTTTCTGTGCCTGAAGTTGTGCCGTCTGTGGTTGCGCCAGCGCTTACAGCCATACCTGAGAAAAGCATAAGCATAGCCATGAGCATAGCAATAATTCTTTTTGAAGTCATTTCTTTATCCTCCGTTTTATTTTCCCTTTTTGGGGATTTATAATCGGATTATAACACACCGTTTCAAAAAAGGGAATAGTTATTTTTAAACATTTTATTAAATTTAAGGAAAAAACGCACGTTTTTTTATCCTAAAAGCATATCTGTTGCCAGCATAAGGCAAAAACCCGCAAGTATTGCGTAGGTTGCTCCGCGCTCATTTCCGTGGGCGTGAGTTTCGGGAATCATTTCATCGCTGATAACATAAAGCATCGTTCCGCCTGCAAAAGCAAGAGCAAACGGAAGAATGGCAGAGGCGATTGTTACGGCAAAATAACCTATAAAAGTTCCGATAACTTCAACAAGCCCAGTAACGGATGCAAACAGAAAAGTTTTTTTGGGCGATACCCCTGCCGCAAGCATAGGAGCAATAATAACCATACCTTCAGGTATATTCTGCAATGCGATGCCGCCGGCGATAACAAGAGCTTGTGAGGTGTCGCCTGAACCGAAGCCCACACCCGCCGCGATGCCTTCGGGCAGATTGTGGATTGCGATTGCGGCAACAAAAAGAAGAACCTTGTTAAGATTTGCGTTATTGTGTTTTTCGGAATCTCCGCCCGCAATTTTGTGAAGATGCGGAACGAGCTTGTCAACAAGATTGAGGCAGACCGCACCGGTAAAGATGCCTGCAACGGTAATCAGAAGCGAAAATCTGCCGCCGTATTCAAGAGACGGAATAATAAGACCGAGCACCGCCGCGGCAAGCATAACGCCCGCGGCAAACGCAAGAACTATATCGGAAAATTTATGGGATATTTTTTTGAATATAAAACCGATAACCGAACCGATTAAGGTTGCGCCACCTACACCGAGAGCGGTTAACAATACAAGTTCCATAGCATACCTCCGTGTTAAACAATATGCTCCGAAGTTTTTTTGCAAACATAACCTAACCTCGGAATTATAATATCACAGAAAATTCTGTTTGAAAAGATACTTTGCCGCAAAAAGAAAACTCCGGATCTGTACAGCACGGAATCGGTAATGATTGAGCACTTTTACAAAGTGAGAGCTGAAATAAAAATCTTTGACAAAAATTCTTTATGTTGTTACAATCAGATAGTAAGATAATCGCCGCAAAGGAGAATAAATATGCCTGCTTTTACATTGTTATTCTGTGCAATTATAATTTTGATCTATATTCTTGATAATTTTATAGCAATACCCAAAACAGAAACGGTGACGCTTAAAGAAAAACTGTGGGCGGGGCACAACAAAGGCTATATAAACCACGCTCTGCATCTTTCCGAAAAGAAAATCAAAAAGGGGCAGCTGTGGCGCCTTGTGTCGTCGTCTCTTCTGCATATCGGAACATGGCACATTATTTCAAATGTAACCGCAACCCTCATTGTCGGATATGCCGTTGAATCCCAACTCGGCTCATTGAAAACCGCAATCTGCTTTATCGGCTCTGCGTTCATATCGGGCTTATATATGGCGTTTGTCTATAAGCTGCAAGAGGGCGAAGGCGCATCAACGGGAATTTACGGCTTGATTGCTGTGTTTGTTATGCTTGCGGTTAAAAACGGTACTGTTATGTTTTCAGGTTTGCCTATTCTTCCTCTTATAATTCTTGCCGTTTACACAGTCGGCGGAATGCTGGTTGGCAAAGCAACCGCTTTTGAGCATATTTCAGGATTTGCAGGCGGTCTGCTGATGGGATTTATTTTGATATAGAATGAGTAAGACAGTTGCAACCTCAAAAATTAATATCTCTGATAAAAACAAAAAATCCGAACCCATTGCCGATTGGCATTGAGTTCGGATTTCTTTGTTTTGGTGGACGTTAACGGACTTGAACCGCTGACCCTTCGCACGTCAAGCGAATGCTCTACCAGCTGAGCTAAACGTCCGCACCTGCACATAAGTGCAGATGTTATTATAATGAAGGAATGGTTTTTTGTCAAGAAAAAATCAAACGTTTTCTCTGTTTTTTATAATCTGAAGCACTTCGTCTGCTGCCTGCGCGGCTTCGGTGAACGAATTGTTTTTCCAGTATGCCGCCGCGGCGCTTGTAACGAGCACAACGATATTTGCGGCGTTTTCAAAGTTTTCGTTGCCGAAATCAACGGTGTCAACGCCGAAAAGGCGGAGCGCGGTGCTTATGATTGCTGCAACAAGAATTCCGAGACGAATCCATGCACCTGCGGTGACACCCTGAAGCGCAAAAATAATATCCTTGATTTTATTCATATGCTTTCTCTTATCCTTTCTTCTATATTCTGAATTCTGATTTCGCTTGCCGTCATTCTTTCAACAAGATTATTATGTTTGTTGACTTTTGCTTCAAGCTGCTGAAGACGGTAGCCCGTAAGTCTTTGCGAAGTGACTATGCCTGCAATGCATCCTGCGGCAGAGCCGAGAAATGAAAATAAAATATCCCAGTCCATTTTTTCACCCCGCTCAAAGCAAAGCAGTTTTCAGGGCTTTGCCGATTGCCTGCCCGCATTTTTTCTGTCCTTCTGCAGAAGTCAGCTTGCTGAGGTCTGAAATGCGGTCAATAAACAATGTTTCAATCAGAATTGCACAAGGCCTGGTATCTCTGATTATTCCGAAATAATCCTTGCCGTTTTTGCCCATTTTAACCTTGGAGCCTCTGTTTCGCACAGAAAACTGCGATGAAATTTCTTTGCATATTGCTTTTGCTGTTTTAAGGCCCGTCGGAGAGCCGTGATAATAATAAACCTCGGGCCCCGTGCCGCCGCCCGCATTGAGATGAACCTCTGCGATAAAATCGTAATTTGCAGAATTTACCGCTTTTATTCTCTGGCGGAGAGTGAGGTTGCCTTCATAGTTCATAATGTCACAGTTCAGATATTCGGCGGCGTGTTTTGCTATTTCTCTTGCAATTTTGAATTCGTGATATTTGCCACCGATGCTGACAGCCCCGCTGTCATAACCGCCGTTATCCGATTTTCCGTGACCAACGAGTATACATATTTTTTTAGCCATCATATTGCTCCTTCCAAAAGCAATTCGCGGAAACTGTTTCTGGCGTATTCTTTAACGGTGAAGTCGTTTTTGGAGCCTACAAAAAGATAAATTTTATTGTTTTTGGCATCAAGGTCAAGTTTTTCTCCTGCCGCGTTACGGTAGTTTATAATACCGTTTGTTTCCGAATAAAACAAAACATAATCATAGTTGCCCGAAGCAACTTTTGTAGTTGCGTTAAGGAGTGTTCTTGTGTCCTCTTCGCAGGTTTTCTGATAGATACATTTTGCTCTTGTGGAATGATATAAGAATGCCATTAAGATTTTCGCCGCAAGCTGAAACTCATTCAATTTGGATATATCAAAATCTGCGGCACCGCTGTTGTTGAGTGTGACGGGTGAAGACGAAGAAAGCTTGATGCCGCCTATGCTTGTTGTTGTGGCAAGCGGAATCTGACCGATTTCCGAAACGGCTTCAAATAATTCGGCAACCTTTTTGTCAAGCTCATCGAGCCTTGAATGCGAATCCTGATTGAAAATCATATCGCTTCCGCTCATAATTGAAGGCTTGAATTCAAGAGAGGCAACCGAAGTTTTTTTGATTACCGAGCCGTTTTCCGTAAGCTTATGCGCTTCAAGCTGAATTTTCAGCCTGCCCGTTGAAGTGAGCTGAGAAGAAAGCGGACAAATTATTGTTTCTGCGTTCAGGTAAGCGGGGTAATCCGCTTCGCTTCTTATTTCGTTTGATTTTACAACTCCGCTGACGGATAAATCGTCGAAAATCAAAACATAGTAATCGTAACCGTGTGATATCAGGGGAGAAATGTTTATTTCCAGCGTTTCGGCATTGTGCTCACCCGTGAATCCCTGCGAGGATCCGGCTGTAAGCTCAAAAGATTCCGAAACAGCCGCTGTGATTATGTTACTCATATTTCAAATGCTCCGTTTCTTTTTCTGTCTTTGTTATAGTAGTTTTTTAAATATTCTGCGGTTTCCCTGCAATCCCGATATTCTCTGTAAAGCTGATTAAGCTCGCTTTTGAGAAGAAATGCTTCTTTGGAGCAAATCGCATTTTTCAATGACCTGAGTTTTGCTCTCCTTTCGGAAATGCGGATTCTGATTGTTGCGGCTGTTTTTTCGTACTCAGCCCCAAGCTCATAAAGACTTTTATTTTCCGTTGCAATCTGCTCCTTTCAGAATAAAATCGGTTGATACCGAAAAAAATTCGCTTATTGCCGTAAGCTCCTGCAAATTCAGGGAGGCTTTGCCGTGTTCAAGATTTTCAAGCCTTGTTTGCTCAATACCCAAAGCTTTGCTCAGAGTTTTTCTTGAAAGATTCTGACTTTGCCTTAAACGCATTATTCTTTGCGCCGATGTGCCGCCCGATGCGTTTCTTGCCGCCGCAATAACCCTTGCTTTGCCGAGAGCAAGGGGGATAATGGATCCGTTATCAATATCATGCTGATATCTGATTATGTAACCCAGAGCCTTTTTCAGTTTTTTCTGTGCTCTGTCAAGCGTTACGCTTATCGAAGAGGGAGCAACGCCTCTTTCGGTGGAAATGGCGGTGACTGTTTTTGAATTGAACCAAAAATCTTTTATGATTTTCTTCTCGAGTGCAGTCAACTCCGCTTCTATTGCTGCCTCAAGAAGAATTGAAAGGTCAACGCTTCTTTTTCTCCACGCATATTCTGCGGGCGCTTCGCAGGCAGTGCAGTATCTGCCGCAGCAAGCCGCCTGGGCTGCCTTTATTTCCTGCTCATCGGGGAAACTGAAAAAAGTATCTTCTAAATCCATATCCAAGGTTTACCTCCTGAAATTCCGCTTGATTAATAGCGGTACTATTAATTCTAGAGAACAAATGTTCGTTTGTCAAGTGTAAAATTGAGAAAAATAAAAATTATTGTTGACTTTTTCAATAGCGTCACTCATAATATATTTGTATAACAAATCTTTAAAAGGGGGCGGCGGAAATGAATATAATCAAAGAGTTGCGGCTGAAAAACGGTTATTCGCAAAAACGCCTTGCAGAGCTTTGCGATGTTCATCAGACTGCGGTCAGTCAATGGGAAAACGGCCGAACCGCACCCGACAGCGAAAGTGTTCTTGTTTTATCGAGGGTGCTTGGAGTATCGGCAGATGTTATCCTTGGCAATGAATTGCAGGAAAACAAGGTGCTCGTGCCCGTTCTCGGATATGTAAAAGCGGGTGTGCCCGCGCAGGCGGTTGAAGATATTCTCGGATATGAAGAAATCAGCGCTGAGCTTGCGGGAAGAGGAAAATATTTCGGCTTAAAAATTAACGGAGACAGTATGTTTCCGCTTTTTCACCCCGACGATACGGTTATAGTCCGCTGTCAACCCGATGCCGAAAGCGGCGATATTGCGGTTGTTCATGTTAATAATGAAGAGGCGGTTGTTAAAAAACTGATAAAAAAAGACACAAGCCTTTTGCTTGTGTCTGAAAATTCATCATATGAACCAATGATTTTTACTAAAGAAGAGGTTAACTCTCTGCCCGTAACGGTTATAGGCAAGGTTGTTGAGCTTCGCAGAAAATTCTGATTGGAGATATGATATGATATTATCGGATAACACCGTTTTCGGTATTCTTGCCCACGTTGATGCGGGCAAAACAACTCTCACCGAAGCGATGCTCTTTAATTCAGGGGCAATACGGAGACTCGGCAGAGTTGATAAGCGGGATTCCTGGTTCGATTATAACGAAACGGAACGCCGCAGAGGAATAACAATTTATTCAAAGCAGAATCCCTTCATATGGAAAAATAAAAAGTTTACTCTTATAGATACCCCGGGGCACGTTGATTTTTCTGCTGAAATGGAACGCACTCTCGGCATTCTCGATATGGCGGTGCTTGTTATAGACGGCACAAGCGGTATTCAGGCGCACACAGAAACAATACGCACTCTGCTTGAAGAATACCGCATACCAACAATTGTTTTTATCAACAAGACTGACCGCGAAACTTTTTCAAAAGAAGCGGTTATGCTTCAGCTTAAAGAAAAACTGAGCGAAAACTGTCTGGATTTTACAGACGGAATTCCGTTTGAAGACGCGGCAATGCTTAACGAAAAAACAATGGACGCATTTCTGGAAGAGAATTTTGATTGCGGTTTCTGGAAAAATGAGATTGCAAAAGCCGTTAAAGAAAGAAAAGCTTTTCCGTGCGTTTTCGGCTCGGCTTTGCAGGGTAACGGCGTTGAAAGACTTCTTGATTTGCTCTCTGATTATTCGGCGCAAAAAGAATATCCCGATAATTTTTCCGCAGATGTTTATAAAATTCTTCACACCGATAAAGGCGAAAGATTAACTTTTCTTAAAGTGACGGGCGGAAAGCTTGCTGTTAAAATGTCTGTTGATAACGAAAAAATCGACACGGTGAATATTTTCAGCGGTGAAAAAAGTGAGGTTGCAAAAGAGGTTGCCGCAGGCAATGTTTGCGCGGTAACGGGGCTTTCCGAAACCTATCCCGGTCAGAAGCTCGGCGAAACCCAATGCCGCGGCACAAAGCCCGTGTTAAATCCGATGCTTTCTGCACAGGTTATTTTAACGGATAATACCGATTTGCATACAGCGGTTAAAAATCTGCGTATTTTGAGTGAAGAGCTACCCGAATTATCTGTGAAAACCAAAAGTTTCGGCAATGAAGAACAGATACAGATTCAGGTTATGGGCAGAATTCAGCTTGAAGTTTTAAAAGAAATTGCCGAAAAAAGATTCGGTATGGCGATTGATTTCGGGCCTTGCAGAATTCTTTATAAGGAAACCGTTGCCGCACCCGTTATGGGCTACGGGCATTATGAACCCTTGCGGCACTATGCAGAAACCCAGCTTCGTCTTGAGCCTGCCGAAAGGGGCAGAGGAATAACTGCAAGAAGCGAATGCAGTCTTGAAGTACTTGATGCGAATTTTCAGCATCTTGTTTTATCTCATATCCTTGAAAAAGAGCATATCGGCATTCTCACGGGCTCACCGCTGACGGATGTTGATGTTGTGCTTACTGCGGGCAGGTCGCATCTGAAGCATACCGAGGGCGGAGATTTCAGAGAGGCAACCTACAGAGCAATAAGGCAGGCACTTGAAAAGGCGGAAAATATTCTGCTTGAGCCTTATTATTCGTTCACTCTGCGCGTTCCCTCCGATGAGGTGGGCAGAGCGCTTTCGGATATTCAGAAAATGTCGGGTGAATTTGAACCGCCCGAAATAAAGCTTTCGGAAGCGATAATAAAGGGCTTCGGTCCCGTTTCGGAATTTATCGGTTATCCCGAAGAGCTTACGGCATACACAAAAGGCAAGGGGAGCATTTCTTTCCGCGATGCGGGTTACAGACCCTGCCACAATTCAGCCGAGGTGATTGAAAAAATCGGCTATGAAAAAGAGCGTGACCTTGAAAATCCGTCGTCATCGGTGTTTTGTTCACACGGCGCGGGATTTGAAGTTAAATGGTATGATGTTGACGCAATGCGTCATATAAAATAGAAATCAAATAAAGGAGAAATAGATATGGCAAAGATTATAGGAGCAAACATTCCCAATATCCCTTGGCAGGATAAGCCCGAAGGCTATAAATATCCCGTTTGGAGATACACAAACAATCCCATTATCACAAGAGATAATCTCTTTATGGCAAACAGCATTTTTAATTCTGCTGTTGTGCCTTACGGTGACGGCTTTGCGGGCGTTTTCAGAGCGGATATGATGTCAAGAGACCACACTCTTGTTGTGGGTTACAGTAAGGATGCAATCAATTGGGAGCTTGAAGAAAAGGTTATTTTCAGAGGCTATGACCCCAGACTCTGCGAAATTGACGGCAAATATTATCTTTCGTGGGTTAACCTTACACCTCACGGCACAACAATCGGCATTGCTTATACCGAAAACTTCAAAGATTGGGTGCAGATGGAGGATGCCTGCTATCCCGTTGCGAGAAACGGCGTGCTTTTCCCCCGCAAGATAAATGATGAATATGTTCTTCTTATCCGCCCCTGCGACAGAGGACATACACCCTACGGCGATATTTTCCTTTGCCACAGCAAGGATCTGACCTATTGGGGCAAACACAGATTTGTTATGCAGCCGCAGAAAATCTGGGAGTCAACCAAGGTTGGCGCAGGCCCCACTCCCATTGAAACAGACGAAGGCTGGCTTATGTTCTATCACGGTGTTCTCACAAGCTGCAACGGCTTTACATATGCAATGGGTGCCGCAATTCTTGATAAGGATGAGCCGTGGAAGGTGCTCCACAGAGCAGACAGCTTCCTGCTTGCACCGCACGAGCTTTATGAATGTGTAGGCGATGTGCCTAATGTTGTGTTCCCGTGTGCGGCTCTTGCAGATGCTGAAACAGGCAGAATTGCAATTTATTACGGTGCAGCCGATACTACCGTTGCCCTCGCTTTCACAACTGTTGATGAAACAATTGATTTCATCAAAAAGAATGATTTGATTAAATAAAGCAAAACCCGCAGAGAACAAAACTCTGCGGGTTATTTTTAAACTTCTTTAAATGTAATCCCTTTGCGTTTCATCTGTTTTCTGACTATAAAATAGAAAGTGAACTGTGCAAAGAATGTTGCCGCCCAGGAAATGGGATAAGCCCAATAAAGTGTTGTGAGTGTGTGGTTGAGCGGAAGAACAAAGAATATCCACGCAAGTCTTACTCCGCAGGCGCCTACGAGAGAAACTATCATCGGTTCGTATGATTTGCCCATACCTCTGAGCTGATTGCCCGCAACATCCATCAGCGAGCAGAAAACATAAAACGGCATAATCTGCGCAAGTCTTGCCGCGCCGATTTTGATAACCTCGGGGTCGGTTGAGAAAAAGCCTGTGATTGTATCGGCACACAAAGTGCCGAGCATTCCTCCCGCGGTGCCGATTATAACGGTGATAATCAGGCAGTATGAGTATACTCTGGGTATATTGCCGTATTTTTTGGCACCCATATTCTGCGATGTGAAAGTCATTGAGGTCTGCGAAACGGCGTTTGTGCAGGTGTAAACATAAGAGTCAAAATTTGAGCCTGCGGCAATGCCCGCCATTGCAACCGAGCCGAATTCGTTAACGGTTGACTGAATGATAACATTTGAAACGGAAAAGAGCGAATTCTGAATACCTGCGGGCAGACCGAGTTTTATTATCGGCAGAAGCTCTTCTTTATAAATATGAAGCTTTCTGAATGAAAGACGGCAGGAATTCGGAATAACCGTAAGATATTTTATAATCATTACGGCTGAAATATATTGCGAGGTGATTGTTGCTATTGCAACGCCGCTTACACCCATATGAAAGAATATAACGAGAATGAGATTAAGAGCAACATTAACAAGACCCGAAAGGAAAAGAATATAAAGCGGTCTTTTTGTGTCGCCCGTTGCTCTGACTATGGATGCACCGAAATTATATGCAAGCATACCGGGGGAGCCCGCAAAATAAATTTTAAGATAAAGAGATGCAAGGTCAAGCACATCGGCGGGAACTTTCATAAGAACAAGCAGATGCCGTGACAGAAAAAATCCGAGAACTCCCACAAAGAATCCGCATAAAACGCTTATCGCCATTGCGGTGTGAGTGCTTTTATGAACTCTTTCTTCATCTTTTGCGCCGATATGGCGGGCAACCATAACGCCCGCGCCCATTGAAAGACCGAGAAAAACATTCAGCAGAAGATTTATGAGCGAGCCTGTTGAACCAACAGCGGCAAGAGCCTCTTTGCCCGCAAATCTGCCAACAACGATAACATCGGCGGTGTTATATGCAAGCTGCAAAAGACCCGTGAGCATAAGCGGAACGGAGAAAATGAGAATTTTCTTCAGAAAAGGTCCGCTTGTCATGTTCAGAGAATATCTTTTTTCCATTTTTATCACCTACCGAAAATTATACCACTCATAAAATCAATGTCAACTGCCAAAACAAAGCAAAAATTTACAATATGTTAACCGATTGAAATAAAATATATTATAAGATATAATATAAAGATAAAAGGGGGAGTGAGTTTGCTCGGCTATGTAAAAGCTTTTAAGGCTGAAATGAAAATCAAAGATTATGAGCTTTACCGCGGGATTTATTGCTCGCTTTGCAGAGCACTCGGCAGAAACTATTCTCCCATTGCGCAGTTATTCCTGAGTTATGATTTTGCTCTTGCGGCGGTGCTTCGTCTCGCTGTCGGAGCAAGCGGATGTGAGTTCAGCCAAAAGAGATGCCCCTATAATCCTGCCAAAAAATGTCTCATATGCGGCAGAAAAGATGAGCTTGATTTATGTGCACACGCGGTGATAATAACCGTTTACTATAAAGTTATCGATAATATGAGGGATGCGGGCTTTAAATCAAAATTGCTTGCATATCTGATTTATCCCGTTATTTATTATATGCATAAAAAAGCCGCAAGACTTGCCCCCGAAATTGAAAAAGCGGTTTCGGAGGCTATGGAAGAGCAGAGAATTGCCGAAGAAAAAAACGGGGTAGGCGTTGACGAAGCGGCTCACCCGAGTGCAAACGCATTGGGCAAGGTTTTTTCGCTTGGGTTTGAGGGTGATGAAAAACAACTGCTTTATTCAATCGGTTATATGATTGGCAGATTTGTTTATATTCTTGATGCGGCTGACGACTTGGAAAGCGATTTGAAAAACGGCAGCTTCAATCCTTTTAAAAATGCCGATATAAGCAATGATGGGAAAAGAGCTGAATTTGCAGACAGAGTTGAGCAGATGCTCAATCTGACCCAGAGCACGGCGCTTGAATCGCTTGATACGCTTGAAACAAAAAGATTTGAAGATATTCTTGAAAATATAGTTTTTGACGGTCTTGATAACTGCGGCAAAAGAGTTCTTGCAAAATACAGACCGCAGAAAAACGAAGAGAAAACATTGAAGATAGATTGAGGTGTTGTTTATGAGAAATCCCTATGAAGTGCTCGGAGTGCCTCAGGGTGCGTCAATCGAACAGGTAAAAGCGGCATACAGAGAGCTTATGAAAAGATGCGCCGAAAGCGGAGCGTCGCAGAGCAGAATGGATGAGCTTAACGATGCTTATGATGCAATAATTATGAGCGGTGCGGCTTCATCGGATACGCAGTATACAAGCTATACATCGGTTACAGATTATTCGGATATACGCAACAAAATAAATCTCGGCAGACTTGACGATGCACAGACCTTGCTTGACGGTGTGCCCGAATATTCAAGGGATGCACAGTGGTATTATCTGAAGGGTACTATTCAGCAAAAACGCGGCTGGCTTGAAGAGGCGGCAAATAATTTTGCAAGAGCCTGCGATATGGATCCGTCAAACAACACATATAAAATGGCGTTCAATAAGGTTAACAATGCCCGTTCGGGCGGCTATAAAACCGAAAGAAAGCAGGGCGGCAAGAGTGGCTGTTCGGGCTGCGATATCTGCACGGGTCTGCTTTGTGCCGACTGTTGCTGCGAATGCTTTGGCGGCGATATAATACCCTGCTGTTGAGTTAAGTTGGTTGAGGTAGTTATGAAACAGAGTTCAAAATGTGCAATAGGCGGAATCGTTGCGGCGCTTTCGCTTGTGCTTATGATTTCGGCAGCGGTTTTACCGTTTCTGGAGCTTGCCCTTCCCGCAGTTGCGGGCACGCTGATAATCTTTATGGTTATTGAAGTTGATAAAAAATGGGCATTCGGTGTTTATTCGGCAGTTGCAATTCTTGCAATGCTTCTTGTAGCAAACAAAGAAGTTGCGGTTATGTATCTTGCTTTTTTCGGATACTATCCCATTCTTAAAGCAATTATTGAAAAGAAGCTTCCGAAAGTGCTTGATTGGGCGGCAAAGATTTTTACCTTTGCGGGCACAATGGTTGCCGCTTACTGGCTTATGATGAAGTTTATGGGTGTTACCATTGATGAAATGGAAGAATACGGTCTTATGGCAATCCCTCTGCTTTTGGGTCTCGGCACTTTTGCTTTTATTATGTATGATATTGCTTTAACGAAATTTATCACTCTTTATATGATAAAATGGAGAAAATATTTTAAAAGATATTTTAAATAGTATTGAGTTTTAAAAAAAATGCTTTATAATATATTGTAGATTTTTATGGAAACGGGGTTTTCACAATGAAAGAATTTGTAAACATAGGTGTTATCGGTCTCAGCGGCAGAGGCTCGGGTATGCTTCGCGAGCTTCTTAAGTGCGAAGGCGTCAAGGTGCCCGCTGTTTGCGATAAATATGAAGACAGAGCAAATAACGGCGCTGAAATTGTTAAAGAAGAAGCGGGCAATGTTCCCGATGTTTATCTTGACTATAAAGAAATGCTCAAGAGAGATGACCTTGATGCTATCTTCTGCGCAACAACATGGATTACCCATGCAAGAATTGCCATTGACTCAATGAGAGCGGGCAAGCATGTTGCAATGGAAGTAGGCGGTGCGGCAAGCATCGAGGAATGCTGGCAGATGGTTCGTGCAAGCGAAGAAACAGGCAAATTCTGTATGCTTCTTGAAAACTGCTGCTATGACAGAAACGAAATGGCAATTTTCAATATGGTTAAGCAGGGCATCTTCGGCGAAATCATACATATGCAGGGCGGCTATCAGCACGATTTGAGAGATGAAATTTCACTCGGCAGAGAAAACCGTCACGGCAGACTCTATAACTTCCAGATGAGAAACGGTGAGCTTTATCCTACTCATCAGCTCGGCCCCATTTCAAAGGTTCTCAGCATCAACAGAGGCAACAGATATATTTCACTCTGCTCAATGGCAAGTAAGTCCAGAGGTCTTAACGAGTGGATAAAGAAAAATAAAGGCGAGGATTATGACCTTGCAAACTATAGTTTTAATCAGGGTGACATTGTAACAACAATGATTAAGTGCGCAAACGGCGAAACCGTTGTTCTTACTCACGACTGCTCACTCCCCAGAAACTATTCAAGAGCATACAGAGTTCAGGGCACAAAGGGTCTTTATATGGAAGACGGCGAAACACTCTTCATTGAAGGACTCACAAAGCACGAGGAAGGCAACTGGATGCACCCCGCAGAAGAGTTTGAAAAATACCGCGATCAGTTTGAGCATCCTCTCTGGAAAAAATATCAGACAGAAGGCGTTCACGCAGGCCACGGCGGTATGGACTTCCTTGTTCTTTCAGCATTTGCAGAAAGCGTAAGACTTGATGCAAAGCCCCCCATTGATGTTTATGATGCTGCAACATGGATGGCAGTAACCTGCCTTTCAGAGCAGTCAATAGCACTCGGCAGTGCTCCCGTAGCATTCCCTGATTTCACAAACGGAATGTGGATTGACAGAGAGCCTTTCAGACGCGGCACATATTGCCTTGATGAGGTTTGTGAAGAATTTTTTGAATAATACAGAGAGGGATTTCTTATGAAATATTATATTGGTGTTGACGGCGGCGGAACAAAAACCGCTTTTGCCCTTTTCGATGAAAACAAAAAAATGCTTGAGCAGGTTGCAGGCCCCGGCAGCAACCACGAAAATCTTGAATCTTCTTTTGACGGCGCATCAGATATCATTATGAGCGGTCTCAACAGCCTTTGCGAAAAGGCAGGCATCGCTCTTTCGGATGTAAGCTTCACTCTTATGGGTCTTGCAGGCATTGACCATCAGTATCAGTATGAGGCAATGTGTGAGCTTCTTTCAAAGAAGGGCCTTAAGAATTTCGAAGTGTTCAATGACGGCTTTATCGTTGTTAAAGCAGGTGCAACAGGCAAGAGTGCAATCGGCTATAACTGCGGCACAGGCGTTTGCTGCAACGGTATCGGCGTTGACGGCAAAATGCTTCAGCTTGCAGGTCTCGGCGATTTTTCGGGAGACATTTCAGGCGGCACAAACATCTGCATAAAAGCTTTCGAGCTTATGTATAACGAGCTTTTCCTCGGTCTTGAAAAAACTCTCATCACCGGAATGATTAAAGAAATCTACGGTTTTGAAACAAGAGAAGAATATCTTACTCTTATTGAAAAAATTGAGAGCGAAGACGGCGGCGAGCATATCAGAAATCTTGTTGCTTCGTTCTTTGAAGCTGCAAAGCAGGGCGATGCACCCGCACTTGCATATTGCGAAAGAATGGCTGAAAGAGGAGCACAGCTTATTGCGGCTCTTTCAAATCAGCTTGATTTCGGCGAAGGCGAGGTTGAGGTTGTTCTTTCGGGTTCAATCAATGTTAAGCTTGATAACAAGGCTTATCTTGATATGCTTCTTGAAAAAGCAGAAGCAAAGAGCGGAAAGAAGCTTAAGTTCATTAAGCTTAACGAACAGCCCGTAACAGGCTGCGTTAACTGGATTTTACAAAGCTACGCAAACTAAATTCTCGAAAAGGAGTTAATTATAATGAAAGAAATCAGCGTTGCCGTAATCGGTTCAGGCAGCACCTATTGCCCCGAGCTTGTAGACGGTTTCCTTAAAGCAAAAGACAGCCTTAAACTCAAAAAGATTTCCTTTATGGATATTGACGAAAGAAAAAGAACAATCGTAGGTGACCTTTGCGTTCGTATGCTTAAAAACGCAGAGTGTGACTGCGAAGTTGTTTTCACAGATGACCTTGATACCGCTCTTCAGGGTGCGGATTTCGTTGTAACACAGATTCGTGTAGGCAAGCTTCCCTGCCGTCATCTTGATGAAAGCATCCCCAAGAAATATGACCTTATCGGTCAGGAAACAACAGGTATCGGCGGTTTCTTCAAGGCACAGAGAACAATCCCCGTTATCAAGAAAATCTGCGAAAGAATTGAAGCTATCTGCCCCGATGCATGGCTTATCAACTTCACAAATCCCTCGGGTATCATCACCGAATTTATCCTTAACCACACAAATGTTAAGAACATCGGTCTTTGCAATGTTCCCATTGATATGCTTGATGATGTTAAGGAAATCACAGGTGAAGACAGCGAGATTACATATGTTGGTCTTAACCACCTC
>JAZOVH010000067.1:0-9327 GCA_045658585.1 Acutalibacteraceae bacterium | reverse complement strand
ACTTAAAGCTTGTTAAGATGGTTGACGGCATCATGAAGCCCGTTGCTCTCATGGACGGTGACTCACTTCCCGTTTCAGCATTTGTTGACCATGCTGACGGTACATTCGAACAGGGTGCTTCCGCTTACGAAAAGAGAGGCGTCGCAGTTCTCGTTCCCGCATGGGACGGCGCATCATGTGCTCAGTGTAACAAGTGCTCCTATGTTTGCCCCCACGCAACAATCAGACCCTATTGCCTCACAGCTGAAGAAGCTGCTGCTGCTCCCGAAAACGCAATTATCGTTGATAAGAAGGCAGGTAAGGGCAAGGGCGTTTACAAGTATACTCTCGCTGTTTCACCCCTCGACTGTATGGGTTGCGGCGTTTGCGTAGGCGTATGTCCCACAAACTCACTCAAGATGGTATCAAGAGAGAGCCAGGATGCTATGCAGCCCGTATTCGATTACATGGTTGAGAATGTAACAGTTAAGGAAGAAGTTGCAGATAACACCGTTATCGGCAGCCAGTACAAGACTCCTCTTCTCGAGTTCTCAGGCTCATGCGCAGGTTGTGCTGAAACAGCATATGCTCGCCTTATCACTCAGCTCTTCGGTGACAGAATGTACATTTCAAATGCAACAGGCTGTTCATCAATCTGGGGCGGTCCTGCAGCTACATCACCCTACACAGTAAACAAGAAGGGCTACGGTCCTGCTTGGGCTAACTCACTCTTCGAAGATAACGCAGAGCACGGCTTCGGTATGTTCCTTGGCCAGAATGCTATCCGTAACAGCCTCATCGAAAAGGTTAAGGCAGTTGCAGAAGCAGAATGCGCATCAGAAGAAATCAAGGCAGCTGCAGCAGCATACCTTGAAACAGTTAACGACGGCGCAAAGAACGGCGCAGCAACAGAAGCTCTTGTTGCAGCTCTTGAAGCTTGCGGCTGCGATGCAGGCAAGGAAATCCTTGCAAGCAAGGAATATCTTGCTAAGAAGTCAGTTTGGATCTTCGGCGGCGACGGCTGGGCATATGATATCGGCTTCGGCGGCGTTGACCATGTTCTTGCAGCAGGTGAAGATGTAAACATCATGGTATTCGATACAGAAGTTTACTCAAACACAGGGGGACCGGCTTCAAAGGCTTCCAACATCGGTCAGGTTGCACAGTTCGCAGCAGCAGGTAAGGGCATCGCTAAGAAGTCACTTGCTGAAATCGCAATGAGCTACGGTTATGTTTACGTTGCTCAGATTGCTATGGGTGCTGACCAGAACCAGACAATCAAGGCTATCGCAGAAGCAGAAGCTTACAACGGTCCTTCAATCATCATCGCTTACGCACCTTGCGAGATGCACTCAATCAAGGGCGGTATGGTTAACTGCCAGAACGAAATGAAGAAGGCTGTTGAGTGCGGTTACTGGAATATGTTCCGTTACAATCCCGCTCTCAAGGCTGAAGGCAAGAATCCCTTCACCATCGACAGCAAGCCCGCAACAGGCAGCTACAGAGAATTCCTTCTTAACGAAGCTCGTTACTCATCACTCACTCGCTCATTCCCCGAAAGAGCTGAAGAGCTCTTTGCAAAGGCAGAGCAGACTGCAGCTGAAAGATACGATCATCTTCTTCGTCTTAAGGATCTCTATGCTCCCAAGGCTGACTGATAAATCTATCGCATAAAAATCGCGGCTGTGTCCGAAAGGACGCAGCCGCTTTTGTATTATATATAATGTATACATCTTGACAGATTCAGAGATAAAGTTTAAAATCAAAACTATCAATGAGAGGGGGATGCCGCTTGTTTGCAAGAATTAACAGCATGGGTTTGTTCGGCGTGGACAGCTATATGGTGGGCGTTGAGGTTGATTACGGTCAGGGCTTGCCGAGAATGGATATAGTCGGATTGCCCGATGCATCGGTCAGCGAATCAAAGAACAGAGTTCGTTCTGCAATCAAAAACAGCGGATTCACTTTCCCTCAGAGCAGAATAACGGTTAACCTTTCGCCTGCGGATATACGCAAGGAAGGCCCTGTTTATGATTTGCCCATTCTGATTGCCGTTCTTAAAGCGGGCGACCAGCTTAAATGCAATGTTGATGACTGCGCATTTATCGGTGAGCTTTCGCTCGACGGCAAAGTCCGCCATATTAACGGCGCTTTGCCGATGGTTATAAGGGCGGCAAACAGCGGAATAAAAAGAGTTTTTGTTCCCGCAGAAAATGCACTTGAAAGCTCGGTTGTAACGGGAACGCAGGTTTTTGCGGTCGAGAGCGTTGAACAGCTTATAAAGCATCTTTCAGGTGAAGAGATTTTGCAACCCGTTGTGTTTGATCCCGTAAGAGAAAGCTTTGCGCATATGCCCCAACCCGATTTCAGAGATGTTATGGGTCAGCAGGAAGCAAGATATGCGCTTGAAATTGCGGCGGCGGGCGGTCATAATATAATAATGGTTGGCCCTCCCGGCTCGGGCAAGAGTATGCTTGCAAAAAGACTGCCCTCAATTCTGCCTGATATGACTTTTGAAGAAAGCTTGCAGACAACGGAGCTTTATTCAATAGCGGGGGTTTTGCCCGAAGGGGTTTCACTTATAAGAGAAAGACCTTTCCGTGCACCTCATCACACGGTTTCGCCTGCAGGACTTTCGGGCGGCGGCGCAATACCGCGACCCGGCGAAATATCGCTCGCACACAACGGCGTTCTGTTCCTTGATGAATTACCCGAATTTTCAAGAATGTCAATGGAGGTTCTGCGTCAGCCCATTGAGGACAGCAAAATAACCATTTCAAGAGCAAACGCATCGCTCACATATCCTTGCTCGGCTATGATAGTCTGTGCAATGAACCCTTGCCCTTGCGGATATCACGGTCACCCCAAAAGAGAATGCACCTGCCCGCAGGGTTCGGCTAAAAGATACCTCGCAAAGGTATCGGGTCCGTTGCTTGACAGAATTGATATACATATTGAAGTTCCGCCCGTTGATTTTGATAAGCTTTCGAGCAAAGTGCCCTCGGAATGCTCGGCGGATATAAGGGCAAGAGTGAACGCGGCAAGAAAAATTCAGCAGAAAAGGCTTGAAGGCACGGGAATTTCGTGCAATGCGAAGATGGATGCGGCAATGACACGCGAATTCTGCCGCCCTTCGCCTCAGGCAATGGCTACTCTTGAGAGAATTTTTGAGAAGCTTAATTTCTCTGCACGAGGATATGATAAGGTGCTCCGTGTTTCAAGAACAATTGCCGACCTTCACGGCTCGGATATTATTGAAGAAGAGCATATTATGCTTGCGGCACAGTATCGTTCGCTTGACAGAAAACTCTGGGGCACTAAATAACAAACAAAAAAGCCTTCCGAAAATCGGAAGGCTTTTGCTTTATTCTGATCAGTTAAGCTCGGGGATAAATTCGCTGTGGATAGCCTGAACAGCCTTGTCGCCGTCGTTAACATCGATAAGAACTGAAATTTTGATTTCGCTTGTAGCAATCATCTGAATGTTGATGTCTGCCTCAAAGAGAGCTTCAAACATTCTTGCTGCGATGCCGGGATGTGATTCCATACCTGCACCAACAACGGATACCTTTGCAACGTTTTCATCGCAGATGATTTCAAGACCTGCAAGAAGGTCAAGCTCTTTGAGAACTGCAACTGTTTCTTCTGCATGAGCCTTTGTTGTTGTGAAAGCGATATCCTTTGTATCTCCTCTGCCAACTGACTGAAGAATGATATCGATATTTATATTCTTTGCGGCAAGCTTGCCGAAGATTTTATAAGCAATTCCGGGAACGTTGGGAACACCGATGATTGAAATTCTTGCAACATCAGTATCCTTTGTTACACCTCTAACGAGCATTTTTTCCATATTAGCAACCTCCTTAACGATTGTGCCGGGTGCACGCACAAGGCTTGAAAGCACCTCAAGTTTAACATTATATTTTTTAGCCATTTCAACGGAGCGGTTGTTGAGAACCTGTGCACCGAGAGTTGCAAGCTCAAGCATTTCATCATAAGTGATTTCGTCGAGCTTCTTTGCACCCTTAATCTTTCTGGGGTCTGCAGTGTAAACACCTTCAACGTCGGTGTAAATCTGGCAGCGGTCTGCGTGCATTGCAGCTGCAATTGCAACTGCGCTGGTGTCTGAACCGCCTCTGCCGAGGGTTGTTAAATCGTCATATTTGTTAAGACCCTGGAAACCTGCAACAACAACGATGTTTTTCTTTGCAATTTCCATCTTGATGCGCTCTGCATTAACCTTCTTGATTCTTGCGCTTCCGTAAGTTGAGTTTGTTGAAAAGCCTGCCTGCCAGCCGAGAAGGGAGCAAGCGGGATAACCGAGGCTTTCAATTGCCATTGCAAGAAGTGAAATTGAAATCTGCTCGCCTGAAGCAA
This sequence comes from Acutalibacteraceae bacterium, assembly GCA_045658585.1. Taxonomy (GTDB): domain Bacteria; phylum Bacillota; class Clostridia; order Oscillospirales; family Acutalibacteraceae; genus CAG-177. The sequence continues at coordinate 4,971 of JAZOVH010000067.1, read as the reverse complement.
GAAGCATATCCATTTCTCTTTTTGAAGCCTTGGGGTTGATTTCCTTTGCTTTTTCAATAAGATCGTCGGTAGTGTCACCCTGAGCGGAAACAACAACAACAACATCGTTGCCTGCTTTATAGGTGTCTGTAACGATTCTTGCAACATTCATCACACGCTCGGCATTAGCAACTGAGCTACCGCCGAATTTCTGAACTATTAAAGCCATAAATAACCTCCAAAATATTGAAAAATCAATAATCTGTTATTCTGATAACAGATCTGATTTCTGCATCCTTGATAACTGCAAGCTTTTCTGCAAGATCTCTTTCCGAAACGGGTGAAATTGCAAAAGCAAATTCGCCGTCGGGAGCGTCTGCACGGGTCAGCATTGTAACTTCGCCGAAAGCTTTGCTTACCTGTGAAAGTGCGGCGGGAGCATTTTCTGTTACAGCTCTGATGTAGAAGGGACCAATGCTGTCGAGATAATCTGCAACATAGCCTTCTTCGCTGTCTGCCCAGCCGTTATATTTTTTGCGGTCAAGGTTTCTTGCGCAGTCGATAACGTCTGCAACAACAGCGGAAGCTGTGGGCATTTTGCCTGCACCCTTGCCGTAGAAAACAACATCGCCGATAGCGTCGCCGCGAACGAGAATTGCGTTGAAAACATCGTCAACCGAAGCGAGCTGGCTGTGATTCTGAACAAAAGCAGGTGAAACCATAACGGAAACCTTGCCGTTTTCAAGTTTCTTTGCTCTTGCGATAAGCTTGATAACGCCGCCCCATGAGCGTGCATATTCAACATCTGCAAGGTCAATCTTTCTGATGCCCTCGGTGTGAACATTATCGGGATAAACGTGCTTGCCGAAGCAGAGAGCGGCAAGAATGCAAATCTTTCTGCAAGCGTCAAAGCCGTCAACGTCGGCAGACGGGTCGCGCTCTGCGTAACCGTTTCTCTGAGCAAGGAAAAGAGCCTCCTCAAATGTCATACCGTCGCTTATCATTTTTGTGAGAATAAAGTTTGTTGTGCCGTTAAGAATGCCTGCGATTTCATCAATATCGTTTGCGGCAAGGCACTGGCTGATGGGACGGATAATGGGGATACCGCCGCCAACGCTTGCTTCAAAAAGGAAGTTAACATTGTTTTCTTCCGCAACCTGAAGAAGCTCACAGCCCTTTGCGGCAACAAGCTCTTTATTTGAAGTAACAACGCTCTTGCCTGCTTTGAGGCTTGCAAGAACATAGTCATAAGCGGGATAAAGTCCGCCCATAGTTTCAACAACGATTTTAACCTCGTCATCTTCAACTATCTTTGCAAAATCCGAAATTACAAGGTGCTCGTAAGGGTCGCCGGGGAAAGTGCGGCGGTCAAGAATATATTTGAGCTCCATTTCGTTTTGATTGCTCTTTTTAAGGATATGTTCGTGGTTCTTTTCAAGGAGCGTGGCAACGCCTGAACCAACAACGCCGTATCCCATTATTGCAACATACATATTATGACCCCTTATATTTTATTTAAAAGATAATAACATATTACCACATATTTTTAAAATAATAAAGAGTAAATTTAAAACTTTATTTATATTTTGTGAATTTTTTTCCTGTTTCGTTGCGTTTTGCAGACAAATAGTGTAAAATATTACTGTTCAGGGAAAGAATTTCACCCATTCGGGAGGTGTGTTTATGACGGAATTGGCAGAAAAAAGAAAATCAATGCTGATTAATCTGCTGTTCTTTTCGTTTGTTGCGGTTGTTTATTATTTGTTTATGAAGTATGCATTCTGGCTTGCAGCTCCGTTTATCTTTGCGTTTCTCATTGCAATGCTTCTTCAGAAACCGATAAGAGCCGTTGCAAAGAAAACAAAGATAAAAAAAGGTATTCTCGGTGCAGTGGCGGTTATTCTGATAATCGCAATCATCATAAGTGCGCTTGTGCTTGTAGGCTACAGAATTTTTGTTGAATTCAAAGGCTTCGGCGAATATGTTATGCACAAAGCCGAAAATCTGCCGTTGCTTATTACCGAAGCGGAAAGATGGATTGTTGAGAAAATGACATTTTTACCCGATTCGCTTGAAAAGACGGCAATGGATGCAATTCACGATTTTGCGGATAAGCTTCTGCTTGCAACGGAAACGGGTGTTCATTCTCTGATTCCTGAAACACCTGAAATCGGAGAAAGTCTGTCGGGTTTTGATTTTTCAATGCTTGCAACTCCGCTCGGCGGAATACTTTCAACCGCAAAACAGATTCCCGCAATTCTGACGGCGGTTCTGATAAGCATTATCGCCTGCTTCTTCATCACCTGCGATTATGATAATATAACAAGTATGATAAAGAATAATGTTTCCGAAGAGCACGAGAGAGCGATTGTTAAAACCAAGAAGCTTTTCGGCGACATAATGGGTAAAATGGTTAAATCATACACAACGATTATATTCATAACTTTCTGCGAAGTTTCCATCGGTCTTAATATATTAAAACTTATCGGAGTTTATAACGGCGGATATATTCTTGTTATTTCAATATGCACCGCTCTTCTTGACATTCTCCCCGTTTTCGGAACGGGAACCGTGCTTGTTCCGTGGGCAATTTTCAGCCTGATAACAAGCAACTACGGATTGGGTATTGGTTTGCTTGTGCTTTATGCATTGATAACGGTTATCCGTCAGATTCTTGAACCGCACCTTGTTGCAATGAATGTGGGACTTCCTCCGATTGCAACTCTTATGGGAATGTATCTCGGACTTCAGATTTTCGGAGTTCTCGGCATTTTTATTCTGCCGATAACATTTTTCCTTATCAAAGCACTCAACGACGAGGGAATCATTCGCCTTTGGGGCAGAAATAATACGCAAAAAACTGAATAAAAAATTATCAGATCCTTTCGGCGAAAGTCGGAAGGATTTTTCTTTTGTGCGAAATAGATAACAGAAAGAGCTGTGTTTTGTGCACTTCGCTTTATTCGGCTTTCGTTTTAAAGCAATAAAGTGAAGTTAATGTGCTTTTTGAAAAATTTAATAAAAAATGACAAAAAAATCATTGAAATTGCATAACTTTTGTGATATAATCACAGACAATACGGGTCGACTAATCGAAACCGTTGTTTATTCTCGCTTGGAACCCTGTTCCTCATGGCGTATTAAGGAGGAAACCTCAATGAAATCCTACAGTGCAAAAGATATCAGAAACATCGTTCTCGCAGGTCACGGCGGCAGAGGTAAAACAACCCTCGCCGAAGCGATGCTTTACATTTCAAACGCAACCGACAGACTCGGCAGAGTTGCAGACGGAAACACCGTGCTCGACTTTGATGCGGAAGAAAAAAGAAGAAAGTGTTCAATAGCATCAGCTATTGCTTCATTTGAATGGAAGAATACAAAGATTAATATTATAGATACCCCGGGTCTTTTTGACTTTGCAGGCGGCGTAAGCGAAGGTATGCGTGCAGCGGGCGCGGTTCTTATTGTTCTTGCTTCAGGCAGCACACTTGATGTTGGCGCAGAAAAGGCATATAAGGCAGCAACAGACAGAGGCATCAACAAGATGTTCGCAATCACAAAGTGTGACGGTGAAAACGCTCACTTCTATAAGACCTTTGATTCAATCAAGGAAGAATACGGCAACTCAATCTGCCCCGTTGTTGTTCCTTATGTTGAAGGTGACAAGGTTATTTCATATGTTGACTTCTCGCGTAACGAAGCTTTCTCATATAAAGACGGCAAGCGTTCAGATGCTCCCATGCCCGAAAACGATGAGAGAACAAACAGAATGAGAGAAGCTTTCATTGAAGCAGTTGCTTGCGCTGATGAAGAGCTTATGGAAAAATTCTTTGAGGGTATCCCCCTTACAGATGAAGAAATTGACAAGGGTCTTAAAGCAGGTATCCTTGCGGGCGAAATCAGCCCCGTTTATGCTTGCTCGGGCTATCAGCTTGAAGCAGTTGACCTTATCAACAACAGCATTGTTCAGTCAGCTCCCGACGCAGCTTCGGTTGCATCGGAAGGCGACATTACCTGCGATGAAAACGGCCCCCTTGCCGCTATCTGCTTCAAGACCGTTGCTGACCCCTTCGTTGGTAAGATGTCATATTTCAAGGTTATTTCAGGTAAAATCACTGCCGATACTCCCGCTTATAATGAGCGCACAGGCGAAGCTGAAAGAATGGGTAAAATCCTCTTCCCCAAGGGCGGCAAGCAGGAAGATGCCACAGCTATTCTCGCAGGTGATATCGGTATTATAACAAAACTTTCAAGCTTCAAGACAGGTGACACTCTCTGCGCACCCAAGTCTGAAATCAAGCTTAAGGGCGTAAACTTCCCCGTACCCTGCCTTCCCATGGCTGTTAAGGTTAAGAAGAAGGGTGAAGAAGATAAGGTTGCAGCAGGTCTTCACAGACTTGCGGAAGAAGACCTTACAATCAGCTACACAACAAACACAGAAACCAAGGAACAGATTATCTCGGGTCTCGGTGAGCAGCATCTTGATTCTGTTGTAACAAAGCTCAAGAATAAGTTCGGCGTTGAAGTTGAACTTGCAGTTCCCAAGGTTGCTTACAGAGAAACAATCAGCAAGAAGGTTGCTGTTCAGGGCAGACATAAGAAACAGTCAGGCGGCAGCGGTCAGTTCGGTGACGTTTGGGTTGAATTTGAACATATCGACGGCGAAGGTTTCGAGTTTGCAGAAAGAGTTGTTGGCGGCTCCGTTCCCAAGAACTTCTTCCCCGCAGTTGAAAAGGGACTTCGTGAAGCTATTCTTAAAGGACCTCTTGCAGGTTATCCCGTTGTTGGTTTAAGAGCAACTCTTTATGACGGCTCATCACACCCCGTTGACTCAAACGAAATGGCATTCAAGATGGCTGCAAAGATTGCTTATAAGAACGGTATGCCTCAGGCAAATCCCAAGCTCCTTGAACCCTACGGCTCACTCAAGGCTTATATGCCCGGCGATAACCTCGGCGATATTATGGGTGATATCACCAAGAGAAGAGGCCG
>JAZOVH010000066.1:0-9321 GCA_045658585.1 Acutalibacteraceae bacterium | reverse complement strand
TGGCTACGATCCGACTTATCTTATATTTTGACTGGTGGATTCATAATCATTCATTTAAGCCCTATCTTAAAAAGCTTGCTGCATATTATTACAACAGAGCCGATGAATGGGGAAAAGAAGTTACAATTAACTATAAGCACGAAGCGTTCCCGCCGACTGTTGCAACCTACGATGTTGAAAGAGGAGCATTGACAGGTATATCTCCCGTACCCTGGCAAACCGACACAGCCATCGGTAAAAGTTCCTGGGGATATATAGAAGATAACAATTTCAAAAATGCTCGTCAGATTATCTGCGATTTGATTGATATAGTCAGCAAAAACGGAAATCTTCTTCTGAACATCGGCCCTAAACCTGATGGCACGATTACCGGCGAAGAAACTCAGGTGCTCAAAGATATCGGCAAATGGCTATCGGTTAACGGTGAAGGCATTTACGGCACTACTTTCTGGAAAACCTTCGGTGAGGGAGAAGTAAATGCTGAAGAAGGATATTTCAAAGATTATAACGAAAAGGCATTTACAAGCAAGGATTTCAGATTCACTTATAAAAACAGTTATATCTATGCTTTCCAGATGAGACCTGACGGTAAAGATGTCGAAATCATTACGCTGGCAAAACGCAGTCACCACGATATTCTCATCAAAAACGTTTCTCTTCTCGGTTGTGAAAAGGCTATTGAATTTGAAAGAACCGAATCGTCTCTTAAAATAAAATCAAACGAAATGCTTACTTCTGATTTACCTGTTTGCTTTAAAATTGAAATTGAATAATTATGTAACCGGCGAGAGTGGTTCTTGTATATAATGAGGATATAAAAAATAAACGGATTCCAATTTGACAATCTAAATAATAAAACGATTAAGTGCAATGGGATATAAAATCCTGTTGCACTTTTCTATTCTAAAGGAGGTTTTTAATGAAACAAGCAACACTTGAAGATTTATATTACAGCAATATAAACCCTGAAGAAATAAGCTTTGTGAGGGTTCTGAATACGGTAAATGCTTTGATATACTTGCCTTTTTGCAGGAAAAATGTATAATGAAATTATATAATCAGCGGAGGTCTGTAATGATTTATACTAAATCTTTGAATTATAAATATGAAACCGACGTTTTTGTTGCAGGCGGCGGTCCGTCGGGCGTAGCTGCGGCTGTTGCAGCGGCACGAAGCGGGAAAAAAGTTTTTCTTGCTGAAGCAACAGGTTGTTTCGGTGGTTTGGGTACATCGGGACTTGTTCCTGCATTTGCCCCTTTTGATGACGGTGAAAATGTTCTCGCAAGTGGAATTGGTTATGAAATTCGTCAAAGACTTGCCCGAAGCACTCCTTTAAGAAACTGGACAACACTTGATATTGAGGAACTCAAAAGAGAATACGATAAAATAATTGTTGAATCAGGTGTTGATTTTTCGTTTTTTACATCCGTTTATGATGTTGTTGTTGATAACGGCAGAGTTGAGAGTGTGATTCTTGGTTCAAAAAGCGGTTTGTTTGCGGTTAAAGCCAAAATTTATATCGACTGTACAGGTGACGGTGACATGTGTGCCTTTGGCGGTGCTGATTATGAAATGGGCGATGAAAACGGAGTTGTTATGCCGCAGACACTTTGCAGTATCTGGACTGATATTGAAAAAGAAAAATGCAACGAGCCCTGGAATAAATATGTTGAACAGGCTCACCGTGACGGAGTGCTGACTAACGAGGACAGACACATACCGGGCTTCTTTCATAGGAAAGACGGTATGAGCGGCGGTAACATAGGTCATACATTCGGCATAAATCCAATAGATGAAAAGTCACTTTCTTCCGCAATGGTTGAGGGCAGAAAATCAATGCTTGAATTTGATTATTATTTCAAAACATATTTTACGGGATATGAAAATATGAAGCTTTGTTCAACTGCTTCTTTGCTTGGAGTGCGTGAATCAAGAAGAATAGTTTGTGATTATATGCTTAATGTGAACGATTTCATATCACGAGCTGTTTTTAAGGATGAAATAGGACGCTACTGTTATCCGGTTGATATACATGTTATGAATACCGATAAGGAAGAATATGAGCGTTTCAGAGAAGAATATCAGCAAAAGCTTCGCTGTAAAAAAGGCGAATCCTACGGAATACCTTACCGTAGTCTTATACCGGTTTCATTCAAAAATGTACTTGTTGCTGGCAGATGCATCGGTACTGACAGACAGATGCAGGCATCCGTGAGAGTTATGCCGGGATGTTTTATAACAGGTCAGGCGGCAGGTGTGGCAGCATCTCTTGCGTGCGAAACCGAAGATGTCAGAAAAATATCGGTTAAAAAACTGCAAGAAAATCTCATGAAACTCGGTGCATATATTCCAATTAATCAAACGAATTAATGATAAATAAAAAGTGCAATGGGAAATTAAATTCTGTTGCACTTTTTCTGTTTATAAAGGAGCAAATCGAATGAAACAATCAACATTTGAAGATTTATTCTTCGGCAACATAAACTATGGATTTTTGCATTTTGCTGTGATATAATGCAAATATAAATTAATTGAATTTTTTGTTGGGGTGATTATTACGGCGAAACCAAATGTAATTATAATTATGACTGATGATCAGGGCTACGGCGATTTGAGCTGCATGGGTGCAAGCGATTTTAAAACCCCGAATATAGACGCTGTTTCAAATGACGGAATTCGGTTTTCTTCAATGTATTCGGCATCTCCCGTGTGTTCACCGTCAAGAGCCTCTCTGCTGACGGGAAGATATCCGGGTAATGCCGGAGTCAGAGCAATTCTTGCGGGGCATCGGCGTGCATCGGGTCTTACCCCTGAAGTTCCGACTATTGCAACAGCATTAAAAAAGCTTGGTTATTCAACTGGAATTATGGGAAAATGGCATCTCGGATTAAAAGATGAGTGCAGACCCAATTCAAACGGATTTGATGAGTTTTCCGGTTTTCTAGCGGGATGCGTTGATTATTATTCTCATATTTTTTATTGGGGAATGGCAGACGGTAACACAAACCCTACTCACGACCTTTGGGAAAACGGCGAAGAAGTTTATGAAAACGGCGAATATATGACGGAACGCATAACCCGTAAAAGTGTTGAGTTTATCCGTAAGCACAGCGATGAACCTTTTCTTTTGTATGTTGCATATAATGCACCACATTATCCTATGCACGCACCCGAAAAATATCTTAAAAGATTTCCTTATCTTTCTAAAGACCGTCAGATTATGGCGGCAATGATAAGCGCTGTTGATGATGGCGTTGGTGAAATCAGGAATGAATTAAAAGAACTCGGACTTCTTGAAAATACGATTATTTATTTTCAGAGTGACAACGGTCCGTCAAGAGAATCCAGAAACTGGCTTGACGGAACAGAAGATTATTATTACGGCGGCACAGCAGGCATTTTTTCAGGGCATAAATTCAGTTTGTTTGAGGGCGGAATAAGAATACCTGCTATATTGAGTTGGTACGGCAGAACGAACAGTTCGGTTGAAAACGCTCCGCATATTTCTACTGATATTTTCCCGACAATTCTTGAACTGTGTGGAGGAAACCCTGATGAATATGAGCTTGACGGAATAAGTCTTGTGCCTATGATTAAAGGTTCGGGAAGTGCAGAGCATGAATATCTTTTCTGGGAAATGGAAGGTCAGACAGCGGCAAGAAAAGGAAAATATAAGCTTGTTTTAAACGGTCAGCTTGTAGAGGGCGAAGAACAAAGAGCCGAAATTTTCCTTTCCGATTTGGAATCCGACCCCGGAGAAAAATATAATCTTGCTGATGAATTGCCTGAACTTTGCAATGAAATGAAAGAAAAGGCGCTGAATTGGAGATCGGAAATTGAAAATGTCTGGGAAGAAAAATTTGCTTCAAATTATAAAATTTTAACATAAAATAATAAACCCACTTCATTCTTTGCACAGATGCATTGAATGAAGTGGGTTTAAAATTATCTAATAATTATTAATCGTTATCAAGTGCGGATTCTGCTTCAGCCTGAATTTCAGAGTTATATGAAAGAACAGGGGATTCGTTAGAATTATGAACTTTGCGGTTAACATAGTTTTTGGTGATTTTCATAACAAGCGGGAAGAGAACAACAACACCGATAAGGTTGGGAATCATCATAAGACCGTTAAAGGTATCGGAAATATCCCAGGCGAGTGTTGATGTCATAACTGCACCGAAAATAACGGTTATAACGTGAATAATTTTGAAGATAACGGTTGTCTTTGCACCGAAAAGATATTCCCATGCTTTTGAACCGTAGTGAGACCAGCCGAGAACGGTGGTGAATGCGAAAAGGAACATTGCAACCGCAACAAATTTTTCGCCGATGTTACCCCAATGGAAAACGCTGTTGAAAGCGCCTGCAACGAGAGTTGCATCTGTCAGACCTTCTGCAATTGCACCAGTCTTTGCATCAAATACACCTGATGTAAGAACAACAAGAGCGGTCATTGTGCAAACCACCATTGTATCGGCAAAAACTTCAAAAATGCCCCACATACCCTGCTTAACGGGTTCTTTAACATTGGAGTTTGAATGAACCATAACCGATGAACCGAGTCCTGCTTCGTTTGAGAAAACGCCTCTCTTGAAGCCTTGTGTAACTGCAGCACTAATTGCTGCACCGAGTGTGCCGCCGACAAAAGCTTCGGGCTTGAATGCATTAACAAAAATGCTTTTGAATGCGGGAATAATCATATCATAGTTAACACCGATGATGATAAGGCTGCCTGCAATAAAGAGAACGATCATAAAGGGAACAATTTTTTCGGCTACGTTTGCAATTCTGTTAAGACCGCCGAGAGTAATAAGTGCAACAAGAATCATTATCACAATACCGAGAATAAGATTATAGAGCGAAACACCGCCAAGAACCTGAATTGAAGAAAGCGATTCGACATTAAAAGCCGCCGAAACATTTGCAACAATCTTGTTGACCTGACCCATACTTCCGATACCGAATGATGCAAGCATAGTGAATATGCAGAAAAGGAAAGCAAGAATTTTTCCGATTGTTTTGCAACCCTTTTTGCTTCCGAGACCGTCGCGGAGATAATACATCGCACCGCCCGACCATTCGCCTTTTATGTTGCGCCGACGGAAATAGATGCCGAGAACATTTTCAGAGTAGTTTGTCATCATTCCGAAGAATGCAGCAACCCACATCCAGAAAACCGCACCTGCACCGCCGATGCATATAGCGGCGGCAACACCTGCGATATTACCTGTTCCTACAGTTGCAGCAAGTGCCGTGCAAACAGCCTGAAATGGTGAAATAGTGCCTTTTTCCTTTGAATGTCCCATAACATTCTTTGTGAAAAGGCTTCCGATGGTGTTTTTCCACCAATGACCAATGTGTGTTACCTGGAATACTTTGGTAACAACTGTCATAAGAATACCTGTGCCAATGAGCAGAATCAAGCCGTATTTACCCCATACAACACCGTTGACGGCGCCGTTGATTTCTGCCACTTTTTCAAAAAAAGCTTCCATTTGAATTCCTCCTGAAAATAAAAAATCGGATTACAAAAAGTAATCCGACAAAAGTACAAATTTATTCTGAATTTATAATAACCAGAAAATAAAACTTTGTCCTTTTGCCTGAGAGATTAGCAATTTGCCTTGCCCCTTCGGCACTCAATTTAATGAGATTCTCCAAAGTTATGTCCGTTTGCAGTCCTTTTCCCTTTAGGGAAGCCTGAGAGCGTTACTCCTTCGGCAGCATAGCTTCTTCTGCAAACTTCATCCATAAAATATTTGATTTAAAACAATTATATCATTTAAATTTTAAAAATCAAGGTTAAATTTAAATTTTGTCTGATTTTTGAGTTTTAAACTATAAACCCATAGAGGCTTTTTCTTCTATGTGATTTAATGTTACAAATCTGTTGGTTTTATAATCTTTTTTCTGTTGACAATAAACTCATTCAAGTGATACAATTAATTAATAGTTGAAGTAAGGAGAATAAATTATGGATTTAAAGAAAATAATTGATCAAAAAGAAAAAGCTGCAAAATATATGATTGATGAAATCACTCATATTATTAAAACCTGCGGAAAAAGAGATCCCGGTTCCGAAGGTGAAAAGAAATCCTGCGAATATATGGCAGAAGTTCTTAAGAAAGATTGCGGATGTGAGGATGTAAAGCTTGAGTCATACGAAGTTGCTCCCCGCGCATTTTATGGCTATTTATATTTTACAATTACTTTTGCGCTTATTGCAGTTGCACTTTTCTTTTTTGCTCCTGTAATTTCAATTCCTTTGATTATTGCCGCTTTTGTTTTTATGATTGTTGAATTTGGTATTTATAAAAGATTTCTTGATCCTCTCTTCCCTAAAAAAACCAGTCACAATGTTACAGCAATCAAAAAATGTAAAGGCGAAACAAAAAGAAGAATTATATTTAACGGTCATCCTGATGCAACATGGGAGTGGCCCGTTAACTATGCTCTTGGCGGCGTTGGATTTGAAGGACACGCAGTTATTGTAGTTCTCGGTGCTCTTTTTTATCTTGTTCTTTCTGTTATATACATAGCACAGAACGGTATAACTTTCGGTATGCCCGATATGTCCAGTCCTCTTGTTAAGGCAGCTCTTTGGGGATTGCTTTTTGTTCCCTTTATGATCGGTCTTTATTTTATGGTTAACTACAGAAGAGTTGTTGATGGAGCAAATGATAATCTCACAGGTTGTTATGTTGGTATTGCCGTTCTTAAAGCACTCAAAGATGAAGGTATTGAACTTGAAAATACTGAAATCGGTGTTATTCTCACCGGCTCTGAAGAAATAGGTCTCAGAGGTTCAAAAGCATGGGTTGAGGCTCATAAAGGTGAGTTTCAGGATGTTCCCACATTTATTTATGCATTTGATACAATTAATGATCCCAAATACCTTATGGCAAACTACCGTGATCTTAACGGAACCGTAAAATCAGATAAAGATTGCGCTGATCTTTTCTTTGAGGCTGCACAGGCTGTTGGTGTTCCCTGCAAAAAGGGTATGATTCCTCCTCTCGGCGGTGCAGTTGATGCAGCTGCATTCACTCAGGGCGGATTCAGAGCAGCGGGTGTTACGGGTCTTAATCATAAGCTTGAAAGATACTATCACACCCGACTTGATTCATATGATAATATGAACGAAAAGGGTATAGCCAATTGTTTTGCTGCAAGCGTTAAAATGCTTGAAATGTTTGATGAAGGCGCAAAACAATAAATAGTAATTTATGCCCTTGATTTTTTCAAGGGTATATTTTATTGAAGGGAGTTTTTTGATTGAAAATTAAAAATAACTTAAAGAGATTCATTTCGTTTTTTCTTGCTTTTATTTTAATTGCGGGTTCAACTTGTATTTTTGCTTTTGCAGATGAAGTATCAACCGAAGAAGCAAGAGCGCAGATTGTTGACACTATTGTTGATGCGGCGAGATCAAAAATCGGGTTTTATGAAAGCGAAATTAATGAATTTACAACCTGGTATTACGGTTATGAAACCGAGGCTTCCTGGTGTACCATATTTGTTTCCTGGAGTGCAGATCAGGGCGGTGCAATCGGTTCGGCTGTTCCGAAAAGATCAACCTGTGATTCAATGAGAAATTGGTTCAAGAGAAAAGGAGAATATTATCCTGCAGAAAGCGGCTATGTTCCCCAGAAGGGTGATATTGTTTTTCTTAATACCGCAGTTGACGGAACAGATGCCGTTCATCATGTTGAGATTGTTACCGAAAGCGGATTTATTGTTAAGAAAAAGGTTGTTAATGTAAAATGTATTGGCGGTAACACTTCGGATTTGAATTATAATGGCTCAGAATATGTAACGGAAAAGGTTCGCCCCGTAAACGGCTCAAGAGCAACAGTAGTTGGTTATGCTCATCCTTCTTATGAAAAAAGTCTGACTCCATCAGGAGATTTTTATAATACACTTGATGATACAAGCACAGCAATTTTTAAGTTTCTTTATTCAAAAATAATTTCAATAATAATCAAGCTTGAAGTTTTATTTTCATCTATGGTTGTTGTATAATTATTCATCTTTTAATAATTTTAACGAATTATTATTGACTTGCGGAAAATAAAACAATATTATATAGATAAATTATAAATCACCAAATGAAAGGGTTGATTGATTAATGGCAGAACTCAAGAAAAAATACGGTTTGCTTACTGCAATTTGTATGGTTATCGGTATTGTTGTCGGCAGCGGTGTATTCTTCAAGGCTGAAGCTATCCTTAATCACACAGGCGGTGACCTTAAGCTCGGTATCCTTGCATGGGTTATCGGTGGCGTAATTATGATTATCTGTGCCTACGCTTTTTCACTTATGGCAACAAAGTTTGAAAAAGTTAACGGTGTTGTTGACTATGCCGAAGCAGCTCTCGGAGAAAAATACGGATATATTGTCGGTTGGTTTTTGACTACAATTTATTATCCAACTCTCACAATGGCTCTTGCGTGGCTTTCTGCTCGTTATACACTTGTTGTTTTCCTTGGCGATAAAGCAGATATTACCGGCGGACTTTGTTTTGTTCTTACAGCTGTTTATCTTGTAGGCAGTTTTGCGCTCAATACTCTTTCACCTGTTATTTCAGGTAAATTCCAGGTTTCAACAACATTTGTTAAACTTGTTCCGCTTCTTCTTATGGCTGTTGTCGGCACGATTTATGGCTTAACCAAAGGCTATACCGTTGAAAACTTTACAACAGTTGTAAATGAAATTCCTACATCAAACGCTATTTTTAAAGCAGTTTGCGCAACTGTTTTTGCATATGAAGGTTGGATTATTGCAACATCAATTAATGCTGAACTGAAAGATTCAAAAAAGAATCTTCCCAAGGCACTCGTTATCGGTGCATTTGCAATTGTTGCAATTTATGTTTTCTATTATGTTGGTCTTGCAGGTGCCATTCCCAATGCTGAAATGATGGCAAGCGGTCAGACAGGTGCAAAGAATGCATTCGCTGCTGTTTTTGGCAGAGTAATGGGTACGGGTATATTTGTTTTTGTTATTATTTCTTGCCTCGGTACTCTTAACGGTCTTATGCTCGGATGCACAAGAGGCCTTTATTCAATTGCAAACCGCGGCAGAGGCCCTTCACCGAAGGTTATGAGTAATATTGATAAGAACACAAACATGCCTGCAAACTCCGCCGTTTTCGGTCTTCTTCTTTGCGTTCTCTGGCTTCTCTTCTTCTATTGCTCACAGCTCAGCGAATTCAGCGACAAACTCGGTATGTTTGCATTTGACCCCACGGAACTTCCCATAGTTACAATTTATCCTTTCTATATTCCCATTTTTATTAAGATGATAAGTCGGATCGT
>JAZOVH010000065.1:0-25294 GCA_045658585.1 Acutalibacteraceae bacterium | reverse complement strand
AGCCCATTTATGAGCCGCAACCTCAAATCTTGTGAGGTCATATGCGGTGTTCCAATGGGTGGGTCTCTTTGTTGCACCGTGAGCGATTTCGTATGTTGCGTCGGTGTCAATAACCGCAACATCAAAGCCTGCCTTGAGAACTTTATCGCTTTCGTGCCAATCAACGGTAGTGTCAAAAACAACGCTTTCGCCGTTCTGATAAAGAATCATATCCTGAATAACCTTTGATTTATTGAAAGGATAAACTGCTCTTATAACGCTTCTCACAGCATTTCTTTCAACAACTTCAATGCTTTCAGCCTTGAGTTCCCACATCTTCTTGTTGTAATTAAGCTCAAGGTTCCAGGCGGTTTCGTGGATGCATTTGTCAAGCGAAACGGTAAGAATATTGCCTCTGCCGTCAATGCTTTCGCGTTCGTTGAGTTTATCGTAAATGCTTGTAATATTGCCGTTTTCATTGAGTTCAACACGGAGAACTGCATTCTCAATATAATCTTTTTCCGCTTCAACGGGTGAGTAAATGCATTCACCTTCAATCAGCTTGAAAGTCTTGCAGCTCATCGGTTCAAGCTCATCGGGCAGGAACATAAACTTGCCGTTGATATATGCGCAGGGAAGCGATAAACCGTCGCTTGTTGAAATATACATTCCCTCGGGAACACCTTCAACTTCAATGGGTTCATAGCTGTTTGCGCTTGTGAGATTCCAAACGGTTATGCTGTTTTTATCAGCGGTAACTGCGCCGCCGAGTGCGTTGAGAGCACCGTTATAAATATCTTCACCGATTTTGTTCATTACGGCATAATCTCTGCGGCAATCTTCAAAAACTTCGTGGATTGAAGAACCGGGAAGAATATCGTGGAACTGGTTGGTCATAAGAATTCTCCAGCCCTTTTCAATTTCTTCCTTAGGATATTCTTTACCGAGGAATTTTTCGGCAAAAACTGAAAGCATTTCGGCTCTTGTGAAAAGGAATTCACCCTTGCGGTTATTCTTTTTAACAAATGCCTGGCTTGTGAATGTTCCTCTGTGGTTTTCATAGAACATTTCACCGTTCCATACGGGCAGTTCATTTTCTTTGCCGTGATATGTTTTGAAGAAATCGTCAACATGACCGATTTCTGTTTTGGGCAGACCGGGGAAATTCTGAAGTCTTCTGCCTCTTTCAAGCATATTTCTTGTGGGACCGCCGCCGCCGTCACCGTAGCCGTACATACTCATTGATGTGTTAAGCTCGCTCTTGTTGTTGCATTCTTCGTCTGCGGTCATTATTTCTTCAACACGGAAATGACAGTTATATGACGGACGCATAAGATGAGCATAAACTTTATCGCCGTTATTACCCTGCCACATAAACATATTGTAGGGGAACTTGGTTGTGTCATTATAAGAAAGCTTTGATGTGATGAAGTTTTCCATTCCGCAGCCCTTGATAATCTGGGGTAAAGCCCAGGTGAATCCGAAGCAGTCGGGCAGCCAATATGTTTTGGAAACCTTGCCGAATTCATTTTTGAAAAATTCCGTGCCGTAAAGCACCTGTCTTATAAGTGCTTCGCCCGAAGCAATGTTTGTATCCGCCTCAACCCAGACGTTTCCGCAAATATCCCACTGACCTGCGGCAACCTTTTCTTTGATTTTAGCATATATTTCGGGGTAGTGGTCTTTCATCATCTGATAGAGCACAGCCTGACTCTGACCGAAGGTCATTTCAGGGTAAATATCCATCAGAGATGTAACATTTGTGAAGGTGCGTGCACTCTTTCTTATGCTTTCCTGAATTCTCCAGAGCCAGGCAACGTCAATGTGGCTGTGACCTGTAAGAATAACCTTGCTCTGTGCGCTCCATTCAATTTCAGATATCTTCTGAAGATAATATTTTCTTGCTTCTGCTATGCTTTTTCTGACTTGTGAAGGCTCAAAATCATAGTCAACGATATGCATACTGTCGTCAACTGCGGCATAAACTTTGCTCTTGACATGCTCGTCTTTAATGAAATTGAGAGCATCAAAAGCAACCTCTATATCCATAAAATAGCCTTCGCACTCTGAGTCAACTGCAAAAATGCTTGTTTCGCCGAAAAGGCAATCCTGATATTTTGCACCGTCCATTGCGGCATCGCAGAAAGACATTGAATCAACGGTTGCTTCTATTTCAAAGTTAAGAATATCGCCTGCTTTGTGAATGCCGAGGTCAACCTGCTTTCTGTCGGGAAGCCATTCTCTGAATGTGCAACCGGCAACAAATTTTCCGTTACATTTAACAAGAGATTCGCCGCCAACGGCAAGCTGTGCTCTTATGTTAAGACCGTCCATTTCTTCGGGCACGGTAAAGCTTGCTTTGAAAAAATGAGCTGAATCATAGCCTGCAAGCCATCTGTCACCGCTTTTGATTTCGCCCTTGAAATCGCTCATTTCATAGCGGTCACCGAGAAATGTGCCTTTAGTGTATTCCCAGACACCTATATCTTTCTTTGCAATAATGCAGTATTTGGGCAGCTGCTTATGCATATCCTTAAGAATTCCGATTTTTAATGTGTGCATAATTTTGCTCCTTTCGGATTGATATAAATATAATATCAAAATAAAACAGCAAATGCAACAATTATAAGTCTATATATTTATATTATATTTATATAAATAAACTTGAAAAATATATTAATGGATGATATAATATTTTGATTGAAAGGAATGATCTGGTTTGAGAAGAAAGAAATGGACCGTGGCAAAATGCGATAAAGATTTTGCCGCAACTGTTGCACAGGAGCTTTGTGTTGATCCTTTCGCAGCTCTTATTGCAACATCAAGAGGTCTTGATGATATAAATGAGATAGACAGATTTTTTGATGCCGATGCAAAGCTTACGCTTGACCCGTTTTCCATTAAGGATATGGATGCGGCTTCGGAAAGAATCAATCTTGCAATTGATAATTTTGAGCGTATCTGTGTTTTCGGCGATTATGATGCCGACGGTGTAACGGCAACCGCTCTGCTTTATTCTTATCTTGAAACAAGGGGAGCTGATGTTATCAGATATATCCCCGACAGAATAGATGAAGGCTACGGAATGAACTGCGAGGCTATCGAATATCTTGCAGGTCACGGCGTAAAGCTTATAGTTACCGTTGATAACGGTGTTTCTGCAATAGAAGAGGCAAAGAAATGCAAAGAACTCGGCATTGATCTGGTTGTTACAGACCACCATAAAGTGGGTGAAGAGCTTCCTGATGCAATTGCCGTTGTTGACCCTCACAGAGAAGATTGCCCCAGTGAATTCAAAGAAATGTCAGGCGTTGGTGTTGCATTTAAGCTTGTTTGCGCTCTTGAGGGCGGAGAAGAAGAAATGCTTCTTTCCGAATACGGCGATCTCGTTGCTCTGGGCACCATAGGCGATGTTGTTACCCTTACGGGGGAAAACAGAGTTATGGTCCGAAAAGGCATTGAAATGATAAATAAAGAGCCGAGACCCGGTATAACCGCACTTATGCATGAGGCGGGTGTTTATAATAAAGTTTTCGCTTCCTCAACAGCGGCGTTTACAATTTGCCCGAGAATTAATGCAGCGGGCAGAATGAGTTCCGCAAATAAAGCGCTTGAGCTTCTTTTGTGCGATGATGATGAGAGCGCATCGCTTCTTGCGGAAGAAATAAATTCAATGAATTCAAAGCGTCAGCATACTGAAACAGATATTTTTTCGCAGGCAGAAAAACAGCTCAATGAAAACCCCGAAATGCTCAATGACAGAGTTATCGTTGTTGACGGTGAGGGCTGGCATCCCGGCGTTATAGGAATTGTTGCGGCAAGAATGGTTGAAAGATACGGCAGACCCTGCGTTGTTATTTCCCGTGACGGAGAAAATGCAAAAGGCTCCTGCAGAAGCATAGAAGGTTTTTCAATTTATGATGCGATAGAATCTGTATCAGATTGTCTTGACCATTTCGGAGGACATACTCTTGCTGCGGGATTGGGCCTCAAATCATCAAGAATATTTGAGCTTCGATGCAGACTCAATGAATATGCGGCAAACAAAGAAATGCCTTTCGCGCTTCAGAAAATTGATTGCAAGCTACTTCCCGGTTCAATAAGCCTTGATTTGCTTTCGTCGCTTGCTTATCTTGAACCTTTCGGAGCGGGCAATCCACAGCCTTGTTTCGGGCTTTTCGGAGTCAGAATTGATGATGTAAGCAGCGTATCGGACGGAAAGCATATAAGAATGATGATTTCCAAAAACGGCGCGAGAACGGGTGTTGTTTATTTCGGAATGCCCGAGATTTTATTCCCGTATGAAAAAGGCGATGTTGTTGACCTTGCGGTTAATCTTGATAAAAATACATATAACGGAGATGAAAGAGTTTCTGTTATTGTCAGAGGAATGAGACCTTCGCTCACAAATGAAGAAAAGGTTCTTGCTTCAATAAGTCTTTTTGATAAATTCAAACGCAACGAAAAGCTTACCCGTGAGGAAGCTCTGGAATTGCTTCCTGACAGAGAGCTTGAGGTGGGCGTGTTTAAATGCATAAAAAACAAACCGTTACCCGATAAATGCTGTGAAATGCTTTGCGTAAGACTCGGAGATGACGGAGAAAAGCTTGCGAAAATAACAGCAGTAGTTGAAATAATGCTTGAAATGGGCATTCTTGAAACCGATTTGTTCGGAAAAGTTCAGGTTCCCGAAAATCCGCCCAAGGTTAATCTTGAAGATTCCGAAATACTTAAAAGAATAAAAAGCTTTATTTAATGTCATATATGACAGGAGGAAACAAGCCGTATGAACAGCAGTTTAAAAAACGGTGAAAAGGATGTTTTTGCAACTCCCGAGCTTGCTTTGGAAGCGCTTGTTGAGATGGTTGCCAAAAACTACTCCGAAGAAGAAATACTTGATATAAAAAAGGCATATGAAATTGCAAATGATGCCCACAAGGGTCAGAAGCGACTTTCGGGTGAGCCTTATATTATGCATCCGCTTTCGGTTGCAATAATACTCGCACGCCTCGGGATGGACAGCGCATCAATCATTTCCGCCATACTTCACGATACGGTAGAGGACACAACCCTGACCCGTAACGAAGTGAAGAAAATGTTTGGCGAAACCATTGCTGATCTGGTTGACGGAGTTACCAAAATCGGTAAGGTTCCTCTGCAGACAAAAGAGGAGCAGCAGTCCGAAAATATCCGAAAAATGCTTCTTGCAATGTCAAAGGATATAAGAGTTATCATTATTAAGCTTGCTGACCGTTTGCACAATATGAGAACTCTTATGTTCAAAGAGCCTCAGAGAAGGCTTGAAATTGCAAAAGAAACGCTTGAAATATATGCTCCCATTGCTCACCGCCTCGGTATCAGAGCATTCAAAGAAGAGCTAGAAGACCTTTCAATCAGTTATCTTGACCCCGTTGCATATCACGATATTGAAATGTCGCTTGAAAATCAGAACCAGTCAAGACACGAGTTTTTCGATGATATAAAGTCAAGAATCGAAGAAAGAATAAAAGCTTCCGTTGCGGGTGCCCAGATAAGCGGCAGAATAAAGTCTGTTCACGGTATACACCGTAAGATGTTCAGACAGAATAAAAACTTCGATGAAATTTATGATATTTATGCAGTAAGAATAATCGTTGATACGGTTATCGATTGCTATAACTGCCTTGGCATAATTCACGATATGTTCAAGCCCATTCCCGGCAGATTCAAGGATTATATTTCAACCCCCAAGCCCAATATGTATCAGTCGCTTCACACAACGGTTCTGGGCAAAGAGGGTATCCCCTTTGAAGTTCAGATAAGAACCTGGGAAATGCACCACACGGCGGAATACGGTATTGCGGCTCATTGGAAATATAAACTCGGAATAAACGGCGCGGCAAAATTTGAAGAGCGTCTTTCCTGGATAAGACAGCTTCTTGAAAGCCAGAGCGACAGCGAAGATGTTGAAGATATTGTTTCAACAATAAAGAGTGACCTTGTGCCCGAAGAAGTTTTTGTTTTCACTCCCAAGGGCGATGTGTTCAACCTTCCCACGGGTGCAACTGTTATTGACTTTGCATATGCCATTCACTCCGCTGTAGGTAACAAAATGGTTGGTGCAAAGGTAGACGGAAGAATTGTGCCGCTTGATTATCAGGTCAAAACGGGTGAAATTGTTGAGGTTCTTACCTCATCGCAGCAGGGCAAGGGCCCCAGCCGTGACTGGCTCAAGATTGTAACAACAAGCCAGGCAAGAGCAAAAATCAGACAGTGGTACAAGAAAGAGAAAAGAGAAGAAAACATTCTTGAAGGCAGGGCAGAGGTTGAAAGAGAGTTTAAACGCAATTTTATCCGTCTTTCAGATGCCGATTATGAAGAATTTATAGAAAAAATTGCTGAAAGACAGCATTGCAAGAATGTTGAAGATTTTTATGCGGCGCTCGGATACGGCGGTATTTCGCTTATCCGCCTTATGCCCAGAATCAAAGAAGATTATTCAAAGCTTGTTAAAACTCAGGAGCCGATAATAACAATTGCTCCCGTCAAAAAGAAAACAAAGAGCAAAGAGGGCGTTATTGTTGAGGGCATTGATAACTGCCTCATCAAATTCTCCCGTTGCTGTAATCCTCTTCCGGGCGATAATATTATAGGCTTTATAACAAGAGGCCACGGTGTTTCAATTCATACAAGGGATTGCACAAATGTGCCTGCCGATATAAGCCAGGCGGGCGAGCCTGAAAGATGGATAAAGGCATACTGGGATTCAAACCTCAAAGAGGATTTCAAATGTACTCTCAGCATTCATTGCCTTAACCGTATCGGCTTGCTTGCGGATGTTTCAAGTCTGCTTGCAAATATGAGAATTATGATTAACGATATAAGCACAAGAAACACAAAAGACGGAAGAGCCACCGTTGTTGTTACCGTTTCGGTTAACGGCGTTGAGCATCTTAATTCCGTTGTGGCAAAATTAGAA
This sequence comes from Acutalibacteraceae bacterium, assembly GCA_045658585.1. Taxonomy (GTDB): domain Bacteria; phylum Bacillota; class Clostridia; order Oscillospirales; family Acutalibacteraceae; genus CAG-177. The sequence goes on along the minus strand of JAZOVH010000065.1, from coordinate 18,357 downwards.
AAGGTTGAGGGCGTTCTGAGCATAGAACGTTCAGGTGTATAAAATGCGTGCGGTAGTTCAAAGAGTAAAAAAATCAAGCGTCAGTGTTGACGGAGAAATCAAAGGCAGCGTAGCCAAGGGCTATAATGTGCTTCTCGGTGTTATGCAGGGAGATACAAAAGCTCAGGCAGAGTTGCTTGCGGCAAAAATCGCAAAGCTTCGTGTTTTTGAGGATGAAGCGGGAAAAATGAATAAAAGCGTTCTGGATATCAACGGCGAAATTCTTGTTATATCGCAGTTTACGCTCTGTGCGGATATAAAGAAAGGCAACCGTCCTTCGTTTACGGATTCCGCACCGCCCGCAGAGGCAAATGCTCTTTATGAATATTTTTGCGATTGTCTTTCTGAAAACGGAGTTTCAAAAATCGAAAAAGGTGTTTTTGCGGCAGATATGCTCGTAAGCATTGAAAATGACGGCCCCGTAACCATTGTTATGGATACAGACGTTTGGGATAAAAGGTGATAAAATGAAGATTACACAGATTCAGATGGAACACGAGATATTTGCAAACTGCTATCTTGTTCTTGATGAAGAATCGGGTGAAGCGGCAATAGTCGATTCGGGCTGGTATGAAAAATCAATACCCGAAGCTTTGTCGGAAAACGAAAACATAAAACTTAAATATATACTTCTTACTCACGGTCATTTTGACCATATTCTCGGTGTTGACGGCTTGAAGAAAGCAACGGGTGCAAAGGTTGTTATTCATGAAAATGATGCTGAGCATCTGCTTGACCCGAAAAAGAGCCTTGCAGACGGCAATTTCCCGCATCCGCAGATTCCCGTGAGTGCGGATATTACGGTTTCCGACGGTGATGTTTTAACCCTCGGTGCAAATGAAATCAGGGTTATGCATACCCCCGGTCACACAAGGGGATGTGTTTGCTATATCATAGAGAGTGACAGAGCCATTTTTACCGGCGACACTCTTTTTTGTATGACTGCGGGAAGAACCGATTTTTTTGACGGCAGCGAAGAGGATTTGAACAAGTCTCTGAAAAAACTTGTTGCTCTTGAAGGCGATTACAAAATATATCCCGGTCACAGCAAGGATACAACTCTTGAAAGAGAAAGAAAACGTAATTGGTATATCAGAAGGATGGACAGATAAGTGATTTTAAGAATTTTCGGGCACGATTTTCATTATGAATGTGAAAATCTGTGCAGGGTTTATTATCCCAACGAAAAAATAAATATTGTTTATGATGAAAGCGGCGAGGATTCAAAGCAGATTATAACAAGATGTGAGCCGATTGACGGTGGAAACCGCATAACTGTTGAAGCGGCAATTGACGGCGAAAACCGTAAGCTTCAGGCAGATGTTATATGTGCTGAAAATGAAATCCGCGATAAAAGCGAGCTTAAAACAGCGCAGTTTATTTTTGAGGCTTTGTCAGATATAACAGGATACACGCCGCCTTGGGGTGTTCTTACGGGTGTCAGACCCTCAAAGCTGATGTTGAGGCTTAATGAGAGTATGGGCGAAGAGGCGGCATACAGATATTTTACCGAAGATTTGCTTGTCAGCAAAGAAAAAGCTGACCTTGCGGCAACGGTTGCGGCTGCCGAAGAAAAGATAGTTGCTCTTTCGGAAAAGAATTCGTTCAGTCTTTATGTTTCGATTCCGTTTTGCCCGACAAGATGCAGTTACTGCTCATTTGTTTCGCATTCAATTTCAAATCCGAGTGCAAGAAAGCTTTTGCCCGAATATCTTGAAATGCTATCACAAGAGCTTGAGTTAACGGGAAAAATCGCATCGGAACTCGGTCTTAAGCTTGAAAGCATCTATTTCGGCGGCGGCACACCCGGTGTGCTTGAAGCATCACAGCTTGACCGTTTGCTTTGCTCAGTTGAAAACGGATTTGATTTATCGGCACTTCGTGAATATACGGTTGAAATCGGCAGACCCGACACCGTTACACCCGAAAAATTAAGAGCATTAAAGCTTCACAATGTTGAAAGAATAAGCATAAATCCGCAAACCTTTAATCAGAAAACACTTGATATCATAGGCAGAAAGCATTCTGTTGAGCAGGCAGTAAAGGCTTATCAGCTTGCAAGAGCCTATGATTTCAAAAGCATAAATATGGATTTGATTGCAGGCTTGCCCGAAGAAACGGTTGAAGATTTTATGGCAAGCGTTGACACCGCAATTTCATTAAGACCCGAAAACATAACCGTTCACACTCTTGCACTCAAGCGTTCATCCGAGCTTAATGCTTCGGGCGCAAAGATTACCGGCGGCAATGAAGCAAAGGCTATGCTTGAATATGCTTCATCAAGGCTCAGCCGTATGTATAAGCCTTATTATATGTACCGTCAGAGCAAATGCGTTGGCAACCTTGAAAATGTAGGTTGGTGCACCGAAGGCAACGAGTGCCTTTATAATGTGTTTATGATGGAAGAATGTCATACGGTGCTTGCGGCAGGTGCGGGCGGAGTAACAAAGCTTTGCGAACCGGGCGGCACAAATGTTGAAAGAATCTTTAACTATAAATATCCTTATGAATATATTTCGGGCTTCGATAAAATAACGGAGAGAAAAAACGGAATAAAGAGCTTTTATTTGTCATACTAAATTTTATGGGGTTAATATAAACTATACCCCGGAGGTGATGATATGACAGCTTTGAAAGAATATACTGTAAAAATAATTCAGGAGCTTTCCGAAAAGCCTGAAGAGTTTATCCGTGAATGCAATGAAAATTATCATAAATCGGTTAATTCTGCGGCAAAAAAGATATTTGATAACAAAGATGTAAAAATTGTTATGCTTGCGGGCCCGAGCTCGTCTGGTAAAACCACAACCGCATCTTTGATTTCAAAAGAAATCGAAAAACTCGGCGGCAAGGCATATACCGTTTCGCTTGATGATTTTTATAAAACACGAAACGAGGGATATCCCGTTGATGAAAACGGCGAGCCTGATTTTGAGTGTGTTGAGGCTCTTGATATTGAGCTTATTCACGATTGCTTGCGTGAGCTTGTTGAAACAGGCGAAAGTCTTCTTCCTGTTTTTGATTTTACAACGGGAATAAGACACGATTCGGCAAAGAAAATCGTTCTTTGTGAAAAAGATGTTATTATTATCGAAGGGCTTCATGCATTAAATCCGATAATTACCGATACACTTGAAGAAAAGAGTCTTTTTAAAATCTATGTAAGCGTTTCTTCACGAGTTTATGATGAAAACGGAAACTCATTTCTTTCAAAAAGAAATCTGCGTTTTTTAAGGCGTATGCTCCGGGATTATAAATTCAGAGCAATGCCCGTTGAAGGCACTTTTGATTTATGGAAAAGCGTCACAAGGGGAGAGGATAAATATCTTTTTCCGTTTGAAGAAAATGCGGATATAAAGCTTAATTCGTTTCACCCCTGCGAGCCTTGTGTTGTTGGCGCAGAGGCGTTGAAACTTCTTAAAGAAATAAAAGATGTTCATTATCAGGAAAAGGCATCGGAGCTTATAAACAAGCTCGAGATGTTTGAAAAAATCAGTTATTCAATTCTTCCCGAGGATTGTCTGTTAAGAGAGTTTACGGGATAATATTCAGAATAAAGGAGAGTGAGCCTTTTGGCTTCGGAAAAGAAACAGTCCGTTCTTAACGGTGCGATGATGTTGATGTTCGGCGTAATTCTTGTTAAGCTTATCGGCGTATTGTTCAAAATTCCTCTTACCGATATGATAGGCATAGTAGGCAGAGGATATTTCAATTCCGCTTATGAAGTTTATACCCCGATATTTGCGATTTCAATGGCAGGCTTGCCTGTTGCGGTTTCGCGAATGGTTGCAGAGAATGTGGCTCTTGAACGTTACCGCGAAGCAAGAGCGGTGTTTAATGTATCGAAAAAGATATTTATTATTGTAGGCACGGCGGGCACTCTTATTCTTCTTATAGCCGCATATCCCTACAGTGCTCTTGTAGCGGGTAAAAACAGCCTTCCTGCCGTTCTTTGTGTTGCACCTTCAATTTTCTTCTGCTGCTTTATGTCGGCTTACAGAGGATATTATGAGGGTCTGCGCAATATGACGCCAACTGCGATTTCTCAGGTTGTTGAGGCTTTGGGTAAGCTTGTAATCGGACTTGTTCTTTCAAAAATTGTTATCAGCATCGGCGAGGGTCAGTATGAAAGCGGTATGCTTGCAAGCGGAAATATTTCGGCAACCGTTTTCGGTAATCAGGTAACAAGTCTTACCGAAGCAAACAGCGTTATTGTTCCCTGGGCTGCTGCGGCAGCGGTTATGGGTGTAACCGTAGGCTCAATCGCAAGCACGGTATTCCTTATGATTTGCTATAAAGTCAAAGGTGACGGCTTCACAAGAGTTCAGCTTGTCAATTCACCCAAAGCGCGTCAGGGTGAGGTTATTGCAAAGGATATGATTAAGATTGCCATTCCCATGGTTATCAGCGCTCTTATTCTTAACATAACCAACCTTATCGATACTGTTACAATTCAGACAAGACTTGCAACCGCTCTCGAAACGGGATTCAATACTGTTGTAAGTATGCATTCCGAGGCGATAAATGAGGCTGTCAGCCTTTCAAGACTTGACCTTTCAAATATGGAAGAGGTTGTTAAATATCTTTGGGGCGCTTACGGAACCTCACTTGATTTCAAAAATCTTGTGCCCACAATAACCATTCAGCTTGGTGTAAGTGCTCTTCCCGCACTTGCTGCTGCCTGGGCAATAAAAGATAAAAAGAACGTTAAAGCAACAATTGAAACTGTTTTAAGAATAGGTATGCTTATTGCTCTTCCCGCAGGTATCGGAATGGCATCTCTTGCATCTCCCATTTTAACAATTCTTTACGGCAGAGGAGCAAGCTCCGATGCAATCCCCGTTGTTGCCCCCATCCTTGCCTCATACGGTTTTGCAACCTGTATAATGGCAATTTCAACTCCCATAACAAATATGCTTCAGGCTATCGGCAGAACAGATATTCCCGTTAAATCCGTTGTTGTGGGTGCAATCTGCAAAATTGTTTGCAACTTTATTCTCGTAGGAAATCCCAAAATAAACATTTACGGTGCGGTTGTTGGCACAATCCTTTTCTATGTTGTAATTGTATTGTGCAACATGATATCTCTTCTTAAAATTTCTAAAGTAAAGGTTCATTGGCAATCCGTTTTTGTGAAGCCTTTCATAAGTGCGGCTCTCTGCGGCATTACGGCTTTTGCCGCAAACGGACTTCTTACCAAGCTTTTCCCGGTTGATACATCGGAGAGTATTCTTAATATGGGCACCGTTTCAACCGTTATTTCAATCGGTCTTGCAGCGGTTGTTTATGTAACATCACTTCTCCTTATCAAAGGAATTGCAAAAGAAGATGTTATTGTTTTGCCAAAAGGAGAAAAAATTGCAAAAACCCTTGAAAAATACGGACTTTTAGGTTAAAATAGAAAAAAGATTTCCCGGAGGTGCTCAAATGCTTGACTTTCAATTCAAAGATTGCTATGATATGCAGGATTTGTTGAATATCATGCGTATACTCAGAGCGCCGGGCGGCTGTCCGTGGGATGCAGAGCAAACCCACGAAAGCATTAAAAAGAACCTTATCGAAGAAACCTATGAGGTTATTGAGGCAATCAATAAAAACGATAAAGAGCTGATGTGCGAAGAACTCGGCGATTTGCTTATGCAGGTTGTTTTTCACGCACAGATGGAAACCGAAGCGGGTGCGTTTGATTTTAACAATGTAACCGACGGAGTCTGCAAAAAGCTAATCGAGCGCCATCCTCATATTTTCGGCGAAGTCAAGGTTTCGGGCGTTGATGATGTTCTCAATAATTGGGATGCCATCAAACGCAAAACAAAAGGTCAGAAAACAACGGGGGATTCAATGCTCAGTGTGCCCCGTGAGCTTCCAGCTCTGATGAGAGCAACAAAGCTCCAGAAAAAGGCGGCAGATGTCGGCTTTGACTGGAATGATGTTTCGGGTGCTCTCGATAAAGTTGCCGAAGAAACGGCAGAGCTTAAAGCTGCAATTGAGAATAAAGATTCTCTCAATATGGCAGAAGAACTCGGGGATATTCTTTTCTCGGTTGTTAATGTTTCCCGCTTTATCAAAGTTGATGCAGAAGAAGCGTTGACGGCGGCAAGCGATAAATTCCTTGCAAGATTTGTTGAGGTTGAAGAGCTTGCAAAAGAGCGCGGAATAAATATGAAAGAAGCTTCGCTTGAAGAGCTTGATGCCCTTTGGGATGAAGTGAAAACAAAAAATCGGATATGAATACTTTTGGTATTTATAAATAGAAAAACAAAAGAATGGAGTAAGACAAATGAATAAGACAGAACTCGTAAACGCAATAGCAAAGAACGAAGGAATCGAAAAGAAGTGTGCAGAAAAGGCTGTTAACGCAGTTTTTGCAGCAGTTGCAGATGCTCTTGCAGCAGGCGATAAGGTTCAGCTTGTTGGTTTCGGCACATTCGAAGTTCGTGAGCGTGCAGAGAAGAAGGCTCGCAATCCTCAGACAGGTGCAGAAATCACTGTTCCCGCAACAAAGGTTCCCGCTTTCAAAGCAGGTGCTGCTCTTAAGGCAAAGGTTGCAAAATAAGTTTGCTTTTACAGTAACCACCGAGCAATCGGTGGTTACTTAATTTAATTCCCTTAAGGAGAGTTTTCGGTGAGACTTGACAAATATCTTAAAGTTTCAAGAATAATCAAAAGAAGAACCGTTGCAAACGAAGCGTGCGATGCAAAACACGTTACAGTTAACGGTAAGGTTGCCAGAGCATCATATGATGTTAAAGTCGGTGACATAATTGAAATAACCTTTGGTTCAAACACAAGCAGATTTGAAGTTCTCAATGTAAGTGAGCACGCAACAAAAGAAAGTGCCGCATTGATGTTCAAAGCGTTATAATTAAACCTCCCAAAGCATATCATTAAATGAAATGCTAAAGGGAGGTTTTTTATATGGCAGAAGAAAAAAGAAACGCGGTTATTCCTCATAATATTGTTCTTGAAGGCAGAAGATTGCTTACCGTTTCAGGGGTTTCGGATGTTGACAGCTTTGACGAAGAAACCGTTGTTGTATTTACGGAGCTTGGAGAGTTAACGGTTAAAGGGTCAGATTTGCATATCAACAAGCTGAGTGTTGATGTGGGGGAGCTTACTGTTGAGGGCGATATATCCGCACTTATTTATTCAGAAAACTCAAATTCGGGCAGCAACGGCGGATTTTTCAGCAGAGTGTTCAGATAATGGTATATATTCAAGGAGTTGCAGAGCAAACTCGGATTTTTCTTCTTTCGGTAGGCTTTGGATTTTTGCTTGGTGTTCTTTATGATTTTTTCAGAACCGTGCGCCTGATAATATCGGATTCAAAAGGCTTTGTGCTTTTTATGGATTTGCTTTATTTTTTAGTGTGCACCTTTTTGAATTTTTGCTATATTCTGGCGGTTGATTTCGGAAAAATAAGATTTTATGTTATTTTTGCGGAAATTTTAGGCTGGCTTATTTATTATTTTTCTTTCGGAGCTGTTGCAATAAGAGTTTCAAGGGTTGTTTCAAAAGGAATAAGAGGATTTTTCAGGCTTCTGTGCAGGCCGTTTGATGCTGTTTTTAAGAAAATAAAAGCTTTATATGGTAAAATAATTAATATTAATAAAAAAATAATAAGAAAAAATGCTAAAAAAACAAAATTTAACTTGCAAAAGAGTAAGGGTATAGTGTATAATTTAATAGGTTATTTTGATAAGTGTTCCCATAATAAAAAACAGAGGGATTAACATATGTCTGAAAAAATTAAAGTGAACAAAGAACACAAGTTCAGCTATATTGCGTTGATTGCCCTTTTTCTTGTTTCAAGCATCTTTATTGCAACAATAATCAGCCTGAGAGCTGAGGCAAAAGAGCAGGAACGTTATATTGCCGAGCTTGAATCGGAATATACAAGCCAGATAAATGAAAATGAAGCCCTTTCAGAACTTATTGAAAAGGGCGATGAGGCGGATTATATCGAGCGTATTGCGAGAGAAAAATACGGCTACGCAATGCCCGAAGAAAGAGTTTATTACGATTCCGCAGCTGTGTCATAAAACTGTTTTTGCAGTTTCATAATATATTTATATTTTTCATGGAAGGATCTACATAACGTATGCAAATCGAAGAAGGCACAATAGTCAGCGGAAAAGTAACAGGTTTAACGGATTTCGGAGCTTTTGTTGAAATCGAAGGCGGCAAAACAGGAATGATTCATATTTCAGAAGTTGCTTCCGATTATGTTAAAGATATCAAACAGCATCTTACCGTTGGCCAGGAAGTTAAAACAAAGGTTATTTCGGTAAGTCCCGAGGGCAAAATCAGTCTTTCAATCAGAAAGCTTAATAATGAGCAGCCCAAGGAGCAGAAGCCCCAGAGACCCGCAAAGCCCAGAAGTGAAAGACGCCCCGCACCTAATGTTTGGAACGGACAGAAGTCCAATGCACCCGCAGCGGGCGAGAAACAGTCGTTTGAAGATATGATGGCGCGTTTCAAGCAGGTGAGTGATGAGAAAATGACAGACCTTAAGCGTGCAAGCGATTCAAAAAGAGGAAGCGGCGGTTATTCACGCAGAGGCGGGTCCAGACAATAAGATTAATTAACGCGCGCCGTTAGTTTAATCCGTGTTGTTAAGTTTAAATTTTTCAACGGGGGTTATTGCCCCCGTTTTTTTATAAGATGAGGTTCGTTTATGCGTCAACTCGATGTAAGTGTTATTAAAGAAAAAGTAAAAGAGCTGTGCATTCAGGCTAATAAATTTTTGCCCGAAGACCTTGAAGAAAGAATCAAAGAATGCGCTCTCTGCGAAACCTGCGAATTGCCCAAAAGCATAATGAAATCGCTTTCAGATAATCTCGATGCGGCAAGAGAGCTTGATATTCCCATTTGCCAGGATACGGGTATGGCGGTTATCTTTGCGGAAATCGGTCAGGACGTTCATTTGATTGGCGGAAGCTTTGAGGATGCCGTGAACAGCGGCGTTGCCGCAGGTTATACAGAAGGATACCTTCGTTGCTCGGTTGTTAAAGACCCTCTCAGAAGAGTCAATACAGGCAACAATACTCCCGCAGTTCTTCACACACGAATCGTTGAAGGCGATAAGGTTAAAATAACGGTTGCTCCCAAAGGCTTCGGAAGCGAGAATATGAGCTGCATAAAAATGTTCACTCCTTCTGCCACAAGAGAGGATATAATCGATTTTGTTGTTCAGGCAGTAAAAACTGCAGGCAGCAATCCTTGCCCTCCGATGGTGCTGGGAATAGGAATAGGCGGCACTTTTGAGCAATGTGCACTTCTTGCCAAAACAGCACTTTGCCGAAATGTAAGCGAAAAAAACAAGGATGAATTCTATTCTGAAATGGAAGATGAAATTCTTGAAAAAATAAACTTGCTTGATATCGGTCCTCAGGGCTTCGGCGGAAAAACAACCGCTCTGAGCGTTGCGATAGAAGCAAAACCCACTCATATAGCGGGCTTGCCCGTTGCTGTTAATGTCGGTTGCCATGTAACAAGACATAAAACGGCGGTAATTTAAAAACTGAATATTGTATATGGTTATCGACTTTATGGAGTTTTTGTTAAAAATATTTAAAAATTCCAAAAAACACTTTATTTTTTTGTTTATATGTGCTACACTATAATTGAAGAAAGACAATTCTTCAAAAGCATATAAAGGAGATGACTGTATGAAAATCACAATTACAGGTAGAAAGTGTTCGCCCAGAGAGTCCTTTAAAGACCACGCCGAAAAAAAGCTTACCAAAATTGAGAAGTTTTTCGGAGCTGAGGCAGAAGCTAAAATAACGGTAACTGTTGAGAAGTCATCGCAAACCGTTGAAATCACCGTTGCGAACGGCGGAATGATTTTCAGAGCTCAGGAAAGAGCCGAGAATATGAATGAAGCGCTTGATAAGTGTGTTGATACTCTTATCAGACAGATTCGCAAAAACAAGACGCGACTTGAAAAAAAGCTCCGTGCAGGCAATTTTGATGCCTTTGCGCAGGCGGAAGAGTCAGTTGCAGAGGAAGTTGAATTCGAGCTTGTAAGAAGAAAAACGGTTTCTCTTAAACCGCAATCGGTTGAGGAAGCAATTCTTCAGATGAACCTTGTAGGGCATCAGTTCTATGTTTTTCTTGATGAAGCAAGCGGTGATGTAAGCGTTGTTTATAAGCGAAATGACGGCGGATACGGACTTATCACACCTGAAGTTGAATGATAAGATTGGCCGCTTGTCAATATTATAAAACAGGAAGCGGCGGGAATCGGAAACGGTTCCCGCCTTTTTGAATGAATGGAGAAGTTAATGAAGATTAATTTTGTTATACCGTGCCTTTTGGGAATTGAATCCCTTATAGCAGGTGAGTTGAAAGATTTCGGTGCCGAAAACGTTGTTGCAGAAAACGGCAGAGTGCTTTTCAGCGGTGATGAAAACATTCTTGCAAGAGTTAATATCTGCTCAAGATTTGCAGAAAGAGTGCAGATTCTTGTTGGTTCTTTTGAGGCAAGAACCTTTGAAGAGCTTTTTCAGGGAACCAAAGCTCTTCCCTGGGAAGAATGGATTGGCTCACTTGATGCATTCCCCGTTAAAGGTTATTCAATAAATTCAGCTCTTTTCAGCACACGCGATTGTCAGGCAATTATCAAAAAAGCGGTTGTTGAAAGAATGAAATCAAAATACGGCATTGAATGGTTTGAAGAAACGGGTCCGATTCATCAGATTCAGTTCTCAATAATGAAAGATAAGGTTTCTCTTCTTATTGATACTTCAGGTATGGGTCTTCACAAAAGAGGATACCGTCTTGATGCTAACGGAGCACCTATCAAGGAAACACTTGCGGCGGCTCTTTGCAGCCTTTCGCATTTAAGACCGTATCATAAATTTTATGACCCCATGTGCGGCTCGGGAACAATTATTATCGAAGGTGCATTGATGGCGGCAAACATAGCTCCCGGAATTAACCGTCGTTTCTCAGCAGAAAGATTCGGAGCTATTCCGCGAAATGTCTGGGAAGAAGAAAGAGAGCGTGCAAAAAGTCTTGTGCGTGAGCCCAATGATTTTGAAGCGTTCGGTTCGGATATTGATGCCAAGGCAATAGAAATTGCAAAGCTCAATGCGCAAAGAGCAGGCGTTGCGGATTTGGTTAATTTCTCGGTTGCAGATGTTAAGAAGTTTGCTCCCAAATCAGAAAGAGGCACTCTTATCTGTAACCCGCCTTACGGTGAAAGACTTCTTGATTTAACCGAATGCGAGGCTATTTATAAAGATATGGGCAAGGTTTTTGAACAGAAACACGGTTGGTCATACAGCATAATAAGCCCCGACGAGGAATTTGAAAAAGCATTCGGCAGAAAAGCCGATAAACGAAGAAAACTTTATAACGGCATGATAAAATGTCAGTTATTTATGTATTACAAATAAAATCAGGCAGAGAGGAAGAATAAAATGAAACATATTTTTGTTATTAATCCTGCGGCAGGTCAGGGAAAGGCACTTGACTTTATCAGACCCAAAATTGAATGGGTATGCAAAAAGTATGATCTTGATTATGAAATCTATGTTACAGAGAAAAAAGGCGACGGAATAGAGTTTGTTGATAACAGATCAAGAACAGGCGAAGAAATCAGATTCTACGCTTGCGGCGGTGACGGCACACTTTATGATGTTGTTAACGGAGCGTTCGGTTATCCCAATGTTCAGATTGCTGTTATTCCCCTTGGCTCGGGTAACGATTTTATCCGTCTTTTCGGCACAAAGGATGAATTCCTTGTGCTTGAAGATGTAATCAACGGCGTTCCCGTATCGCTTGACGTTATCAAATGCGGTAACGAAATAGCAATCAACCAGTGCTCAATGGGTATGGATGCCGAAGTATGTGCAATGCAGGGCAAGATAAAGAAGTTTCCCCTTGTAACTGGTGAAGGTGCTTATTATCTTGGTTGCCTTTATGCTATTGCAAGAAAATTCAAAAACAGATTTACTGTTTCGATTGATGATCAGGAACCGTTTACCAAAGACTGCCTTTTCTGCTTCTGCGGAAATTCCCGTTGGTACGGCGGCGGATTCAAGGCAGCTCCCAATGCTCAGCCTGATGATAATCTGCTTGATTTTGTTATTGTTGAAGCTAGCGTTTCAAGAGCAAAGCTTGTAACACTTCTTAATAAATATAAAAGAGGCGAGCACCTTGATTGGGATATAACTATGTTCCAGAGAGGCAGAAAGCTCACCATTCACAGCGATAAGCCCGCTGCGGTTAATGTTGACGGCGAAACAAAATATGTTACCGATACTTCATTTGAAATTATCGATAACGGCATAATTTTTGTTGTTCCCGCAAAGTCACAGTTCCTTGCAGAAAGAGGTTTGTCACCCGAGGTGTGATGATATGAAATATTGTGAAAGCTGCGGAGCAAAAATTGAAAATAACGCAAAATTTTGCCCTGTATGCGGCGCAAAATTAAACGTGTCGGAATCCGATAACAAAACACAGACACAAACAAGAATAGAAGAAGCTTTTAAAAATTTTGCAAACACAACCAACACAACAGCGGATTTTTCGCCCGAAGATATAGCAAAAAATAAGCTTATGGCAGCAGTTGCTTACCTCGGAGTTTTGGTTATGATTCCGTTGTTTGTTGCAAAAGAATCGCCCTTTGCACGTTACCACACAAACCAGGGGCTGATTCTGTTCCTTTTCAGTTTGCTCAGCTATGTGGCGGGATTAATTCCGTATATAGGTTGGATAATAGGCGCCGCAATTTCAATTTTCAGAGTATTGCTTATTGTTGTCGGTGTTCTTAATGCGATTAAAGGCGAAGCGAAAGAATTGCCGATAATCGGAAAGTTCAAAATATTAAATTAAAGCGGGTGATATTCAATGAATAATCCCAATTCAATAAAACTCAGCCCAACGGGCAAAATAAGAATTATGCAGGTCAGCGATACACAGGATATGAAATATGTCCGCAAGGCAATGGTGAATATGCTTGACAATGCATATGATAAGCTAAAGCCCGACCTTGTTCTTTTTACAGGTGATAACATTCTTGGCAACCATCTGCTTGATGCCAGATTCGGCTCAAAGCAGATTGCAAGCGGCAAGCAGGCAACGCTTGAAATTATGCGTGATTCAATCGCTCATATATGTGAGCCGCTCGAAAAGAGGGGAATTCCCTTTGCGATGATTTACGGCAACCACGATGATATGAACCTTGTTTCAAAAGAAGAGCAGGCAGATATATTCAGAAGCTATTCAATGTGTCTTCCAATGAACAAGGATAATCATGAGGTTGACTGCGATACTTATAACATTCCCATTATGTCATCAGACGGAGAAAAGCTTGTTTTCAACCTCTGGATGCTTGACAGTGCGTGGTATAATAAGGCACTTGATAAATGTTTTCAGGAGGTTAAGAGAGAAACCGTTGAGTGGTATAAAAACACTTCTGCAAAGCTTAAAGAAGAAAACGGCGGAAAATCTGTTCCCTCGCTTATGTTTTTGCATATTCCTCTGCCTGAAACAATGAATCTCATTGAAAAGTGCAGCCCCGATGCACCCGGTGCAATCAACAGCCGTGACCTTGGCTGGTGCAGACTCAATCCTGAATGTGCAAGGGGAGTTATGTTTGAAACTCCTTCAATTCTTGAAGAATCAAACGGACTTTTTGATGCAGTTCTTGAATGCGGCGACGTAAAAGGTATTGTAACGGGACACGACCACGCAAATCTCTTTGAGGGTAAATATAAAGGTGTTAACTTTATTCAGACCTCGTGCGCATCTTTCCGTTGCTACGGTAACGAAACAAGAGGCGTCCGTATTTTTGAAATTGATGAGAGAGAACCCGAAGATTATGTAACATATTTCTTCAACTATGCCGATTTGTGCGGCAGGGGAGTCGGTTCAAAGCTCCGTTATTTCTGGGATGCGGATGATAAAGAAAAAGAGAAATATGCTGTGCTTGCAGGTGCAGCTGTAACTGCCGCAGGAGTTGCAGGTAAGGTTATTAAAACATTGATTAAAAAATAAGAAAACTCGGTACAGATTCTGTACCGAGTTTTTTGTTTAGAAGTGACCGCCTCTGATTGCAACGGTTATTTTATCGCCTTCAAGATATATATATCCCAAAACTTCAACAACCTTATAAAGAAGTCTGTGGAACTTTTTGAGAAGTGAATTATCGTTATGCTCATTCTTGGTTTTCTTGATTGTGAGCGAATCAAGAAGCTCGCTGTTGTCACCGCGTCTGGTTTCAATGCTCATTGTGTCGCCTTCAAAATCAAGCACGGTATATGTTGTTACATCATTTTTACCGAAGCTGTATGCAACGTAATTCAGATTCAGCTTTTCAAATTCTTCAAAGCTTCCCTGGTCGCAGATAGCGTTTGTGTTGAGATAAACCGTTCCTTTGGGGTTTGTATATGTTTCACCGCTTTTTGCTTTGCCTATAGTCATACTTTCATACATAAAATGTGAACGTCCCTGAATGTGGCTGTGTCCTGTCAACACAAGGTCAACATCGTATGTATCAAAAATCGGGGTGAAAACAGCATTGAGAAGAATCTGTGTTTCGGCGCTGAACGCACAGTATGCAGGGCCGAAAAGTGCCTGATGCATAACACCTATTCTCCATTTTGCATCGGGATTTTTTTCAACAGCTTCTTTTGCCATTGCCATATGGTCCATAGCAGATGCTGAAGTTGCATCGAACACAAGATAAAGAACATCACCGTGTCTGAACCAGAAATCACGGTCAAGACCTTCAAAGTGTTTTCCGTAAAATTCATTGGGCATATTGGTGTAATAGTTATATGTCATGCCCTTTTTATCGTGATTACCTATTGCAAGAGCAAGAGGCAGATTTCTTAAAACGGGCGGCATAAGAAGCGTTTGCCATTCATCGGCGGTTTTGCCGGTTGATGTGTTATCGCCGGGTGAAACAAGATAGCTGATGTCGGGGTTTTCGGTAAGAGCTTCTGCAAGCACATTGTTCCAGGTGAAACCATTCTGTGACTGTACGGTGGAATCTTCAGTCTGTCCGCCAATCTGTATATCGCCTATAACAAGAGCCTTGTGAGAATCAAAGCCCTTTGTTTCGTATTCGCAAATCTCGCTCCATTCTGTGCCTGTATACCATTGATAATAATATATTGTGTTTTCTTCAAGGTCTGTAACCGTTACTCTGCAAACAAGCTGATTTTCGGTTTCAGCTTCAGTTGTTTTTCCGTTGAAAACCTTAGCATCTGCCATAGAAGGGGATTTTGAAAAACGCACCTTGGCATCAGCGTTGTTTTTATCGGCGTGCCAAACAAGACTCACCCGAGTTTCGTCAGCGCCCACGCAGAGCATGGGAAGAGTGTTTTCATCCTCAAGAGAGGTGTAAATGCTGTCCCATTCCGACTGCGACAATTTCTTTGCATCAAAAGCAGCAAAGGAAAATACCGAAGCCTGCATAGCTATGATCAGTGCAAGAAGAAATGCTATTGTTTTTTTCATAGATATTCTCTCCTTTCGTTTTCTTTATTTTAACAAAACAGAATTATATTGTAAAGTGAAAAAAAGAAAAAATCCCCTGACAAAAAGTCAGGGGATTAAAGATTTATTTATGCGTTCTGTGATGAATAAGCAATGTTCTTTCTGATTTTATCGCAGAATTCTTTTGCTGTGTAATCAATCCAACGTGTGTTCTTCTCTATTGAGTATGCACCGTCTTCAGCAACGAGTGAATCGTTATATGCTGTGAAGTCATCGTTACCCATTGTTGAACGGATTGAATATTTCCAGTCAACATCTTCGGTGTTATCCTTTACAAAATACATAATGTGATAGCCGTATTCTGTTTCGATAATGCCGCTGTCGCCTGCTTTTCTTGCATCGTCAAATGACCAGTTTTCAAAAGATTCAACATAGCTGTCGCTGATTCTGATTGCTTCATAAAGACCTGCTGTTTCCTTTGAACCGTCATCCTGAGTGTTTTCGGTAACCATTTTCTTGAAGGTTTCTTCGGTCTTTTCGCCTGCAAGCCACTCATCATAAAGAGCCTTTGCGGTCTTATAAGCTGCCTGCTTCTCTTCATCTGTTACGTTTTTGCTGTCTTTTGCGTCAAACTGAATGAGGCAATGACGAACATCAACGCTGTTCATAACATAAGCGGGTTTATCAAGCATAACAACGTAAACTGCCTTGTCGCCGGTGATGATGGTCTTGTCGCCTGCCTTGCGTGCTGCATCGTAAACCCAGTTTGCGCCGCCTTCTGAAATAGCAGCTGAAACTGTTGAGAAGTTGGTTGCTTTGTAGTTTGTTGTGTAATCAGCTGTGTCTTTTGCAGCTTTTTCAGCATCAACATCTTTGTTCTTGTATTCTCTTACAGCGGTAACAAATGATGCTTTATCTGTAATCTTATCGTAAACAGCCTGAGCTTCAGCCTTAACCTTATCGTTAGCTTCCTGCTGTCTTGCCTTAAGAGCTTCTTCGGTTTCGCCTTCTGTGCCTGTAAGGGTTGCAAATGCGAATGTGTAATATGTTACATCAACGTAATCGTAGTTTTTCTTGTTCTTATCGTATTCAGCCTTGATTTCTTCTTCTGTAACTGCGTTGAGAAGTTCAGCCTGCTTGTCGTTATAGAAATTCTGTGCAAGAGTTTCCATTTCAAGCTGATGTCTGAAAGTCTTCTCTGTGAAGCCACCGCCGAATGAATCGCGGAGATAAGCGTTGAGAGAGTAGCTGTTCTGTGCAGCGTTTGTTCTGTAGCTTTCGATTGTTTCGTTGATTTCGTTCTTTTCGTCTTCTGTAAGCTTAAGACCTGCCTTAACAGCTTCGTTGTAATTTGCTATGATAAACTGTGCCTGTTCAACAGCTGAAGTCTTGAACTGCTCAGCCCAAGTGATTTCTTTGCCGTCTGCATCCTTGGTTTTCTGCTCGTCGGGTGCAACTGAAGTGTTGAAGCCCATATCATAGCCCATATTCTGCTTGTAGTAATCAGCCATATAAGCGGTCTGCTGATACTGCATTGAATAATAATAATTGAATTCAGCAGTTGAAATCTTTGTGTCGCCAACTTTGATTGCGGTTGTGTATTTTTCAACAACTCCGAGATTGTCAATAAGTGCCCAGCCGAGACCGCAAACGATAGCTGCAACAAGAACTATTGCAACAACTTTTTTTGCTATTGCGGCAAATGCAGTTCTTTTTTCGATGCTCTTTGCATTCTGCTTTGCTGCCTTAGCAATTCTTGCCTTTCTTTCCTCGCGGTAAATTTCGGCCTTGCTTTTGGTTGTTTCGTTTTTTGCCATTACTTGTTCATTCCTTTACTTATTTAATAGTTGCCGACGAACAAAATCGGCACAATGTAAATATATTATACTATTTTTATTAATTTTACAAGCTTTTTTATAAAAATTTATGTGCAGTTTGTATTTTATTAATAAATAATTAAAGATTTCCGTTCAGGAACTCATCTTTAAACCAAACATTTTTAACTTCAAAGCTTTTTCCGTTCAGATAATTAAGTTCACCTGCATCGGTTGTGAAAGCAAACTTCAAACGGTATGAGCATAAGAACTGCTTTTTATATCCCATCGGTTTATTCAACGCATTGCTTCCGTATTTGCCGTCGCCCAGAAGGGGATGACCGATGCTTGAAAAATGGGCTCTTATCTGATGGGTTCTTCCCGTAAGCAATTCAACTTCAATGAGACTCAGGTTGTCTTTTTCACTCAACACTTTGTATTTGGTCTTAATCAGTTTTGTTCCCGGCTTTTCTTCTTTAAAAACCTTAACAAGATTTTTCTTTTCATTTTTTGAAAGCCATCCCGTGAGTGTGCCGCTTTTTCTGTTAAGAATGCCGTGAACAACGCAGAGATAATATTTTTCAAGTTCTCTGTCTTTAAGCTTCTGATTGAGAATTCTGAGGCTTACTGCGTTTTTGGCGGCAATAACAATGCCTGCTGTGTTGCGGTCTATTCGGTTTACCAAAGAAGGCACAAATGAATTTTCGTCTTCGGGATTGTATTCTCCTTTTTCATAAAGATAACGCTTGACCCTTGTTATTAGTGTATCAACATATTCGTTATCATCGGGGTGCGAAAGCAAGCCAACCTTTTTATCGAGCAAAAGGATATTTTCATCTTCATAAACTATATCCAGTTTTCCCGAAGCGGCAAGAAAATCATAGTGTTTCTTAACGGGCGCGAAGAATTCATCATTAATATACATATCAATAACATCGCCCTGCACAAGCTTTTGCGATATTTCGCCCCGTTTGGAATTTACCTTTATTCTCTTTGTTCTTATGTATTTATACAGCAATGCCTGCGGAAGGGCGGGCACGGCTTTCGT
>JAZOVH010000064.1:0-18972 GCA_045658585.1 Acutalibacteraceae bacterium | reverse complement strand
CACCGGCAATACCCTGAAAAATGCCCTGCTGCTGAGCGTCGCCAATCTGCCCCGGACCCTGGTGGTTGCAGTCATCAACTGTTTTCCCTGGGCATTAATGGTTATGAATTTTTATGCATTTATTCAGCTGAGTTTTCTCTGGTTCGCCCTGTACTTTGCGGCAGCCGCCTATTTCAATTCCCGAGTGCTGATGAAAGTGTTTCAGCCTTTAAAGGAATCTGCTTCCAAATAAAAAATAAGGTGCAGGAAATAGCTGCACCGTTCTTTTTTGTTACAGTTCTGTGGTTACGATCAGCCGATTCAGTTCCGCTTCCATCGTCACCTGGCGATGGCGGACTTCTTCCAGCCGCGTCTGGAGCTGACGCAGCATTCCCAGAATCAGATCCCGGGTCTCATCCACCTGGCGGCTGGATTCTTTCAGCCGATCCAGAGGCGTCTCCACCGTTACCAGATTTTCAAAATAAGTGTCCGTAAACTTCAGCAGACGGCCCATGCCAACCGTCAGGTTATCCCGCACCTTCACATCTGCCAGTTCCTTGTTAAAACGCTGCAGCTGGATCTGCAGCTGCTCCACATTCTTCTGGGCATCGTCCAGAACTTCCTGCCTGGCGATATCCATCAGCAAACCGCCGCCCAGACGGTCAATGACCCCCAGACCTTCCACATGCTTCAGGCTCACCACCACATCACTGGCCACCCGCAGCGCTGCCGGACCGGCATCGACTGCCTCCTTCAGGGTTGCAAGTCCGTGCTTGACCTCGACCACGTTTGCGCCAAGGATCTTCATTCTTGCCACGTTGGGAGCCTGCTTCTTGATATCGACAGAGCCCATATAAATATCGCACTCAAGTCCGAAATATGCCGCCGCAGTAGCCAAAGCAACTCCGTGCTGACCGGCTCCTGTCTCTGCAATAACCTTTTTCTTGCCCATATATTTTGCAAGAAGAGCCTCACCCATACAATGGTTAAGCTTATGAGCACCCGAATGATTCAGATCTTCACGCTTTGCATAAAGCTGAACCTTGCCGCCAAGTGCATCTGAAAGTCTTTCAAGATGGGTAACGGGAGTGGGTCTGCCCTGAAACTCTTTGCGGATTCTGCGAAGCTCTGCAATGAACTTTCTTGACTGACAGATTGAATAATAAGCCTCTGTTATTTCAGCCATTGCAGCTTTAAGTTTTTCATCAATATAAACTCCGCCGTATTTTCCGAAATATCCGTTTTTATCGGGATAATTATTAAAATAAGTGTTAAAATCAATTCCATTGATATTCATTATATTTACCTCCTGAAAAATAAAAAATCCCTGACAGAAAAATCTTCTGTCAAGGACGAATAAGCATATTCGCGGTGCCACCCTGATTCACGGCTTTGCCGTGCACTTAGCGGGATACAATCATATCCCCGACAACTAACGCATGTCATCGCGTTGCAGAATACTTTGAACATTGCCATTTCACTGCACCCTCAGCGGCCCATTTGATGATCTGTTTTTCGCCCGATTTTCAGCTCCGCGGACTCTCTGTAGAAGCATAATCACCTTTATTCCCGCTTCAACGGTTTACGATATTAAATTACTTTGGATTATATCACTTTAATTTCAGCTTGTCAAGCAAACATTTTTCCATTTCAAAATCATATAAGTTTCATTCCGAATGCGGCATCGTCACCGAATGTTTCAACAAGCTCAAAGCCATATTTCTTATAGAAATTGCAAGCGGTCTCATTGGTTTTGCCGGTTGTTAACATAACACCTTTAATGTTCTTTGCTTTAAGATGTTCAAATAAAGCGTTGATAAGCTTGCCTCCCCAACCCTGACGCTGATATTCAGGCAGAATATCTATATGAAGGTGGGCAGGATAATCCGCCTTGAATTTTTCCTGCAAAACGGTTGATGTTTTTGCCCATTCATATCTGTCTTCTCCGAACTTTTCGGTTAAAGGAAGATATTTTTCATCAAAAACTTTCTTATATGCATCATAATTTTCGGTGCAGATAATATAACCGACCGCTTTTCCGTCATCATCAAGAACAAAGCAGTTTTCGGGTTCGTTTTCAATGTAATAGTCGCAGAATGTGTGCAGAATAAATGCGCAAAGATCTGCAGGCAAACCGCCGCCGTCACTGTTAAGGCACGCAAATCTTACTCTGTCAAAATCTTTTCTTTCATATTTTCTTACTTTTACCATTTTCATCACCGAATATATAATATTATTTTTCAAAATAAAAATCAATACCTTAATATTGAAAAAAAGGAAATATTGTGTATAATTATTTTGGGAGAGTGATTTTTTATGAATAAAGATACAATAATCAGAAAATCCGTTGAATTATTATCTGAAGCTATTATTTTTGCAATGCCGAAAAGCTATTTCAATTCAGAAACTCAAGCAAACAAATATATGCTCAGCGGTGACCATAAGTTTTCAGATAAAGAAGGCTCTCATTTCACCTGCGGATTCGCAAAAAGCATTGTTACTCCCTCTGATGTTACATCAAACAAATATTATATTGCAGGTTATGATTCGAACAACCCCGCAAAAGGTGTTCTTGACGATATGTATGCAAGAGCCGTATATATTGACGATAACACTTCAAGAGGCGGCGTTGTTATGTGCTGCATAGATGCTGTCGGAATAAGCAGAAAAGATATAAATGATATAAGAAAGCTTGTTATCGAAAGCAAGGCTATCCCCTGCCTTAAATCAATAAATATTTCCGCTACTCATTCCCATTCTGCAATTGACACTCAGGGATTATGGGGCGAAAAATTATATAAAAGCGGCAGAAACGAAGCATTTATGAAAGTTCTCAAACAAAAGACCGCCGATGCGATTATAAAAGCATATGAAAACAGAAAAGACGGAAAACTTTTCT
This sequence comes from Acutalibacteraceae bacterium, assembly GCA_045658585.1. GTDB lineage: Bacteria > Bacillota > Clostridia > Oscillospirales > Acutalibacteraceae > CAG-177. Next base: position 16,094 of record JAZOVH010000064.1, on the reverse strand, counting down.
ATTCCGTAATTGAAACAGAAGATATGCAGTTTGACTGCAGAACTCCCGATACATATGACAGAAACTTAACAAAAATACGCTTTGAAGCTTTTGACAAATCGGAAGAAATCTGCATTGTAAACTTTGCATCGCACGCTGAGCTTATGGGAAGCAAAACAAAAGTTATCAGCGCCGATTTCCCCGCTTATATGATAAAAGAAATCGAAGAAAACAATAAAAACACCAATGCAGTTTATTTTAACGGAGCAATCGGCGGAATGATTTCCGCAAAAGAAATCAAAAAGGTTTACCGAAATGAAATCGACTGCGAAGAATATACAAAGCAGTTCGGAAAAGACCTCGGTATGCTTGTTAATTCGCTCACAGATGAAACCGAAATTGAACCCATTATCAATATAAAATCCGTTCCGATTAACATAAACGCCGAAAACTTTGTGCTTATTCTTGCAAGACTTCTCAAAGTTCTTAACAATGATATTGCAAGAAATAAAAAGAGAAATCAGGCTTCTATTTATTCGGAGGTTGGATATCTTGAACTCGGAAAGAAAAAAATCGGTATGTTTTTGATTCCCGGCGAATTATTCCCCGAGCTTTGGAACGGAGACTTTTTAACAGAAAATGATTCGGCAAATGCAGTAAATGCCGAATACAAAGTTCTCTCAAAAATGACCGATTGCGAGCATCAGTTTGTTATAGGTCTTTGCAACGACGAACTCGGTTATATTATCCCCGATAATGATTTTATTCTTAACGAAAGATTGCCGTATATCAACTCCGCAAAAGACAGATCTGACAGAAATCATTATGAAGAAACCAACTCTACGGGCAGAAACACTGCACGCACTATATTAAACGAAACAGACAAGCTTATTGCTTCGGTAAAATAAAAAAGAACGGAGAATTCTTATGAAATATTTTCTCGGTATTGACGGCGGAGGAACAAAAACGACTGCCGCCGTTTCAGATGAAAATGGAAATATAATTTTAAAATCCGTTGGCAAAACAATTAACTTTTATTCTGTGGGAATGGAAAAAGCAAGAAATAATCTTGCCGAAATAATCAAAGAAATCAATTCTTCTCTCGGAAACACAGATTTTGAATCTGCATTTGTCGGTTGCTCCGCACTTGATGATGAGGCAGACAGCAAAATGCTTGAAGCTTTGTGCGGCGGAATAATTGAATCTAAAAAGCTCCGTATGAACAGCGATGTTTATGTTGCACTCAAATCCGTTGAAAATGCTGTTTGCCCGTGTGTTGCAATTTGTGGAACGGGTTCAATGGCAATCGGCGAAGACGAAAGCGGAAAAATTGTTGTAAAAGGCGGCTGGGGGCATATCCTCGGCGATGAAGGCTCTGCTTATTCAATTGCCGTTGATGCTCTTAAATGCTGCTGCAATTTTCACGACAGAAACAGCAAAGACGAACTGCTTGATGCAGCTTGCGAATATTTCGGCGTTTCCGATTTCAGAAAAGCCATTGATGTTATTTATTCCGAAAATACAAAAAAAGATTATATTGCAGGCTTTGCAGAAAATGTTGGCGAGCTTGCAGACAAAAACAACATCACTGCAAAAGGTATAATTGTTAAACAGGCACAAAACTTTACCACACCGATTTATTGGCTTTTGACTGATGTTAAAAACTGCTCTGTTCTTGCTCTTTACGGTGGTTTATTCCAACACAACAAACTTTTCAGAGATGTATTTATAAGAGAAATGAAAACGGAATATCCCGATTTGAGAATTGAACTTTTAACAGTTCCGCCCGAAGAAGGAGCTCTTAAAATAGCGAGGGAAATGTGATGAAAAAATATATTGAATATATAAACAATGTTAAAAAAATAACAGAAAAAATTGCAAATGAAGGTGCTGAATGCATTGAAAAAGCCGCACTTGCCGTAAGCAATGTTTTAAAGGAAAACAAAAAGCTTTTTCTTTTCGGTACGGGTCATTCCCATATGCTTGCGGAAGAGCTTTTTTACAGAGCAGGCGGTCTTGTTCAGATTCAACCAATTCTTATTGAAGAGCTTATGCTTCATATTGATGCCTATGCAAGCACCGAAGCAGAAAGAAAAGAAGGGCTTGCAGAAAAGATTTATAACGAATATTCAATGAGCAAGGGTGATACCGTTATTATCATTTCAAATTCGGGAAGAAACGGCGTTGTTATTGATATGGCCCTGCTTTGCAAAGAAAGAGGATTAACGGTTATTGTTCTCACAAATCTCGAGCATACATATGCAGGAGAATCCCGCCACAAAAGCGGCAAAAGACTTTGCGAAATTGCCGATATAGTGCTTGATAACTGCGGATGTGTTGGCGATGCGTGCATAAGTGTTGACGGCGTTGAAGGCACAATATGCCCCACTTCAACCGTAGCAGGTGCAATGATTCTGAATGCGGTTGTTGCTGAAGCTGTTGATATCTGCGCCAAAAGCGGTTTTTCACCTGAGCATTTTGCAAGCGCAAACATTGACGGCGGCGATGAAATTAACGACAGACTGATTCAGAAATACAAAAAGGAGATTAAGCATTTATGATTTATCCCGTTATTCAGAAAAACAATCTTAACGGCAATAAAATTAAAATTGATAATTTCTTTTTTACGGGTTGCTTAAATGAAATTGCCGAAAAGGTTTTTGCAGAATACTCGCTTTATCCTTCAGGCGGATATAAGATTGAAATAACCGTTTCCGACTGCAGAAAAACAAGTTATATCGAAGAAGAATCCCGCCTTACCGACGAAAAATATTTTATTACGGTAAGTGAAGATAAAGCCGTAATTGAAGCGGCAACAAAAAGAGGCGTTTTCAGAGCACTGCACACTCTTGCACAGCTTATTACTAAAGATGAGCTTTGCGAAGGAAGCGTTGAGGATTATCCCCTTTTTAAAAAGAGAGGATATATTGAAGGCTTTTACGGCCCCACCTGGGAAAACGAAAAACGCCTTTCAGTTATGAAGCTGATGGCTAAATATAAAATGAACACATTCTTTTATGCTCCCAAGGATGATATTTACCACCGCGATAAATGGCGCGAGTTATATCCCGAAAATGAGCTTGCAGAGCTTAAGAATTTATTTGAAACCGCAACCGAAAACGAGCTTGATTTTCATTGGGCAATCGGCCCCGGACTTTCATATAAATATACAAGCGAAGAAGATTTTAACCTGCTGATTAACAAAATCAAAAGCATTTATAATATCGGTGTTCGTAACTTCGGGCTTCTTCTTGACGATATCGCCTGGGAATTCCAATATAAAGAAGATGCCGAGGCTTACGGAGAAATTGTTAACGCACATATCAACCTTGTCAATAAAACCTACATTGCATTAAAAGAGTTTGATAACAGCATTACGCTTACCGTTTGCCCGACACAGTACAGCGGCGATGAAAACGGATATTATGTTTCAAAATTCGGTTCGGGTATTCCGAGCGATGTTGACCTTTTCTGGACAGGCGCTGAAATATGCTCAAGAGTACAAACCGTAAGAGAAGCAGACGGACTTATGCGCTCCGCAAAGCACAGACCTCTTTATTGGGATAATTACCCCGTTAACGACTGCGAAATGTTTCAGGAAATGCACCTCGGAGCAATAATCGGCAGAGACAAAGAGCTTTACCGCCATTGTGAGGGTCTGATTTCAAATGTTATGGAGTATGCGGAATGCTCAAAAATCCCCCTTATGACCGTTGCAGATTATTTATGGAATCCTACAGCATACAATCCCGAAAATTCGCTTAAAAACGCACACAGCGAAATTCTGGGCGATAAAGCAGATCTTTTCGGATATTTTGCAGACCACCTTGGCGTTTCGTGCCTTTCAAAATACAGTTCCGCGTTTATGGGCGATACTCTTCTTCACATTTCATTCCTGAATGAAATCGGTGAAAAAGAAACAGCTCAAAAGGAATTTTCCGAATATAACGCAAAAATGAGAGAGTGCCTTGAAATGCTTTCTGATGAAAGCAATCCGTTTTTTAAAGAACTCCAAAAATGGGTACGTAAATTTTCAATGTGTTGTGACTTGCTTGATTCAATCCTTGAAACACAGAAGAATCCGAACACAGAAAACAAGAACAAGCTTTCATCTCTTCTTGAAAAATACAATTCCGATGCAGTCCTTCTCACCGGATTCTGTTTGAGAGAAGCGGCAGAAAAGACATTGAAGATTTAACATTAGAAGGAGATATTTTATGGCTAAAGTTATGACTGCCGAAAAACTGAAAAAGCTTGAACAAAAAAGGAAAAAAGAGATTTTAAAATGGGAAAAGCAGAAATCCCGCCCCAAATCACGTTTTTATTTTGCTTACCTTGTTTTTATAATTTGCCTTATCTATCTTACCGATGAAGTTGCTTCGCAAATCGGAACACTGATGAAAACAGAAATTGCAAATGACCTTTTCGCCAAATACGGTGAAAAATCCGTTGGATTGCTTGATATGCTTACGGTTATTGCAATCCCCATACCCGCAATCGGCTTGCTCTACAGACCGCTTGCAGACCGATGGGGCAGAAAAAAATTCCTTATTATCAACACATTCGGAATGAGTTTTGCTCTGTTTGTTATTTTCCTTTCAAACAACATAATTCTCTATTTTATCGGCGCTTGTATGGTTCAGTTCTTTATTCCGCACGATATGCACGTTGTATACATTATGGAATCCTCGCCCTCAAAGCACCGCGCAAGAATGTATTCTTCAATAAAATTCTTTGCAAATATGGGCGTTATGCTCGTTCCCGTTTTAAGAAGACTTCTTATGAATGATGCTTCTGAATGGAGAAATGTTTATGTTATCCCTGCAATAATCGGCATCATCGTTTCTTCACTTGCACTTTTAACTGCAAGAGAAACCGATGCGTTTATTGATTCAAGACTTCGCTATCTTCGAATGACCGATGAAGAACGCGAGGCAGAAAAAGCGCTCAAGGCAAGCGGCAGCGCTCAGGGCGGACTTATCCCCGCTTTGAAATTTGCAATGAGCCACAAACAGCTTCGTTGGCTTTATATAACTTCTGCCCTTATAAATATCGGATTCCTTGTATCGGTTAACTATCAGGTTATTCTTTCTTACGGATACGCGGAAAACAGCATTGCAAACGGTTTGTTTGCCTCTTTAGGCGATGAGGTTATGAACTTTGTGAGCACGGGTCCCGTAACCGATGCTCTGTTTATGTTCCCTGTGGGATGTGCCGTTTCGCAGGTTATTATGGGATTCATTTCCGATTCAAAAGGCAGAAAAACTGCGGCTATTGTTACCGCAATAAACTGCACTCTTTCTTTCATAGGTTTTGCCGTCGGTTCAAGAATTGGATTCAATCCCTATGTTGTCGGCTTCCTTTGCGGCGCCTGCATAGGCAGTTCCTATTCAACCAACGATGTTCTGATTATGATGATCGGCGAATCCTCCCCCACCAACCTGCGTTCTTCAACAATGTCGGCGCAGTTTATTGTTACGGCAATCGGATTTGCAATTTCATACGGTGTTGGCTTACCCGCACTCACAATATTCGGCAACAGTGCTGCGGGCATAATTTGTTTTGCTCTGCTGGTTCCCGGTTATATAGCGGCATTTATTGCTCTGCTTAAAAAGACAAACGAAACCAAAGGAATTGATATGGAAACCGTTACCGGTTGCGAATGGGATTAAATAATAAAGGATGTTTCACAGAATTTGTGAAACATCCTTTTTCTTTATTTATCAAGTTCTCTGTACTGATATACCCTTACATAATCAACCTTGAATTCTGCGGGCCAGTTTTCTTCGGGAGTAAGCTCAATTTTGCCTGTTCCGTGTCGGTCAGAATGCTGAACACCGTTTTCACCTGCAAACTCGCAGGAAAGCAAAAGATATTCGGGATTCTGCGAAACACCGCCCGTTGACATTCTGCCCGTTTCCATACCGTTGATATAGAATATATATTCATCCTTATTCCATTCAACGCCATAGGTGTTATATTCTTCATAAGGATTATTCTTTATAAAGATTTTGCCCAGACTGTCGCCCTTGTGCAGTTTTGGATCATAACCGTCATAATGAATGCCAGTTATAATGCAGTCATTGCCCCACCATCTGTCCTTATAATAGAACGATTCAAAAACATCAACCTCGGTGCCGTCCTGACCTGAGTTATCAACATTATATACGCCTTCATTCATCATCCAGAAAGCGCTCCACATACCTGTTGCGGCGGGAAGAATGCATCTTACTTCATAGTATCCGTAGCATTGCTCAAATTTATCTCTTGTTGTTACAATTCCCGTATACCAGCCGGGCTTATATTCATTACACCCGAGATTTTCACGAGCTTCATCATATTTTCCGTTTTCGGGTGGTGCTTCAAGATATTCGGCTCTGATAACAAGGTTTCCGTCTTTAACACTCACCATATTCTCATGCCAGAATCCGCCTTTTCTGTCTGTTTCCCACCAAGTATAGCCCCATTTGCTCTCATCAAGCGTGTCGCCTTCGAACTCATCCTGCCACTTGATAACAAACTTATCCATATCTATGGTTTTATTTTTATCGGGCAATTTTCCCAGATCAAGCAATCCCGGAAGCTGAGGATTGATAACCATAAGCAGAGCAATAAAAATTTCAAGTATCGCTTTTAACATAATCCGTTTTCCTTTCACTCAACACAGACAAAGGCATTGGCAATCCGTGCTTTTCCCTGTATTTTTTCCATTTTTTCAACAGTGCTGTTGTTTGAACATAATACTCATTGAACCTTTCAAACTCCATTTCTCTCACTATCGGGTTATTAACCGCAATAAAGAAATCATATCCGAAAAGAGGGTCAATGCTTTGAACGGAAACAGCACCTCGTTGCTCCATACTTCCGAGCATTTCAAAGAAAGTAAGGTAATCAACGATATCGCTTCTGTCGTTTTCGGTGATAGAAACTTCTTGACCCAGAAAATATGCTTCAAGTTTATTGGAAATGTTCTTTATATTTTCATTCTCTCTGAATGTTTTATATAATTCAAAAACAAACGATGCTTCAGATATGTTTCTGTCAAGTTTAAAGCTTATCAACAACCCCACAATTCCTATCAGGGTTGAAATTGTTGAAATGATTGTAATAACAGCTTCATCCGCCAGTAAAACAATGAGAATGCTTATAACAACCACAGCAAGGAAAGAAAAGGCAAAAATACTTGTTGATTTATTTCTCACAACACCACATCCTTTTCACCGAGATACATTACTTTTGATATATTCTTACATAATCAACTATAAAATCAGTTTTATAGGTTTCTTTATCAAGCGATGCAAGCTCGGTTTCATCAGGGATTTCAAGGGATACTATAACATCTTCCATAACTTCCGAAACACCGTTTCCGAATGATGAACGGCGGGTTTCAACACCGTTTATGTAGAAAATATATTCATCGTCAGTCCATTCAAGACCGTAGGTGTTGAATTCCTCATAAATGTTGTTACCGTAGAAATCTCCGAGTCTTTCAGACTGGAAACCTTCCTGAACGCCGTCAACACCTGCACAATGAATGGTCTGTGCAACAGAATCTCTTCCGAGCTTATTATCAAAGCTCATTGATTCAAAGATATCAATTTCAGCTCCGCCGACTCCGCCCTTTGAAACAGAAGCGGTATAAGGCGAATCCGCCTGAATCCAGAATGCAGACCAGAATCCCGAACCTTCATTGACAATGCACTTTATTTCAAAATAACCTTTGCAATAACGCTCTTTGAGCTTTATCATTCCGGTATACCAGCCCTCGCCGTACATACCGTCGGTAAGATATTCGCCCGTCATAATCATATTTCCGTTTTCAACCTTAACCTGGCTTTCGGCATTGAAGCCGCCTCTTCTGGCTCCGCTTCCTCTGTAATCCCAAACTGATGTATTGAGCGAGTCGCCGTTAAATTCATCCTCGAAAACAAGGTTGTATCCGCTAAGGTCAAGCTCCTGACCTCTCGGGGTTGTCGGCATATCAAGAAGCGTAAGACCGAAAAGTTCGATTATTGCAAGGATTGAAGCAATAATCTTTTTTGGAGAGAACGAAGTAAAAATCTCTGTGAGATAATACAACTGCTGTTCAACACCCCACATCTGTCTTGGTGCGAGCTTTAAAACTTCTGTCAAAAATGTTTCAAACATAAATTTCACCTCAAAACAATATTATCGGTTTATATTTCAATATTAACATTATAAATATTCAATGTCAATTACCGATTGAAAGCGTAATCTTAATTTCTTCGGGAGCAATTATTTCAGGCTCTTCCCCTGCTTTCATTTTGCAAATAACTTTACCGTAAGGAGTAAGAACCTCTGCGGTTGCGTTGTTTAATCCGAGCAACGAGGGCGATAAAGCAATTTCTTTCATTCCGGGTTTGATAATTTCAAGACCCGTCAATGCTTTAGGCAATGAATAAAGCGGAGTGCCTCCCCATGCATGGCTATGGTCAAAAGAATATGTTGGTTCGGGAGCAAGAAAGCCTTCAACCAATCCCTTTGAACATTCACGGACGGGTTCTTTCCATCTGTTGATAATCTTAAGAGTATATTCATTGCAAAGATTAAGTCGATATACCGCTTCAAGAAGATAATGAAGGAAATAAGGCTGGCAATCCCCTTCAATTTCATCATCCATAACCTTGCGAACCAGTTCTTTTGCCAAAGCATCATCGCAAATACCGACATATGCCGCAAGAACATTGGCATGTTTTAAATAGTATCTCTTATCGGTATTCTGCGGCATCCATTTCCAATCGGCAACAAGCTCTTCTTTTGTGGGAGTATTGAGTCCCATAAAATAAATACCTTTTTCCGAATCAAAAAGAATTTCATTAACCGCAGTTTTGATATTTTCTCTTTTTTCTGCACAAACAGCCGCTTCTTTATTATCACAAAGCTCACGGAATATTTTTTCGGCATAATCCAACGCACCGAAATAAAACATATTAAGACAAGTCTGACCGAGCGCCTTGGGAGGATGATGCATTGTTATTTCATCAATATAAATCCAATCAACAAACATATAATCGGGCGGGTTTTCTATCAATCCGTTCTCGCCTATATATGTATCAAAACGGTTAAGAAGAAGTCTCAATGCCTTTTCGCATTTTTCAAGCAACTCCTTATTCCCTGTTATCATATAGACATCATAGAGCATTTTCACCCAGATAAGGCTGTAGGTTGTGTGGAACATTCTGCCATTTTCTCTTTCAATCATAACAGCAGTACGAACCAGGTCAAATTCCGCAAGCCTCATATCACCGAATGAAAACAATGTCATAAGACTTTCAATATAATAATCGCCCGTGCAAGCCATGGGCTCGCAATGTCTGGGGCTGTCAAGATGATGAGTCTGACGGCAGATTTTAAGAGTGTGTTTGCAGGTTTCCAGAACCGCATTAAGCTCAGCATCACTTGTTACGGTTGAAGCTTCTTTGTGAACGGGATAATGCGTTTCAATAAATGAAACAACAAGTTCTGCAGCGCTGTCTGATTTATTTTCAATATCAACTTCAATATTGCCCGCGCTCTGCATAAAAAAGCCTCGGTATTCTCCGTTACCTGAAAAAATCAAATCTTCGGTTTGGGGTTCTTCGTTCAATTCACGGCACTTCAGACAAACTGAAATTTCACCTTTTGCTTTTGCCGTAACATTAACAAAGCCTGCCCAAATCTTATCGAGTGTCAAAACAACAGTCTTTTTTTCAAAAGGTAAAACCGAAATTTTGCTGTTATCGCAAAACAGTTCGTTTTCTTCCCTCACAGGTATCGGAGCGGTTTCGGTGTTCCAGATATTCTCAATAACTTCCGCATTAACATATTCATCGGGCAGAATTCTTCCGTCATATGTTGAAAATGATTTGAACGCACCGTTCTTTCTGATAAGCCAGCTTCCATCGGTTACAATCTCTTTCTGCGAGCCGTTCTCAAATGTCAGAACAGCAGAAAGCATAAATCCGCCATGCCCCTTTGAATATTCGTATACCTGCACGGGCACAAGCTTGACTCTTGCAAAAAAATCAAGCTCGTTTGTTTCGGGATACACGGTTGTTTCAAATGCATAAAAATTCTCTCGGCGTGTTTCGTTGCCGATAAAATCTCCGCCTACACACGCGGGTCCCGTTGCAACAATTGAATTATTCAGATAAAACTGAAAAGCAGAATCACCGCTGAATCTCAAATCAGCTTTTACGACTTTTTCGTCAAACGAATATTTTCTTTTTATTTCCGCCACAGTATAATTTTTTGCTTTATCGCAGTCAAATCCGCTTAAAACCGTTGTTTGTTCATCTTTATATTTATCTTTCGGAAGCCATATCCATTGCTCCTTATGACACATTAAATCACCTGCTTTCAGATTAAGTATATCACGGACTTACGGTGTTTTCAATATTAAAGGCAATTGCATAAATAATAAATATTACAAAACTGTAACCCATTGTAACAATGTTGTAAATTGACAAGCTGTTACATAGCCGCTATGATAGAATTATAAAGGAGGGATACTGATGAAAAAAACATTATTGTTTTTGTTATCAACCGCCATTTGTTTATCATTTGTTTGCTTTTTCACCTCTTGCTCTGACAGCGAAAAAACTTTAAATGAAACAACAGAATCAATCACCCGAACAGAAAATATCACAAGCGGACAGTACAACGATACAATAAATTGGAAATATGATGAATCAAGCCGCACTTTCGCCTTTTCGGGAACAGGGAAGATTGAGAAAAACGGAAATCTGAATATCGATAATCACGGCAATTATTGGACTGCAGTTACGGAAAACATCATAATCGAAGAAGGTATAACAGATATTGAAAATGCCGAGTTATATTCTTTTGATTTTGCCAAAACACTTCACCTACCGTCAAGCTTTATCGGCAATGTGCCTGATTTGAAAAACATAGAAAAATATGTTGTTGCCGAAAATAATAAAAAGTATTCTTCAGATGAAAACGGCGTTTTATTTAATTACGGAAAAACAGAAATTCTCCGCTATCCCAAAGCAAATCCCGCTGAAGTTTACAAAATACCCGATGGGGTAACAAATATCATTGACGGTGCGTTTGACGACAGCAAACACTTAAAAGCCGTTATCATTCCCGAAAGCCTTAATGATATTTCAAAAACTATATTTGACAAATCATCAATATATTCAAACCCCGAAAACTGGGAAAACGATATATTATATGTTGACACCTGCCTTGTTAAGGTTGATTGGGAAACAACCGCCGAGCACATCATTGTGAAAGACGGAACAAAAACAATTTCCACTCACGCTTTTTATGGCTGCGAAAACATAAAATCAATAACTATTCCCGACAGCGTAAAAGAAATCGGAGACGGAGCATTTATAAGCTGTGCTTCTCTTGAAAGAATATACATAGGCAGCGGTGTTGAATCTATTGGCGGAGCACCGTTTGTTTTTGATGTTGAAGGTTTGCCTTGCGGCAATCTCAAAATCATTGAAGTGAGCAGAGATAATAAATATTACACAAGTGTTGACGGTGTACTGTTCAACAAAGAAATGACAGAGCTTATCCAATATCCGATAGGTAAAAAGCAGAAAGAATATGTTATACCCGACAGCGTAACAAAAATCGGAAACGGTGCTTTCTTTTATTGCAAAGAATTGATAAAACTGACTATCGGAAAAGGTGTATCGGTAATTGAGCGCCCTCTGTTATTCCACTGCGAAAACATTGAAACGGTTATTCTTCCCGATACACTCACAAAGCTTGACGGCGGTGCTTTTAAATATTCGGGCATAAAACATATTGATATTCCCGACAGTGTAACATATCTCGGCTGCGAAGCAATGACAGGCTGCGAACGCCTTGAAACTGTCAATATCGGCAAAGGTGTTTCTTATATTCATGAATGGGCTATCTGGAGTCCGGTACTCAAAAGTGTTAATGTTGACAGCGAAAACGAACATTTTACAGATGTTGACGGTGTTTTATTTAACAAGGATAAAACTGAACTTTGGTTATATCCGCCGAACAAAATCGGTGAAGAATATCACATTCCCGAGAGTGTAAAAACAATAAAATACAGAGCGATTATGCAAGCGGAGAATCTCAAAAAAATATATGTTGGTTCCGGAATTGAAAGAATAGAAGAAAGTAATTTTTATAAAAGTCCTGATGATTCCGAACCTGAATATGTTTATAAAACAAGTTATGAAATCATTTATGACGGAACGCAAAGACAATGGAACAAGCTATTCACAAGTGAATATGAAAGAGAATATATAGACAAAGAAAAAATCAAATATCTGAAATAAGAGAAAGCCTTGAAATCATACTGATTTCAAGGCTTTAAGCTTTAATGTTTTATATAATAAAAACAGGATAGAGAATTGCCCTATCCTGTTTGCAAGATTGCAATGTTGAAATTTTTAAGCCGCAACAGATTTCTTTGTTTCAATCGGTTGCTGTGTATTTCTGTAGCGGACGATTCCGATTATAACCGAAATAAGTGATATGGATTCACTTAAAATGCCGCTATATGAGGAAGCAAAAATATTGTAAATAAGAATGAGTGACGATGAAATGAGTATTGTTTTGCGGAAATTTTTCGCATCGAATATTCCCATACATACAGTGTTAACAACAAGTCCCAGTGTTATAAGTAACGAGTGAATGCCTTCCCATGAGAAAAAGCTTACTACTGCCATACACAAAGCAAAGAAAACGGGCGAAGCCAAGTCTGTACCCTGATTTTTATCACGGTAATAAAATGTAAAATTACGGATAATACACACTATGTTTAAAGCAAACCCTGAAAAAGCACCTATAAGCAAATACTGAACGCAACTTAAAGCTGTTGCAACAGTCTGAATAACCATTATTTTTCTTTTTTGAGTGCGCTGATAAGAATAAAAAAACAAACCTACTGAAACAAAACCTAATATGTGGCCGATTAATGTGACAAAACTCTGCATATTTACCTCTGACTATATTCGTGTTTAAAATATTTTTGTTACCGACAGACAATTATACTTATTTTCAAGTTAAAGTCAAGGAGCGAATTTGCAGATATTGCACAAAACGAATGGTAATATTTTGGTGATTTTGCCGAATCGAATGGATGCTGTAACAGTTTATAAACGAACTCTCTGAAATCTAATCAGATTTATAATTTCAAGCTTTGATTGTGCCAGAAAAAGTGTTGGTAATGTCATTTAAAATCTATATTTTCAGCAAAAATAAAAGCCCTGACAATCAACGAAAACCGTTAATTATCAAGACTTTTGAGCATTGGTGCGGATAACAGGGGTCGAACCTGCATGAACTTGCATTCACTAGAACCTGAATCTAGCGCGTCTGCCAATTCCGCCATATCCGCATATTAAATTATATGAAAAAAGGATTCCGTTGAAGGAATCCTTTTTTGCTGGTGCGAGAGACGGGACTTGAACCCGTACGGGATTACCACACGCCCCTCAAACGTGCGCGTCTGCCGATTCCGCCACTCTCGCATATCGTTTCTGTTCGCTCGGAACGTTTGCTATTATAGCAAAGAGTTTCCCGGTTGTCAAGCATTTTTTTGAAATTTTTTTAAAAAAATTTTATTGTTCTGTTAAGGCAATTTCCTCGGCAATTTTTTTGAATACGGGAGCGCAGCTTATCGCGCCCTCTCCCCCATCTTCTTTCATAATAACAACAGCATATTTTGGCTTATCCGCAGGAAAGTATCCTGCAAACCACGCGTTATAAATTTCCTCTTCTCCTCTAATTTTTCCCGTCTGGGCAGTTGCCGTTTTTCCCGCACAAAGAAGCATTTCACTTTTTGCTCTTCTGCCGCTTCCATCTTCAACCACACTCAATAAAAATCTTTGTATTTTCTTTGCGGTTGTTTCCGATATAATCTGTTTATTTTCCGAATAATGTTTTATCCCCGTATAAATCCCGTCAGGCGAAACAGTTCCCTCAACCAAATGAGGGCTGACCAACATTCCTCCGTTTGCTATTGTTGCCACCACGGAACAAATCTGAATCGGGGTTGCCGCCAAAGAGCCTTGACCGAACGAAAGATTTGCAAGCGCGGCTTTTGAATCAATTTCCTTATGCGTGGGAAGATTGCCCGACATTGAAAATATATTTTCATCTAATTTTATTTCATTGCCTAACCCGAAAGCGCTTGCAGTATTAATAATTTTTTCTGCGCCTGCCTTTTGAGCAAGTTCAATAAAATATGTGTTGCAGGAATTTGCAACTGCACCCTGCATATCGATAACTCCGTGGCCGTCTTTTTTGTGGCAGTTGAAGGTAACTCCGTTTAAGATTACACTTCCCGTGCAATTATATTCAAAATCTTCATCAATACCGCTTCCAAGAGCTGCAGCAGCAACCACGGGTTTGAATACCGAACCTACACTGAATGGCATTAAAGCACGGTTTATAAGCGGCGACAAAGGGTCATCAAGGCTTTTTGAAATATCATTCGGGTTAAATATCGGTCTTGATACGCAAGCTCTTATTGCTCCGCTTTCCGTTTCCATAACAACTGCCGCCGCGCACCCGACTCCTGAAGCATCAAGTGCACTCTCTGTTATTTGTTGAATATCTTTGTTTATCGTCAGCACCACCCCTCCCTGCGGAGGGGTGGAATCTGAAATTTCAATTTTTTCACCAAGTAAAACGGAGCCGTTTGCATCGGTGAAAAACCTTGCATGAATCTCTTTTTCTGCCTGCGATAAAACGGAATCATAATATTTTTCAATCCCGCTGATACCTTTACCCGATGAATCTGTATACCCTATAATATGACATAAAAGAGAATCTGAAGAGTATCTTGAAGGAACCGAAACAGAAACAACATCTGCGCAATCTGTTACAAATTGATTAGTTTTAACAACAATCGGAAATTTCTTTTCCATTCGCTCCTTTATGCCTGAAATTGATTCGTATACCGCTTTTGATTTAAGAGATTCAAGCGCATTAACAGTTGGCTTTGCTGCGGTATATATATCGCATTCCGAATTGGTCAGAAGCTTCATATTGCAGTCATAAACCGTTCCCCTCAGGGTTGAAATATCTATTCTTTTTCCCGAAACACTTCCGCCTGCAGGCTGAACGGAAAGCATAAGCTTTGCGGTTCTCATTCCCACAATAAAAAATGAAATAAATATTAAAGAAAAAACCGTTAATGCTCTTTTTTTCAAAAAAAATCACTCCCTGCGTTTAGTTATAACACAGGGAGCCGATATTAAACATTAAAGCGGAAAAGAACAACATCTCCGTCTTTCATAACATATTCCTTGCCTTCACTTCTGACAAGTCCTTTTTCTTTTGCGGCGGCTATCGAACCAAGATTGATAAGGTCTTCATAAGGAATAACCTCTGCGCGGATAAAGCCTCTTTCAAAGTCGCTGTGGATTTTGCCTGCAGCCTGGGGAGCCTTTGTGCCGTTTGTTATTGTCCAGGCTCTTACCTCGGGCTGACCTGCAGTAAGATATGAAATAAGACCGAGAAGAGCATAGCTCTTTTTAACAAGCAAATCAAGACCGCCTGTTTCAACTCCAAGCTCTTCAAGGAACATTTCTTTTTCTTCCTTATCAAGAGAAGCAATCTGTGCTTCAAGTTCTGCACAGATGGGAAGCACTTCGCTGCCCTCACCTGCCGCAATTTCGCAGACTTTCTTATAATGAGCGTTGTTATCCAAACCGCCTGCAAAATCGTTTTCGCTCATATTGCAAGCATAGATAACAGGTTTTGCGGTAAGAAGAGCAACCTCTGAAAGCCAGGCTTTTTCGTTTTCATCGCACTCAAGATTTCTTGCAGGCACGTTTTCTTCAAGAGCCTGCTGAAGTCTTTTAAGGAAATCAAGCTCAGCGGCAAGGGTTTTATCCCCCTTAAGAGCCTTTGTCACTCTATCAATTCTGCGTTCAACCATTTCGATATCTGAAAGAATAAGCTCAAGGTTGATTGTTTCGATGTCTCGTTCAGGGTTGATTGTTGCATCAACATGAACAATATCGTCATTTTCAAAACAACGGACAACGTGGATAATTGCATCAACCTCACGGATATGTGAAAGGAATTTATTACCAAGACCTTCACCCTTTGAAGCGCCGCTTACAAGACCTGCAATATCAACAAAT
>JAZOVH010000063.1:0-24386 GCA_045658585.1 Acutalibacteraceae bacterium | reverse complement strand
GAATCGGTATCAACAGAAGCAGGTACAGCAACAGCAGATATTCACCTTATTGAGCAGACAGTAAAGGTTAAGGAAGGCCTTGCAGACGGCGCAACAGGTGGAATCAGAACAATCAGAGAATTCTGGGTTGTAACAGACTATAAGTCAGGTTTTGAAAACACAGACTTAAACTATGATATTTCACAGACAGTATACAAGGTAGACGATCAGAGCGAATCAAATATCGGCGATTGCTTCTATGCATTTGATATTCCTGATGAGCATGTTCCCGAAGCAAACTACATCCTTGATGTTGACCGCACATTTACTATCGGTAATCCTCCCAGCCAGGGTGGCACAGTTGTTCTTCCCAAGGCAATCTTCGTTGAAAATGACGGAACAGAGATATCAAGCACTGAATATGAAGAAGGTGCAACAGTTGTTATTCCTCCTGACGCAGCAAACCAGATAGGTTGGGCAAACGTTGCAACAGGTGCATTTGTTGAAAGCCTTGAAGGCTATACAATGCCCTCAAGAACAGTAACATTCCAGAGAGTTCTTTCAACAGATAAGTTTGACATCATTCTTAACGCAGACGATGCAGAATTCGAAACTCTTCCCGAAGGCGTTACAGATAACGGTGACGGTACTCTTACCGTTGAGGCAGGAATCGGCGAAACAGTAAGCTTTGATGATATTGCAGCTGAAAAGACCGGTTACACAGGCAAGTGGAATCCCGCTGAAGTTACTCTTGATAACATCAAGGGTGCAAAGGTAGAACTTGAATGGGTTGCAAAGACATACAATGTTAAGTTCTATGCAACAAAGGGCGACGAAGCATCTGTTACAAATGTAGAAGTAACATATGATGAATATGTAGAAGTTCCCGAAGTTACAAAGGAAGGCTTCAATTTCGTAGAATGGAAGTCTGTTGAAGATGACAGCGCAGCAAACTTCGACGAACCCTACACAGTTGACGGCGACTCAGCATATTATGCAACATGGTCAGAGTGCGATTCATCAATCAAGTTTATGGCTATGGATTACGCAACAGGCGAGTGGAAAGAAGTTGCTAATGTTCTTGGCAATAAGGGCGAAACATTTGCAAAAGCAAAGGTTCAGGCAATTGTTGATTCTGTAAAGGCTAACCCCGAAAATCTCGGCTGGGACGGCACAGTAATCGTTGAAGCAGGCTTTGCAATCACTGCTGAAGGCAGCACTTCAAAGGACCGTGTAAGCGACCTTACATTTGACGGTCACTCAACATATTACATCAACACAAAGATTGAATTCGCAGTTGAATGGAATATTCCCAAGTTTGATGAAGATGCTAATGCATACGGCGCAGAGTTTGAAACAGTAACAGCAACTGCAAAAACAAACTTCAACACCGCAACAGCTACTGCAACTATTGCATCAGATAAGTATGCACCTATTGAAGGCTTTGCACTTAAAGCATGGAACACTGCAGACGGCGCAGCAGCAACAAACTGGGCAGAATCAGGCAAAAACATCACATTTACACTCAACGCAAAAGACGGCGCAGCTCAGTCATATACAGCAGTATACGGTGCAGCTGAATACAAGGTAACATTTGCTATTCAGGATATCACAAACAGCATCTATACTCTTACAACCACAGTTTCAGTTGGCGATACACTCAGCCTTGAAGGCGCAAAGGTTATTGCTAACGGTGAAGAAAAGGATCTTATCGCAGTCGGTACTGTAGTTGTAAACGAAGTTTCAGGTAAAGAGGGATATAAACTTATCGGCTGGAAGCTTGGCGCTACTGCTGTTGAGTTCCCCCTTGAGATAACATTGGATTTCGTTAAGAATAATGTTAAGAACGGAACAATTGCTTTCACTTCCGCATGGGAAGCACAGGCTTTTGATGCAACATTCGAGTATATCGATGCAGACGGCAATAAGGTAACATTTGTTGTTCCCAACGTTGTTCTTGATACACTCTTTGAAGAGTTTGCTCCCGGCGAAGAAAAGATTGCAGAAATTAACGCATGCGCTCCCGAAGGCAAACTGTTTGATTACTGGGAGAACAACGGTAAGATGACTGCAGGCGGCAGAACATTTACAGCTGTTTACACATCAGTATTCTTCAATGCATATGTTGATTACGGCGACGGTTCGGTTGATAAGGACGGCAAGATCACATTTGAAGAATTCCACCAGGGTTGTGCAGCATTCGGCGATGACATCTGGAAGGACGGCGCTGAAGATAACAAGCCCGGTATCGGACATAGAGTTGTTAAGGTAATAACATGGGGCGAAGGCAATATGCCCGGTAAGAACTATCTTCCCACAGGTTGGGACATTTACTATCTTGACGAAAACGGCGATCCTTATGATGAATCAACATGGAAGTCAGGCGTTAACGAAGAGGGAACAGGTATTGCTAAGTATGACCTCGTATTCAGAGCAAACTGGAAGGCATATAACGAATTCTTCTTCAGAGTAAACGATACTTCAAACAACACCTACTGTGCTCTCGGCAAGAACTTCAAGATGTACTATTTCAGCAACGGCAGAGCAGCTGAAAAGGAATATGCAGTTCTTAACAAGACAGACAGCACAATTATCATCTTCTTCAAGCCTGTACTTGAGAACTTCTCATGGGACGGCTTCTTCAAGAAGGAAATGTGGGATATGGTTTGCCTCAGACTCGATCCCGTTGCACTTCCCAAGAGCATGTTTACCGTTGCAGGTATGACAGGTCTCTTCAGAGCAGCAATCGATGCAATCGGTAACCTTATCAAAGGTGTATAATTCAAGTCAATAAGGCTAAAATAAATATCCCCCTTGCGTGAAAACGCAAGGGGGATATTTTATGCTTTTTTCTTGCTGAAAATCATTTTTCCAACCTCGCCCGTAAGCAGAGGCACAACGGACAACCCTATAACGGTAATCCAATGAATGCCTGAAAGAGGAACAACGCCGAATAACGATGCAAGCCCGGGGATGATAACAACCGCACATTGCATTGCAGAGCACACGATAACAGCAATATTCATTATTTTGTTTGAGAATAAACCTACTTTATATAAAGGAAAAGAAGAACGCATATTTATGGCCTGTGCGATTTCGCAGAAGCTGAGAGTGCAAAAAGCCATTGTTCTGCCGAGAGCAAGGCTGTTTTCGGAAGGGAAAACAAGAGTGCCCAAAGAAAAAGCAAGAATTGTGAGCGTTCCAACGAGAATGCCCTCAAGCGTTATATCAAGCCATAATCCGTCCGAAAAAAATCCTTTTGATGGTGAAAGCGGTTTTCTTTGCATTATATCCTTTTCGGGCTTTTCCGTTCCCAATGCCATAGCGGGAAGTGAGTCTGTAACAAGATTTACCCATAAAAGCTGAATGGGAACAAGCGGTGCGGAAAATCCCAGAAGAGAAGAGGCGAAAACAGAAAGGATTTCCCCTATATTCGTACTCAATAAAAAGTGTACGGCTTTCTTGATATTATCGAAGATGCCGCGACCTTGTTCAACGGCTTTAACGATAGTTGCAAAATTATCGTCAACAAGAATCATATCGGCGGCATTTTTTGCAACATCGGTTCCGCTTTTGCCCATAGCGCAGCCGATATCGGCTGCTTTCAGCGCAGGGGCGTCATTAACCCCGTCGCCCGTCATTGCAACTATTTCACCCCGCGCGCGGAATGCTTTAACAATTCTCACTTTGTGTTCGGGGGTTACTCTTGCAAAAACTCTGCAATCTTTGATTGCCGATTGCAATGAGGCATCATCAAGAGAATCAAGTTCTTTTCCGTTCATTGCCTTATATCCCTTTTCAATGATTCCGAGTTTTTCCGCAACGGCGCAGGCGGTAACGATATGGTCACCCGTAATCATAACGGGTGTAATTCCCGCTTTTTTGCATATTGCAACAGCTTTTGCCGCCTCGGGTCTTGGCGGGTCGGTCATTCCGATAAGACCAAGGAAAACAAGTTTTTCTTCGTTTGCATCATTATTGCTGTCTGCTTCGCGGTAAGCAACAGCTATAACTCTTAATGCATCTTGCGCCATTGCTTCGTTAAGAGCTGATACGGACGAACGGACATTATCTGTAAGTGCGGAAACTTTGCCTGAAACCGAATAAGAAATGCATTTTGGCAAAACCGCATCAGGCGCACCTTTAACAAATAGAATGTGTTTATTGTTATGGATGTTTAATGTGGACATCCGTTTTCTTTCGCTGTTGAACGGATTTTCGCGTATTCTGGGATAGTCTTTATCAAGTTTATTCTTTTTTTCTCCGCTGGAATAAGCAGCGGCAACAATTGCTGTTTCGGTGGGGTCGCCTGAAAAACTTGTTTTTCTGCCGTTTTCAATAACAGAAGTGTTATTGCATATGCTTGCGTAAACAAGAATATTTTTTCCGTCATAACTGTCAAAAGAAACTTCTCCGAGCGCATTTTTCAGGCTTGTAACCGTCATTTTGTTTTGGGTCAGAGTGCCCGTTTTATCTGAACAGATAACCGTTGCGGTGCCGAGTGTTTCAACTGCAGGCAGATGCCGAATTATGGCTTTGCTTTTTGACATAAGCTGAACGCCCAAAGAAAGAATAACGGTTACGGTTGCGGGGAGACCTTCGGGGATAGCGGCAACTGCAAGGCTGACGGAAAGCATAAATGAAGAAAGTATCCCGCTTTGACGGATTATGCCGAGAACAAAAACAAGAGCACAAATTCCGAGCGATGCAATTGCAAGAGTTTTTCCCACCTTTGCAAGTCTGAGCTGAAGAGGCGTCTGCGGTGATTCCTCACTTGCAAGCAGATGGGCTATTTTTCCGACCTGGGTGCTCATACCAGTTTCGGTTACAATTGCAGTGCAGTTTCCCGCAGTTACGGTTGTTGATGAAAAGATTGTATTCTTTCTGTCAGCCGGCGGACAGCTTTTATCGCATATGGAGTTTGCGTCTTTCTCGCAGGGAACGGATTCTCCCGTCAGGGAACTTTCCTGAATTTTAAGAGAGTTTGACTCAATAAGCCTTGCGTCAGCGGGAACAAGGTCGCCGCTTTTAAGTTTTATTATATCGCCGGGCACAAGCAGGGAAGCAGCGATACGGCAAAGCTTTCCCGAGCGGATAACATTTGCCGTGGGGGCAGACATTCTTTTTAATGCTTCCAGAGCTTTTTCGGCTTTTCGTTCCTGAATAACACCTATTGCCGCATTTATAATAACGATAAGAAGAATAACAACGGGCTCGGTAAAATTATTGCTGCCCTCAATAATGCTTGTTGCAAAAGAGATTATGCAGGAGATAAAAAGAATAATAACACAGAAATCTTTGAACTGCATTAAAAATTGTTTCAGAACAGAATCTTTTTTCTTGCCCTTAAGAATATTTTCTCCGTGTTCGGAAAGAAGCTTTTTTGCTTTTTGTTCAGGTAGCCCCTTTTTAATATCGCTGTTCAGGAGCAATGCAGTTTCTTCGGCGGTGCGGGAATGCCAATCCATTATTTTCCTCCGTTCGGTTTTTTTATCAAATATATTCACCGATAAACAAAAAAATCCCACGGCAACAAAAGTTACCGTGGGATTCGGAAATTTAATTATTCTGCTTTAATCTTCTCAAGGCAGGTTTTGCATATATATTTGCCCTCAAATTCAACAAGCTCGCTTTCAGATTTGCAGAATATACAATCTGAAATTGCTTTTTTGCAGATGATTTGCTTGCCGTCTGAAAACATTTCAATTTTGCTGCCGGGCTCAAGAAGACCCAACTCTTTGCGGAGCTGCATCGGAATAACAACTCTTCCTACACCGTCTATTTCACGAACAAATCCTGAAAACATACCGTTACCTCCTTGCTGAAACTATATTTATTTTATAACATAGTTTTTTGTCTTTGTCAACACAAAATTGCCGAAAATTGGAAAATAAAGGTATAAAATGGTATTTGTCTAAAATTAAAGTTCAATCACTCTGAAAGCAACATTAAGTCTCTCGTAAGTGTATGCGATATAAAGCTTGCCGTTGAGATATTCGATAGCGGGATATGAGAATTCGCTGTCGATTTTTTCTTCTTCAAGAGTCATAACTGTCTGCCAGCTCTTTCCGTTATCTTCGGAGCAGCAGAGGGTGAGCGGTGAGCGTTCGCCCCAGTTTTCGCTTACGGGATTTGAAACAAGGAAAAGTCTGCCGTCAGGCACTTTAACAAGGTCAAGACCGCTGTTGTTGTTGGGGTGGTCTGTGGGATAAGCACGGCACCAGGTTTCGCCGTAGTCTGAAGAGTCGCTTCTGTATGCCTTGCCGACAGATGTTCTTGTGAGCATATGAACATTACCGTTGCTGCTTTCCCAGAGTGTGGGCTGAATCATGGGAGTAAGGTTTGAAGTGAAGGCGTTTTGGCTGTTAAGAATGGGTGCAACGCGTTCGGTTTCTATTTTCTTGCCTTTTATCCAGGTTTCGCCTTCATCAAAAGAAGTGTCAACAAAGCAGTTCCATCCGTGGATTTCCGATGATGCGGGGGCAAGAATTCTGCCGTCAGAAAGGCGGATGCATTTATTTTTAACGGGGCCTCTGCCGCCGCTTCTGTCGCCTTTAACAAGCTCACGGGGAGCACCGAAGGTTTTTCCGCCGTCGGTTGATACGCTAAAAAATGTGCGCCACGAATGGATTTTTCTGCCAACTTTAAAGTAGAGGCAAACATCGCCGTTTTTTCTTAAAAACAAAACGGGATTCCAATGGGGGAGGGTGCTGTTATAGCTTATTCTGCAGGGTTCTTCCCAGCCGTTTTCGGTGCGGCGTGCATACCAGATATCAACATCTGTTTTGCCTTCTTTGCTTCCGCCGAACCATGCGGAAAGCACGGTGCCGTCGGGAAGCGGCAATACGGTTGAAGCATGGCAGTTGCCGGTGGGCAGGGTTTTGCAAACAAATTCATTTATAATCTCTTTCATAATTACACCTCAAAGTTCAAATTCCGACGGGTCTGCAGTTACAACCGTCAATGGCTTTTTGGGTCTGCGTTTAAGCGGGTCATAAGAATAGCTGCGGCATTTGCCGTCAGGCTCAACAATTCCCTTCTTAATGCAGAGCACCGATGTTTCATCGGGAGAAAGTCTGCCCTTTTTGCAGTATTCGCAAGCGGGGGGATAATTCTTTTTTTCAAGAAGCTTTTTCTTCAATTTAAACACCCTTTCCAACAAATTCTAACATATTTTTTTGTTGGTATCAAGGTCTAAAATAAGAAGTGCAGATAAAAAGAGCAGAGAAATTGCAGAAGGGGCGGAAAATGACCACGGGGCGGCATTCTGCGAAAAGCTGAGAAACACTTCGTTTGCAACGGGAAAGAAGAAAAGAAGAATTTTGCAAATCAGTGCAGAAAAAACGGAATGCATAAGTCTGAACAAATAAAATTTTGAGGCGGAAGGCTGAAAATCTTTGCAAACGGCAAAAACCTGCAAGTGAACGCATAGCCCGCCGAATGAGGTGATGGCGGAAACAGCGGGGAGAGAGATGCTTTTTGCATAAAGAGAGCATCCGCAGGTAACTTCCGTCAGGCAGATTATTGCGGATTTTATATTTTCATTAATATTTAAAGACAGTATTATTTCTGATATTCCGCTGAAAACGCAAACGAAGCCGCAAACATAAAGAATTGAAGTTGCGCCGGAAACAACGCTGTCTACAATTGAGACGGAAAATGAAAGGCTTTCTTCGTGGCGCGGAAGAATAAAAGCTTCTTTTGAACGGAGCGAAGAAGCAATAACGCCCGTTATCAATGATGCGATGCATCCGCTTATGAATATGAGCTTTCCCGATTGGCGGGAATAAAGAATGCCGCTTCCGAGCGCATTTATTGCAAAGCCCGCACCCGAATTTACGCAAAAAAGAATCAGCTTTTCAGCCTCTGAAGAGCTGATTTTGCCTGAAGAATACAAAGCACTTGCGGTTTTTGCTCCGACGGGATAGCCGCCGATAAGACCGAGAAATATTGCGGTAAAGCATTCGGGGGGCAGATTGAAAAGCTTTTTAACGGGAAAGGAAATGAGTTTTTTTGCGTATTTCGGCAAATCTCCGCAGGCGGCAAGAGAAGATGCAACCATAAACGGAAAAAGAGAGGGGATTATTATGTTTGAGCAGGAATAAAGTCCCTTGCGAATGCCCGAAGAGAAACCTTCGCCGAAAAGGAAAAGAGCGAAGAGAAGAAAAAATGAAATCAGAGCAATTAAAATTTTTGTTTTTTTCAATTCGTCACCTCCGATTTTTCAATTCTATGCATTGGTTTTGTTTCATAGAATTTATTACGGAGGGTGTTAATGTGAGAAAACGAGAAAAAAGAAAAGAAAGCTTTATTGATACCGTTTACAGAAAATATGAAATACAGAAAGAAAGTCTTTTCGGCGGCACACACGTTGAAATAAGCGGAAACACAGAGGCAATTGTTGAGGGCTGTCTGGGTGTGCTTGAATATGGCGACAGGGTTATTTCGCTGAACACCGCAAAGCTGACCGTTAAAATAAGCGGAGCGGATTTATCCATAGTTTCATTTCAAAACGGTCAGGCAGTTATTACGGGGGTTATTGCGGGTGTTGATTACGGCAATTAGGAGGGGCTTATGCTGGTTTTGCGCCTTTTGCGTTTTATTTTCGGATATGTAAGCTTTGCCGCTAAGGGAGGTTTCCCTGAGCGTTTTATTAATTTGTGCAGGCAAAACAGAATTGCTTTATGGGATTTGAAAAGCGAGAATGCCATTATTAACGCACGCACTGATGTTTCAAGTTATAAAAGAATAAGAAAAGCGGCAAAAAAATCGGGAATGAGAGTTAAAATTTCAAAAAAACACGGCTTGCCGTTCTTTTTGAACCGACACAGCCGCAGAATGGGTCTGATAGCGGGGATGCTCATATGCGCATCGGTGCTGATGATTCTCTCAACAAGAATCTGGAGAATAGAGGTTATCGGAAATTTCCGTATTCCTACACAAGAGATATTGCAGGTTTTTGAAGAACTTGGAGTAAGGGCAGGGGTGCCTGTTTCTTCGATAGACGAATGGACAGTTGAGCAGGCGGCAATAAAAAAATTGCCCGAAATATCCTGGGTTAATGTTAATCTTACGGGAAGTGCGGCGCAGATTGAGGTCAGGGAGGTTATTGAGCAAAAAAAGGTTGATAACAGCGAAACACCCGCCAATATTGTTGCGGCAAAAGACGGTCAGATAGTTTATTTAAGACCGTTTAAGGGTACGCAGGAAAAGAAAATCGGCACGGGAGTTGTTAAAGGAGATTTGCTTATAAGCGGATTTATTGAATATATAGACAAGTCAACGGGCATCTGCCGCGCCGACGGTTATGTTGTTGCAAGAACGGATTATCTGATTGAAGCAGAAAGCAAGAATAAGAAAAAGGTTAAAATTTTAAGCAATACCCAAACTTCATATTCCGTTGAATTTCTTTCATTCAGAATTCCTTTGGGCAGGCAGAACGGCGGATTTGAAGAAAAATCAAGCTTATATTTAAACGGAGCGGTTTTGCCGTTTGCTTTTGTAAAAAGAAATGAAGATTTTTTTGCAGACAGAGAAATAACTTTGAGCAAAGAAAAAAACATTCAGCTTGCAAGGCTGGATTTTTATGACAAGGCGGTTAATGAATTCAGATATAAGAAGGTTGAAAAGGCAGAGATTGAAGAGGCGGAAACCAAAAACGGATATAAAATAAAAGGCTCCTTCACCTGCCTCGAAAACATCGGCGAAAAACAGCCGTTTGAGGTGGTAGAGGAGTGAAAAACAAAAAAACAGCCAATGCTTTTGCATTGGCTGTTTTCTGGCGGAGAAGGGGAGACTCGAACTCCCGCGCCGGTTTCCCGACCTACGCCCTTAGCAGGGGCGCCTCGTCACCAACTTGAGTACTTCTCCATTGGTAGCGTTATTAAAACACTTTATTAAGTTTAACCGCGAAAGCGGATAAAAATAAAAATGCCGGAGAGAGTGGGATTCGACCCCACGGTACCCGTAAAGGTACGACGGTTTTCAAGACCGTTCCGTTATAACCACTTCGGTATCTCTCCGTAAACTGCTTTAATATGTTATCACAACATTTGGCTTCTGTCAATAGATTTTTTGTTTTTTTAAAAGCAAAAATAAGAAGTTTTTTTGAAAACAAATATAAAACAGGCAAAATTTGTGCATTTTCTTGAAAAAGTCTGTATTAAAACTGATGACAAAGCAAAAAAATTATGATATAATTTTTGACTGGTTGGTTAAAATTTGATATTTTTACAATATTTTAACATTCAGCAAATATAATAAATACTGCAGAATCAAAAAATTTCAGGAGGATATTATGAAAACTAAAAGAATGTTCATCAAAATGCTTTCATTGGTTTTGGTTATGCTCACAGTTTTTTCGGTTTCACCCTTGAATGCATTTGCAACTGAAGGTGAAGAGCCTTCGGAGGGAATTCCCGCACTTGTGCTCACGAGTGACAGCCTTTCAGTAGCGGAAAGAAAAAAGATTCAGTTAACAGCAAGGGTTACAAATGTTGACGTTCAGCCTGAGATTATCTGGAGCTCATCCGATGAAAGCGTTGCAACCGTTGACTCAAACGGTAAGGTTAAGGGCGTTAGCGTAGGTAAGGTAATAATTACCGCAAAAGCTGTTATCGGCGAAGAAACTCTTACGGGTGATTTTGCAATAAATGTTGTAACAAGAGACAATTTTATCAAGTCTTTCCTTGTTGACCGCCAGGTTCTCAGCTATAAATACAGTTATGTTGATGACTACTATTATACAAATGATAAGGAATGCTGGCAGTATAATTTTGGATTCGGAAAGATTTATGATATTGCTTCACCCTATATTCTTCTTGAGTATGACTACATCCGCGTTTTCTTTACCTACGGAGATAAAGACTGGATGCTCCAGATGTGGAAGGGTCAGTACGGAATGATTTTCTATGGCGGTGAAATCGGCATTTACACAAGAAAGCATTCCGAAGACGGCGTTGGTGAATGGGCAATGTATGCCTGCCCCGCAGAAGAAAACTGGCTTCAGATGGAAATGACCCTCTGGCATGAAGAGCTTAACGGTGAATGGACCCGCGAGTTTACAAGAGAATATGATTATTACTGGTGGTGCACAGGCTTTAAAAACGGACATCTCCGTCAGGAAGAGCCTGCTGACGAGCTTCGTCTTACGGGCAGAATAACATTCAAAGATGAGGAAATGGCAAAGATTGTTTATGACGGTCTTAAAGAATGCGGCTTCGGCGAAGCAAAATCAAAAGACAGAATCGGTCTTGACCAGATATTTATGGACGGTGCCGATATTAATTTCTGCTGGCAGAATATATCGGAAGCAGAAAGCACAATGGCAATCAAGGTTGGCGTAGGCTTCCTTTCATCCCTTATGGTGCTTCCCTTTTTCCCGCTTATTGCACCTTATATAAGTATGTTTGCATTGGCGGTTATGTTTGTTTCAGCAATTATATAAAAATATTTAATCCCGCAGATTTTCTGCGGGATTTTTATTTGCCAAAAACTTCGGTGCATTGACTTTTACGGTTTGAATAGGGTATAATCAATCTATCAAAAACAAAGGAGAGCGATATTATGCAGCTTCTTCAGAAACTGAAATCCACGCCTGCGGGCTGGGAAACAAATTCTGCCGAAAGAAAAAGCTATTATCTTTATTTCGCAGGTCAGAATGCCATATATTTTCTTCTGGCAAACTATCTGACAACATATCTTATGTTCCTTGGCATAAACCCCGCAAAATCTGCGGCAGTTATGCTTGCGGTTAAAGTCTGGGATGCCGTGAACGATGCTCTTTTCGGAGTTATTTTTGATTCAGTTAAATTTAAAAGCGGCAAGAAATATCTGCCTTGGATTAAAATTTCAACCGTTCTCACCCCGCTTGCAACGCTGTTGCTTTTCTGCATTCCCGCAAGCTCGGGCGAAACAACAAAGCTTCTCTGGTTTGCCGTTGCATATGTTATCTGGGATACCGCTTACACCCTTTGCGATGTGCCCATTTACGGCTCAATAACCGCAATGACCCGTAATCTTGAAGAAAGAAGTTCTATGCTTTCATATAAGAGCATATGGGCAGGCGTCGGCATTGCATTTATAACCCTTGCGGGCACGGTGCTTGTAAGTGAGCACGTTGGTGCAAGCTACACGGTTGTTGGTGCGGTAACCGCTGTTTTTGCCTTTATAACAATGATTCCCGTTCTCAAAACTCTTCAGGAACGTCACGTGCCCGAAGAAGAGGAAAGCTTTACGCTTCGCAGAATGTTCAGCTATCTTTTCAAGAATAAATATCTGCTCATTTATTATTTCGGATACTTTTTCTATTCTGCCGCAAATATCAGCGGCGCGCTGAATCTTTTTGTTTCATATTATCTTTTCAATGATACTCTCTTCTCGCTTGTTGTTGGGGCCTGCGGAACGGTGCCCTCGCTTATATGCTCGCTTCTTGTTCCCGCAATGCTCAAAAAGATTGACAAGATGAAGCTTTATAAAATCTGCTGTGTGCTTATGGTTGCGCTCAGCGTTATAATGTGGATTGCAGGCTATAACAATCTCATTCTTCATATTGTGCTTTATGTTATCCGTTCGATACCCCTTGCAATTATCGGCGTTATTATGTTTATATTTACACCCGATTGCGCTGAATACGGCAAATATAAATCAGGCATCGAAGCAAAAGGCATCACCTTTGCTATTCAGA
The DNA here is from genome assembly GCA_045658585.1 of Acutalibacteraceae bacterium. Lineage (GTDB taxonomy): Bacteria > Bacillota > Clostridia > Oscillospirales > Acutalibacteraceae > CAG-177. Next base: position 11,722 of record JAZOVH010000063.1, on the reverse strand, counting down.
CCTTTATGGTTAAGCTTACTGCTGCGATTTCAGGCGCAATGGGTATGTTCATTCTCGGTCTTAAGTCAACGGGCTGGATAACCGTTGAGGTGCAGAGCTTTGAAGATTTGCAGAAACTCGGAATTCAGCAGAGTCAGCACGCCCTCGATGTGCTTTGGTTCAGCTATGTTATGATTCCCGCAATCGGATGCTTTATTGCATATCTTATCTGGAAATTCTATAAGCTTAACGATAAGGATGTTCAGATTATGACCGACTGCAATACGGGAAAAATCACCCGTGAAGAGGCAGAAAGCTTACTCAGCAGAAAATATTGATAAAAATTTACGACCTGTTCTCAAACGAGAACAGGTCGTTTCTTATTTTGCTTTGAATTTCATAGGCATTTCGGTTGTTTTGAGAATGTTCTTTACGCAATGCATTATAATCGGTTTAAAAATTCCGCTGTTTGAAACAAATGAACTCTGAAAAGCGTTGTTATAGATAAATGTGGAGAAGCTCGGAGTGCCGATCATCTGCATTTTAAGAGTATCGTCAAAGAAATCAAAGGTAACATATTGCGTCGCAAGGGTGTTGAGCGGTTTGATAACCGCATTGAGAACGCCGTTTTTCATATATGCATATGCCCATATTTTATATGTGTAACCCTTGATACTGCATTCGGAAAGACGGGGATTTCCGTCAAGTCCGCAGTTGATGATAATTTCATCATTTTCTTCGAACCATTTTATTGTCAGCACATTTTCCGAAAGCGAGAAAGATATTTTGTTAAGATTCTTTTCGGATCTGCGTGCCTGGCTTGATGTGACAGAACGGGGAAGAAGGCTGGCGGGGAACATGAATTTTGCCAATATATCCGAAAACGGAGTTATGTAATAAGTTTTGTTTTCAGGAATTTTTATCTTTTCTGTGCAGGCAACGGGCTTCTTGCCTCGGTTTTTGAGATAATCCGCAAGCTTTTTATCCCATTCCTCTGTTGACTCATTTTCAAAAGCTTTAGTTAAAACCGTGCGGACAAGCTTGCAGAAAAGAACATCTTCTATAACGCAGCTTGATGTTGCAATAATTGCGTTATACTGAGGATAATACATAACTATCTGACCGAGCATACCGTTCATTGAATATGCTCCGTTATCAATCCAGAAATAATAGCCGTAGCCGTCCTCATTTTCTCTGCCTTCAAGGTTAACGTGCTTTTTTGTTGCTTCTTTTGTCCATTCTTCAGGGATAACCTGAACGCCGTTATATTTTCCGCCGTTGGCATAGCATTGGCAGATTTTTGCAAGGTCACGAAGCTTCAGATGGCATCCCGTGCCGCCTACGCATTCATTATTGACATCGGTTTCCCAGAAAGGAGGCTCTATATCAAGAGGCTCGAAAAGTCTGGGAGTGAGATAATCAACAAGGTTCATACCCGTAAGTCTCTGAATTATTGAACCTATAACATGAACATCGTTGTTGCTGTAGAAAAAGCCCTTATCTTTTTTGCGGAAGGCAGACTTCATGAATATTTCATCGTAGTTTCCAGTCATATCCTGGGTGAAGCTGAATTTTTTGTTGCTTTGCATTGTGAGAAGCGAACGAACGGTCATATTATCCCATTCATCGCTTTTGTAGGCTTTGTATTCGGGAAAGAAAGGCAGAATCTTTGAATCAAGCGAAAACAAACCCTCGCTTATTGCAAAACCAACTGCGGTTGAAACAACCGATTTTGTAACCGAAAACAGAGTGTGAGGCATATCCGCGGAATAGGGATAAAGATATTCTTCAAAAACCGTTTCGCCGTTCTGCATAATGAGCAGTCCGTGATTTTCAATGCCGTATTTTTCAAGCTCATTATAGAAACGGTAAATCCATTCTGATGAAATTTTAGGTTTTGTGTTCATTAATATTACCACCTTATTATTCTGCAAAAGGTAATTCGGTCATTCGCAGTTTTGCGCAACCGTATGGATAAAGAACGATTTCTTCTTCATCGCTTATTGCTTTTCTTGATTCGGGAAGTTTTGCGCAAACGCTGTCATATCCGTCTTCAAAGCCCCAGTTTATTTTTTTAACCGTTGTTTTGATTGCAACGGGCGGATTCTGTGATGAGAACGGAATATTGCTTATTTCGTTTTCCTGCCAATCAAGCGAAGTGCCGCAATAAGCAAAGTTCCAATCCGAAACGGGGATATATTCATAATCGCAATAGGGGAATTTGCGCTCAACACCGTCTTTTTCGTATTCATACATCTTGGTTTCATACTTTATGGGAACAGAGAAAACAAGCGAACCGCATTTAACGGTGTTTAATTTATAGGGTCTTTTATCAAAATATGCTTCGGTTTCAAAGTCTATGTTGATTTCCGCTTTTTCACCTGAACCGAAATCAAATGAAAGCTCTTCGGAAGATGTTTTTTCTCCGTTTACCGCAAGATTTTTTGCAAAAGAAGGAATACGGATTTTAAGGGTGAAGCTCTTTTCTGTTTCAACAGTATATTTAAAGCTGTTTTCAAAGGGATAATTTGTTTCAAGCTTTATATGAACACCGTCATCATTAAGAACAGAAGGCACGGGCACTGCGCAGATAATTTCATTTTCGCTGTGCATAAATGCGGAAAGAGCAAATTTGGGCCATGCCTGATTGAAGTTTGCCGTGCAGCAGCCGTAATTCGGCTCAAGACCGAAAAGATGGGATTCGCTGCCGTTTGTTCTGAAAAGAGGCTTGCCGGGGAATTTTATGCAGGCTATCTGGTTGCTCATCTGGTCATACTGATGAGTCCACATATCGTCGCTTATTGTTGCGGGCAGAGCGTTGAAGGCAAGAACTTCAAGGCGTTCAGCCCATTTTTTATCGCCAGTAGCTGCAAACAGAATTTCATATGAATACATCTGCTCCGCAACGGCACAAAGCTCAGTGCCCTGAAGGGGGCTTAATCCCGAAAGGCATTCGTCGCCTGTAAATAATCCTACGGGAGTTCCGTTGTGTTTTTCAAGAATTGAGTAAAGGTACTCTGCATTATCGGAGTATTCTTCGTTGAGAATATCGCAGGAAACAGCCTCGCTTTTGAGCATCATTCCAATATTTACAATGTGCGTATCAAATCTCCAGCGGTTAAGAGGTCTTTCCCAGAGCGGAGTTGCCTCGTTATAATTCATACCTTGTTCTTTAAGAATTTTTGCAAGGTCAATAAGCCAATCCTCTTTGCAACGCTCATAGATGAAATTGATTGCAATGAAGCATTCAAACCATCTTGCCTTGCCCCAGTCATAGAGCTTGATTTCTCCGTTTTTCAGAAGTTCATAATAGTTTTTGAGAACTTTGTAAATAATGTCGGGAATTCTTTCGTCTTTTGAGCATTCATAATAAACCGTGAGAGTTTTTGTTATAAGCTGAACAGCCCAGGTGTCATATGTTTTTCTTTCTTCGTCCTTGCAGGGGCAAATCCAGCCGTCGGGCTTCTGAAACGAAAGAATGGCGTCAATATATTTTTTTGCCCTGTTTATCATATCTTCATTTTCAAGAAGATATGCAAGAGGTATAAATCCGTCGAGCCAATAGGGAACTCTTTCCCAGCCCTCTTTGTCTCCTCCAATCCAGGAGCTGTTTCTGATATCGGGCCATATTTTATCAAGATTTCCGCTTAAACCCTCTGCCTGAATTTCAAGCTGGCGTTTAAGCCAGCCCAAAGGCTTTAATTCGTTTGATGTATAAAAATTCAATTTATTCATAAAAACCCCTCCCGATAATTTTATTTTAACATATTATTACATAAAAAAACAATAACCGAAAAAGAAAAGTTTATTGACTTTTCGCTATAGGTAATCTATATTTAAATTGTATTATTTATTATTACGGAGGCGGTTTTATGTGGACAATAATCAGAGCGTTTGTTGCGGTTTTTGTTGCGTTTGAAACTCTGTTTACGGGTATTCTCGGCGGAGTTGAATTCAAGAGAACAGAAATGCCCGAGGTTACTGCGGGGGAATACGGTCAGTATGTTGACCCGTTTATAGGCACGGGCGGAACTCCGTGGACCTGCGCTATGGTAAGCCCGGCGGCAACGGTGCCTTTCGGCTTTGTGAGACTCGGCCCCGACACCTGCTTTGTGGGCGGAGCTTATCTTATGAAAATGAACACATCGGGCTATTATTATGAGCAAGGACATATAAAGGGCTTCAGCCACTCAAGACTTTCGGGCACGGGTGCAGAGGATTACAGCTGTTTCAGAGTAACTCCCGCCGTTGGCGATAATAAGCCTGCCGTTATGCCCTATTCGCATTCGAAAGAAACTGCATCCCCCGGATATTATGCGGTTTATCTGCCAACGGCAGGTTGCCTTGCAGAGCTTACCGCAGATGAGCACACGGGTGTTCACCGTTATACATTTAACGATTCAGATGATGCCCGCCTTTATATTGATGTAACAAGTGCAGCGGCAAACAAGAAATCATATAACGCAAAGGTTGAATATGACGAAGAAACGGGAGTTATCTCGGGAAGCTGTATTCTTGACGGCCAGTTTGCGGGCAGATATGACGGCTTGCCTGCGTATTTTGTTGCGGTTGCGGATAAACCGATTGTTTCTTATGAAATAACAGAGGGTGAAACCGATTGCGGAATAGACCTCAATTTTGGTTCGCTCAAGAATGAAAGTGTTGAGCTTAAACTCGGTATAAGCTTTGTAAGCGTTGAGAATGCAATGCTCAATCTCAAAGCAGAAACTGACGGGCTTGATTTTGAAGCGGTAAGAAAGAACGCCGTTGCCGATTGGGAAGAGCGTCTTGCTTGTGTTAAGATTGAAACTGAAGACGATGAAATCAAAACAATATTCTATACCGCACTTTACCACGCAATGATAATGCCTTCAGATTTCACCGATGTCAACGGCGAATATCTCGGCTTTGATAAAAAGGTTGGCATTGCTGACGGCTATACATACAGAACAGATATGTCGCTCTGGGACACCAGCCGCACAACCCATTCGCTTTATACACTTATTGCCGAGGACGTGCAGACCGATTGCCTTAAGAGCCTTGTTGAAATGGCAAAGGCGGGCGGTGCGCTTCCCCGCTGGCCTATGGGTGCGGGATATTCGGGCTCAATGCAGGGTGACCCCGCAAACATAGTAATAACCGAAAGCTATCTTAAGGGTATTACCGATTTCGATGTTGAAACCGCTTATGAATATATGAAAAAGTCTTCTGACGGCGAAGTGCCCAAGGTTGGCAGAAACTATGTTGATTTATATAACGAATACGGATATGTTCCCCAGGATATTGCGCCCGGCGATGAATCGGTAAGCAAATCGGTTGAATATTCCTGGCAGGATGCGGCAATTGCCTCTCTTGCAAAAGCACTCGGCAAGGATGAAGATGCCGAAAAATATGCAAAGAAATCAATGTATTATAAAAATGTTTTCAATCCCGAAACAAAGTATTTCCAGGCAAGAAACTCCGACGGAAGCTTTGTCTGGAATTTCAGCCCCTATATAACCTCATTCTATGATGCGGTAATGATTAAGAAGTTTGCTGATTGTTATTGCGAGGGCAGTGCAAGACAGTGGCGCTGGAGCGCTACGCACGATATCGACGGTATGATTGAGCTTTTCGGCTCCGAAGAATATTTTGTCAAAGAGCTTGAAAGCTTTATGAAGGATGCATCTCTCACAAGGGCTGCAGTTGACCCCGGAAGCGGATTCTGGATCGGCAATCAGCACGATATTCATACTCCCTATCTTTTCAGCAATGCGGGCAGACCTGAACTTACACAAAAATGGGTTCGCTGGACACTCAAAAACCGTTTCAGTACCGATATTAACGGTCTTGACGGCAATGATGACGGCGGCACAATAAGTGCGTGGTATGTTTTCTCATCGCTCGGTTTCTATCCTCTTGCAGGAACCGATAAATATTGGATTGGTTCGCCTAATGTTGACTCTGCCGAGGTTATGCTTTCAAACGGAAAAACCCTTAAAATAACAGCCAACAATCAGAGCGATAAGAATGTTTATGTGAGCAGCGTAACTCTCAACGGCGAAAAACTGGATGGCTGCTATGTAACTCATTCACAGCTTATGAACGGCGGAGAGCTTGTGTTTAATATGAGCAATAAAGCGAAATAAGGAGACGCAAAGATGCTTCAGACAATAAAAGCGATTATTTCTTTTATTCAGGTGTTGCTTTTGAGTGCGGGAATAATTCCCGTGAATACAAATATTGATTACGGCGGCGGTGAATATCAGCCCCCGCAGATTACAACGCCGATGTATATTGTTGAAAACGGAAACTCCGATTTTGTTATCGTAACAGAGGATGCCCCCGATGAATGCATTCAGACCGCCGCAAATGAACTTCAGACATATATTGAAAAAATCAGCGGTGTTGAGCTTCCTTGTATAGCCGAATCCGAGTTTAAAGAAGGCGATAAAGCAATTATTCTCGGTGAAACTGAAATCGAGAAAGATATCGTTCAGATTGACCGTTCCGAAATAAAAGCAGACGGATTTAAACTTTATTCAGATGGCGATTATTTTCTCATTGCGGGTGCCGACAGCCGCGGAACACTTTACGGTGTATACACATTCCTTGAAGAATATCTCGGAGTCCGCTGGTTCACACCCGAACTTGAAGTTGTTCCCGAAAGCAAGGATATTGTTATTGATGCGGCGATTGACCGCAAGGTTGAACCCTCGTTTGCTGTTCGACGCAATGACACAATGGGAACAAACAACGCCCACAGAGCAAGAACAAAAATGAATGTTTCGTTCCATTATGATGTGCCTGAATACGGCGGAGCCTTAACCTATGTTCTGTGGGATGTAACTCTCGATAAGCTTGTTCCCGATGCTCTTTTTGCAGAGCATCCCGAATATTTTGCAATGAACCCTGACGGAACACGAACAACCGACCATGTTTGTCTTTCTCACCCCGAAGTTCTTCCTATTGCAATCGAAAACGCAAGAACAGCAATTCTGAACTGTGAAAAAGATTCAAAGTATATTCATATCGGTCAGAAGGATAATCAGAACTATTGTCACTGTGAAACCTGCGAAAAACTTTATGAAAAATTCGGCAGTGTTTCGGCTCCCACAATTATTTTCACAAACGCTTTTGCTGATGCGCTTGATGATGAGTTCCCTGATTTTATGTTCACTTTCTATGCGTACGGCGAAACCGACAGACCGCCAACAGATTTGAGCCTTCGCTGCAACTCCAATGTTGCACCCGTGCTCTGCGGTGTTCACAAGGCCTGTCGAAGCCACCCGATTACAGAATGCGGTGCAATGGACGGAATTGAATATGAAACGTTTTATATGACTTATGGCGACCCCGAGCCTCAGGTAGCGCAGGATTATGCAAACTGGGTTAAAATCGCTGATACAACTTATATTTATGATTACACAATCAATTTTCTGAATTCTCTTCAGTTTTTCTCAAACTTTGAAACAATGCAGTCAACAATGCAATATATGCACAGCCTGGGGATTACGGGTTATATCTATAACTGCGGCGACGGCCACAGTGCGGCGTTCAATGAGCTTCGCAACTATCTTCTCTGCAAGCTGCAATGGGATGTTAACTGCGATGTTGAATATCATATGATGGATTTCATCAAGGCTTATTACGGAGAGGCTGCCGCACCTTATATCAAAGAAATTCTTGATATTCAGACCGCACAGATTAAAGCTACCGCACACGCCTTTGACTTTGACTGGCATTATCAGTCAGGCTTCTATCCGTTCTATACTGTAAACAGACTTAACCGACTTTGGGATAAGGCTGTGAATGCGGATATAACCGATGAACAGCGCTTCAATGTTGAGGTTGCAAACCTGAGCTGGGAATATTTCAAAGCCAACCAGTATATAGGAAAATATTCCTTCCTTAATCCCATGAGGCTCAAGGCAAACGAAGAGCTTTATGATGAGCTTAAGGCTCACGGAATACAAAGAGTTTCATCTTTCGGGCTTATCCCTCAAGATAAGAGCAAAATTGATTTTATGTTAAGACCCTTTAACTGGAAATAAAGAAAAAGCCTTGTTCTCAATCGAGAACAAGGCTTTGATCATTTTTTAAATTATTACGAGCGCTGGCGAGTAACAAGGTTCTCAGGCAAAGCCTGAGGTTCTTATTTCGCTGCTTCTTCAACTGCAACAGCGCAAGCAACGGTAGCACCAACCATGGGGTTGTTACCCATACCGATAAGACCCATCATTTCAACGTGAGCGGGAACTGATGATGAACCTGCGAACTGTGCGTCTGAGTGCATACGACCCATTGTATCAGTCATACCGTAGGAAGCAGGACCTGCTGCCATGTTGTCGGGATGAAGTGTACGGCCTGTGCCGCCGCCTGATGCAACTGAGAAATAGTTAACGCCGTTTTCAACACACCATTTCTTGTATGTGCCTGCAACGGGATGCTGGAATCTTGTGGGGTTGGTTGAGTTACCTGTGATGGAAACACCAACATTTTCAAGCTTCATGATAGCAACGCCTTCGGGAACGTTGTCTGCGCCGTAGCACTTAACGTCTGCTCTGGGGCCATCTGAGTATGCCTTTTCTTCAACAACCTTAACTGTTTCTGAATAGGGATCAAACTCTGTCTTGCAATATGTGAAGCCGTTGATTCTTGAAATAATCATAGCAGCATCTTTGCCGAGACCGTTGAGGATAACGCGGAGAGGCTTTGAACGAACCTTGTTAGCGTTGAGAGCGATTTTGATAGCGCCTTCAGCAGCAGCAAATGATTCGTGACCTGCAAGGAAGCAGAAGCACTCTGTTTCGTCTGAAAGAAGCATTTTGCCGAGGTTACCGTGACCAAGACCAACCTGTCTGTTATCAGCAACAGAACCGGGGATGCAGAATGCCTGAAGACCGATACCGATAGCGGCAGCAGCATCAACAGCCTTAACGCAGCCCTACTTGATAGCGATAGCGCAACCTACTGTGTAAGCCCAAACAGCGTTTTCAAAGCAGATGGGCTGAGTTTCTCTAACGATTTTATCGCAGTCAACACCCTTAGCAAGAGTGATTTCCTTACATTCTTCAATTGAAGAAATGCCATATTCTGCAAGAACAGCATTGATTTTATCAACGCGTCTTTCGTAGCTTTCAAATAATGCCATTGTAATTTACCTCCTCTTACCTATTATTCTTTTCTGGGGTCGATGTACTTAGCAGCATCTGCAAATCTGCCGTAAGTGCCCATTGCCTTGTTGTATGCATCGTTGGGTGTGTCGCCCTTCTTGATGAAGTCAGTCATCTTGCCGAGTGAAACGAACTCGTAGCCGATAACCTGATCGTCTGCATCAAGAGCAAGTCTTGTAACGTAACCCTCAGCCATTTCAAGGTAACGAACGCCCTTAACCTTTGTGCCGTACATTGTGCCAACCTGTGAACGGAGACCCTTACCAAGGTCTTCAAGGCCTGCACCAACTGAAAGACCGTCATCTGAGAAAGCAGACTGTGAACGGCCGTAAACAATCTGAAGGAAGAGTTCACGCATAGCTGTGTTGATAGCATCGCAAACAAGGTCTGTGTTGAGAGCTTCAAGGATTGTTTTGCCGGGAAGGATTTCAGCAGCCATAGCAGCTGAATGAGTCATACCGGAGCAACCGATTGTTTCAACAAGAGCTTCTTCGATGATACCTTCTTTAACGTTGAGTGAAAGCTTGCAAGCGCCCTGCTGGGGAGCACACCAGCCAACACCGTGTGTGAAAGCGGAAATATCCTTAATTTCGTATGCCTTAACCCACTTGCCCTCTTCGGGGATGGGTGCGGGTCCGTGGTTGGGTCCCTTAGCTACGCAGCACATTTCCTGTACTTCGCGGGAATAGTTAATCATAATGTATTTCTCCTTTCAAAAAGGTTGATATAGATACCTGTAATATATTAAACTAAATTACATTCAATATCAAGTGTAAAATTGCACAACAAATTACAAAATACTGCTTTTATTATAACCAGTTTTTCTTATACAATACGAATGCACCGAGAACTGCGGCAACGATTGTTGCGAACATAAGTGTTCCAACGCCGAGTGTGGGAGCAAAAATAAGAATAATAACGCCAACAATAACGGGCAGGGGAACGAGCTTCCAATGCTTTGCAAAGTAGCTTGCACCGAGAGCACCGAAAAGTGCGGGAAGAACCCAGTCAAAAGCGGGCTTGAATGCCGAACCCTCTGCTGTGATAAGAGGAAGAACGGGTGAGAATGCAAGCACACCTACTGCGATAATAACAGTTGTTGTGATTGAAGAAACGCCGATAGCGATTGTTGAAACAACTTCGCCCTCTTCTGTGTTTGCGCGAACCTTTGCGTTTTCCATAGCAGCAAGGCCAACGGGAAGCTTAAGGTTTGTTATGTTACCTGTAACGAAACTGAGGTATGTTCCGCCTGCACCGAGCATGGGAACATAGGTGATAACCTCGATAACCGCTGTTACCCAGTAAAGAAGCATGAGCTTGCTGAGAACAGACCAGAGAACGCTGATTTCAGGCCAGGCATTATAATAAGTTGAAATCGCAACGGGGATGGCAAGGAGCATGAGCAATGCGCCGAAGTTCCACATGATGCCCCATCTGTGAACTTTGTCAAAATAATTCTTCTGCATAATTCATTATCTCCTTTCTTTTATCTCCAGATAAAGCTTGTGATGCTTGCGGGAAGCACTGCTTCAAACAGCATTGCGGCGCCCATACCGATAAACATTGCAATAGGCATTGTGAATGAGCTGAGTTTTTCAAGCTTGAATTTCTTGCAAAGAGTTTCAAGAATAACCATAGCTATAATCGAAACAACAAGAACGCTGATGCTCATAAAGCCTGCGTTGCCCGTGCCGTCGGATGTTGTGCCTGCGATTGCTCTTGCAATGAACGCAGAAATAATGCCGATAAAAGCTGCTGCCGAGATTGCATCGCCGAGCTTTGCGGATTTTTCACTCTTGTTAACAGCATTGCCGATTTTTTTCTGGAGCTTTTTGCAAACAAAGGGAAGCATAATAAGGGGAGCGATGCTGCCGATTGTCATTGCCCATGCAACAGTTGAGAACTGCTGCTTGTCGGCAATTGAGTTCGCAAGGGTGCCGCCCATTGCTTCAACTGCAGTCTGAGCTGCGGTTGTTTCATAAGCAAGGTTACCGATAACGGTAAGTCTTATCCAGGGAAGAACAATGCCGAGTGCGTTTGCAAGCACGATAACTGTTGCAAGAATTGAAATTGCGGGTGCAACGGTGAAAAGAATGCTTGAAACAACTGTGTTTTTAAGAGTTTCTTTTTCAATTCCGAGCTCTTTAGCGTGTTTCCATGACTTCACGATAAAGAAAACGGACTGAAGAGTTACGAATGCAACAACGCCGAGTGCTATTGCATACATAAAGATGTTTTCTTTGAAATCCAAGAATATCACTCCTATACCAATAATGAAATAATAATACCATACTAATATATAATTAGTCAAGATTTTCCACCAAATGAGAATAATTGAATTTTTAATGCAAAAAACGAGAAAAATAAAAAAATATAAAAAAATTTCAAAAAAGCACTTGACTAACCCGAAAAATTATGATATATTAATCGAGCGTTCTACGGAACATATGCTGGTGTAGCTCAGTTGGTAGAGCAGCTGATTTGTAATCAGCAGGTCGGGGGTTCGAGTCCGTCCACCAGCTCCAATTAAATATGGAAGAGTTCCCGAGCGGCCAAAGGGAGCAGACTGTAAATCTGCCGTCAACGAC
>JAZOVH010000062.1:0-12935 GCA_045658585.1 Acutalibacteraceae bacterium | reverse complement strand
TGAAGCTATTCTTAAAGGACCTCTTGCAGGTTATCCCGTTGTTGGTTTAAGAGCAACTCTTTATGGCGGCTCATCACACCCCGTTGACTCAAACGAAATGGCATTCAAGATGGCTGCAAAGATTGCTTATAAGAACGGTATGCCTCAGGCAAATCCCAAGCTTCTTGAGCCTTACGGTGCACTCAAGGCATATATGCCCGGCGACAATCTCGGCGATATCATGGGCGATGTAACCAAGAGAACAGGCCGTGTTCTCGGTATGGGTCCCTGCGAGGATGATCCCAAGATGCAGGAGCTTGTAGCTGAAGTTCCCATGTCAGAAATGGGCGACTTTGCAACAGTTCTCCGTTCGGTAACAATCGGCAGAGGCTACTTCTCATTCGATTTTGACCATTATGAAGCAGCACCCGAAAACGTTGCTCAGAAGGTTATCGAAGAAGCAAAGCTTGAAGCAGACGACGAATAATTGATAAAGCTAATCCCCGATGTGAAAATCACATCGGGGATTTTTGTTTGAAAAATTATTTTTTGAGTCTGATAACATTCCAACTGAAAGGCTTGAGCTCTGCGGTGAGCATTCCGCCGTCGATTTCGGGAACAGGATTGTTATGGGGTTTAACCTTGATGTTGTCAAACCAGTTTTCATCCTTCTTATCGTAACCGTCCATTGAAATGAATTCAACGGGTTTGTAGCCTGCAAAATCCATAAGATTAACATCGAGCACGGCGCTTTCGTCAAGACTCTTGTTAACGCAGAAAATTGCCATTTCTTCGTTTTCTTCATCATATGTTGCAATCGCTTCAAGATAGGGAACATCGGTGAATGCCTTGCAATCATATTTGGGGCAGTCGATAAGCGGAAGAAGAGCACTGCCTCTGCCGTAGTTTGAAAGATGCATAAAGGGGAAAAATGTTGTCTGCTCAAAAACTCCGCCGCCCGTCTGAGTGAAAATAGGTGCAATAACATTAACGAGCTGCGCGAGGCAGGCGATTTTTATTCTGTCGCAATGGCGAAGAAGAGTAATCATAAGCGAACCAACGAGAAGAGCATCTTCAAAGTTATAAATATCTTCAAGCTGGGGAGGCGCAACGCTCCACTTTTCATAGGGTGCGTTGTTTGAATGATACCATACATTCCACTCGTCAAATGAAAGATTGATGGTTTTCTTTGAACGCTTTCTTGCCTTTACATAATCGCAGGTGCAGATTATTGAATAAATGAAATCGTCAAATTCAAGAGTTCTTGCAAGGAATGACTGAACATCGTCATCGTGGTTGCCGTAATACTGATGAAGAGAAACATAATCTATGTTATCATAGGCGATTTCAAGGCTTTCGGCTTCCCATTTTGCAAAGGTGCTCATATTTCGGCTTGATGAACCGCAAAGAACGGTTTCAATGCCGGGTGAAGTCCATTTCATAAGCTTTGAGGCTTCAAGGGCTGTTCTGCCGTATTCAACAGCGGTTTTTGCGCCCATCTGCCAGGGGCCGTCCATTTCGTTGCCGAGGCACCAGAGCTTGATGTTGTGGGGTTCTTCAACGCCGTGTGAACGTCTTAAATCAGACCAGTAAGAACCTGATTTATGGTTGCAGTATTCAACAAGATTGCGGGCTTCTTCGGGGCCTCTTGTGCCGAGATTTACCGCCATCATACATTCGGTATTTGCTTTTTTGCACCAATCAAGAAATTCATTGGTGCCGAAATAGTTGGGCTCGGTTGTGCCCCAGGCAAGCTCAAGACGCTTGGGTCTGTTTTCAACGGGGCCAACGCCGTCTTCCCATTTATAGCCCGAAACAAAGTTGCCGCCGGGATAGCGAACGATGGGAACATTGAGCTTTCTTACAAGGTCAATAACATCTTTTCTCAATCCGTTTTCATCTGCGGTGGGGTGACCGGGTTCATAAATTCCGCCGTAAACAGCTCTGCCCAGATGCTCGATGAATGAGCCGTAAATTCGTTTATCAATATCGCCTATTCTGAATTCTTTTGCAAGTGTAATCTTAGCTTTCATAATATCACCTTCAGATTTCAATGAGTTCATATTCAAGTGAGCCGATGCCGAGGTCTGCAGCGGCATTAACGGTAAGCACACCGTTGCGGCTTTCGATTCTTTCAATCAGATGATCTCTGCCGGGGTCGTCGGTTGCGGCATAAACCAGATCGAGGCAAGCGCGGTCAATTGCCACGGGGTCAAGCGAAACAAGTATGCCGATATCCTTCATACAAGGGTCTTCCGCAACGGCACAGCAGTCGCAGTCTACCGACATATTTTTCATAACATTGATGTATGCGATATTATCGCCGAAATAATCAACAACAGAAGAAGCGGCATCTGCCATTGATTCAAGGAATGAATCGTGGTCGGAGGTCCAGAAAGCGTCGGGGTCGCCAACGCCGTGAATATATGCTTTGCCGTAAGAGGAAGCAACGCCGATGGAAAGCTGTTTGAGTGCTCCGCCGTAACCGCCCATGGGATGACCTTTGAAATGGGAGAGGACGAGAAGGGAATCGTAATTTTTAATGCGGTTACCCACATAGTTTTTCTTAATCTGTTTTCCGTTGGGGATATCGAGCACAAGGTCGGGCCCTTCAGCATCAAGCAGGTCAACATCAAAAAGCTCTGTCCAGCCATGGTTTTTGAATAAATTGAGATGCTTTTCCGTGGTGTTTCTTTCGCCGTTGTATGCGGTGTTGCATTCAACAACAGTTCCGTTAACATAATCAACGGTTTCTTTCCAGAAATCGGGCTTCAAAAAGTTCTGATTGCCCTTTTCGCCCGAATGAACCTTAACGGCGGTTTTGCCCTTGAGAGAAATATTTAAAAGCTTATAAAGCTCGAGAACCTTTTCGGGGGTTATTGTTCTTGAAAAATAAACCTTGGGTTTCATATAAATCTCCTTTCATTCTTATGGGAATATTATAGCATTATATATAGTGTGTGTGTCAATAGAAACAAAATAAAAAAGGGAGCATTTGCTCCCTTTAATAATCAATATTCGGTTTCTTCTTCGTAGTAATAATCGGTTGTTTCCTCTTCTTCCGTATTGTCACTGTTCCAATAATAATCGGTTGTTGTTTCTTCATCATCTCTGTTATATGGGAAGTTGAAGGTGTAATCACGGAAGCGGGTTGTTGTTTCTTCATCGTCATAGCGGTTGAAGATGCTGCGCCTTGTTGTTGTTTCTTCTTCTTCTTCGGTTGTGCTGTAGCTGTTTTCGGAAGAATAATTGCCGTTTACCATTTCAAGCGCCGAAATATGTGTTTCGGGATTAATCTCGATGTTTGTGTTTTCATAAAGAAGAAGCTGCAAATCTCTTGCCGCCCTGATATAATCAACAATCCACACATCAAGATAACCCGTATAGGTTCTGAAATGTGACATAGACATTCGGTATTCTTCCGATGGCATTGCAACGCTGCTGATATCGAATTTGAGCCAGCCGTCGGTGATTGCCTTTGTGCCGAGTGAAAGAATTTCGCTTGTGCTGAAGTTTGTTGTTACATAGGGAAGGAAGGTCTGGATTGCATTGTTAAGGTCGGAAAGTGAAGATGATTTAACGCTTCTTATAAGAGATGAAATAAGTTCACGCTGTCTTCTGGTTCTTTCAACCTCACTGTCAAGCTTTCTTATTCTTGCATAAACAAGAGCGTGTTCGCCGTCAAGAAGAACGTTTTCACCGCTTTCAAAGCCTTTGATTCGGGTTGTGCGGTTCATAAAGTTTGCTTCTTTTTCTGTTACGGGAACGGATATTCCGCCCAAAGCATCAACGGCAGCTATAAATGATTCGTAATTGATTGAAACATAGTGGTCAATTTCAATCTTATAGTTTTTTGATAAAACCTCCATAAGCTTTGCGGGGCCTCCCCAGGAATATGAGTGGTTGGTTTTATCATATCTTTCGTGTCCGTTGATATCCATATAAGTATAGGAATCGCGCAGGAAAGAAGAAATGGTTATCTTCTTTGTTTTTGTATTAACCGAAACAAGCATTGTTGAGTCGGAACGCGATGAGCCGTCTTCATTATCTTCACCGATGAGAAGAACGTTTATAACATTCTTGCTGTGAAGATGCTCGCCGCCGTTGGTTGCCCAGGATTTAAGCAAATCCTTGAGAGATTCCGCACCCTCTATATCATAGATAGTCTGATAGCTGAGGTTTTCTTCATATTCCGTTGCAAAGGTTGCGTCGGGGTTACCGAACGAGCCTTCGCTGTAGTTGATGAGAGAAAAGATTTTTCGAACATAAGCACCGCCCACTGCCGAAAAAACAAGCACAAGGCAAATGGCAAGGCTGAGGATAGCTTTGAGATTTCTCTTTTTGTTTCTCAGAAAGAAGGGCTTGAATTTATAATCCTTAAAATGCTTTATTTTATTTTTGAAACCTTTCGGTGTACTGTAGCTCTGAATATCTTCAAAGCCACCCGAACGCCGTTTTTTATCGCTCACAAAATCACCTGCATAAATTAATTACATTCTAAAAAAGTATTATAACACACATTTCGCCAAATGTTAACAGAAAAACCTGAATTTGTTTGAAAATTTTTTGTGAATAAAAAGCACCTGCATTAACCGCAGATGCTTTTAGTTGCAGTTTTACTGATTTTTAACAAGAAATTTGGCGTTTACCCATCCCGAGTGTTCTTCATACGAAACATATGCCCAGCCTGCAACGGATTTTGAAACAGAAACAGAAGTTCCGTTGGCTATTTTGGCAACAACAGCGGCATCTGCATTTGCTTCGGCTCTCATATTGAGAGGGCTGCCCTTGGTTTTAACGGTATAGTTGCCAACTGCAAGCACCTCGGTGAACGGTTCAGTTGCTTCTTCAGGCACTTTTGCATATCTGTATACCTTGCCGTCTTCAAGCTTTTCTCCGTAAGCTTCAAAAAGCTCGCTTACCGTTACGAGCTTAAATCCCTTTGCGGTGAGTTCGGGAACGATAAGTTCACAAAGGTCGGCTGTGAATTCATAAATATCGTGCATAAGCACAATATCGCCGCTTTCTGCGCTTGCAACAACCTCATCGGCTATTCTGCGCAGTTCGGTGTTGCGCTCTTCTTCGCTTCGGTCTTTATTTGAATTATCTTTAGCTTTCCAGTCTTTGGTATCAATTGTCCATTGGATAAGAGGCATACCGATTTTATCTTCAACGCCTTTGAATTCACCGCCGGGTGCTCTGAAAAGCCTGGGCTCGGTTCCCGTGAGAGCTTTTATTGCTTCGTTGGGGCCTTTAACCTGCTCGGAAATTGTGGCATCATTGCACTTTGTCAGAATTTTATGGTTCTGAGTATGGTTTGCAATTTCGCATCCCATACGGTGAGCACGTGAAATGGTTTCTGCGTTGTCGGGAATATTGTATCCTACAAGGAAAAAGGTTGCAACGCTGT
The DNA here is from genome assembly GCA_045658585.1 of Acutalibacteraceae bacterium. Taxonomy (GTDB): domain Bacteria; phylum Bacillota; class Clostridia; order Oscillospirales; family Acutalibacteraceae; genus CAG-177. The sequence goes on along the minus strand of JAZOVH010000062.1, from coordinate 7,546 downwards.
TGTTTTTTTCAAGAACATCAAGAATTCTGTTGGTTGTTTTCTGATACGGGCCGTCATCAAAGGTTAAAGCAATCAGCTTATCTTTTGATGAATATTTGCTTGCAAGCGCGGTTGTTTCCGTGATGTTTTCGCCGTTATCTGTTGCGGCGGTATTGTTTTCGTTAACGGGCTTGGTTTTATCGTTTTTGCATCCTGCCAGCACACCTGCAAAAGCAAGAACAATCGCTAAAACCAAAGCGACAGCTTTCTTTATTTTCATTTTTAATTCCCCCGAATTATATCTTTTTTTATCTTTTTCATTATATTACTTTTTATTCGGAGTAAAATTCCCGAAAAGAATAATAACGCGAATATGAAATATTTTACTGTTTTGTAATAATTTAAAAATAAAACCCTTTGCAAAAAGCAAAGGGTTAAATAATTAAATTCTGTCCATAATCTCGCCAAGAGTCATATCAGGGTTCTGAACACCGAGCATAAGAGCCTTTGCGGTGCCTTCGTGAAGAGAATCAATATCCTCTTTGCTTACGAACTTTGTTCTGTGCATGCTTGAAAGCTTGAGGCAGCCGGTGTGAGCATCCTTCATTGCGAATGCATAAAGAACCATAATGTATCTGCCGAGTGAATAGCCTTCAAATTCATATTCCCAGTTGCTCATTGTGCCCGCTTCAAGAGGGAACCAGGAGAACATCATTGTTGATGCGCCTGCTGCGGGAGCATAGTTGAAGAGCTTCTGCTGAAGCTTGCGGTATTCAAGATAGGGATAATTCATATGCTGGAATGCCCAGAACTGAATTTCACTCATCTTGTGAAGAGCTTCCATAAATGTTGTTTCTTCGGGAAGCTTGATTCTCCAGGGAAGGGGAACTGCAAGGTTACCGCCTGCGCGCTTCTCGGAAAGAGTGCGGCGTCTGGGGCAGAGAACGATGAAATATGTGTCATCGTGTCTGTTGTTGATTTTTGAAACGTGAAGGCGCATTGCAAGCTGAACAAGGCATTCGCCGCCAACACCGTTTTCTTTCATAAACTCAAAAACTTTCTGGCTGTCATCATAGGGGAGGCTGTATTTTACAAGACCTGCCTTATCGTGAATGGGGTCAAAGAGAGAGGGAGCCATAATTGAGGGGTCTTTTTTCTTTTCGCGCTCTGCTTCAAGAAGCTTGGGACCTTCAACGCCGAGGTAAAGAGGCTCGCCGTTTTTGGTCATATATTCGGTATAAGCTGCTTCTTCTTTTTTGAGATTTTCGGGGTTTGCAACATATGCAAGCTCTTTTTTGATAATATCCTCATATTTGCCTAAAGGCTTGGGCATGGGAGTGCCGTTCATAAGGCTGTCGTAAACAGCGAAAAGGTCTGCAAAGAAAATGAAAACAGCCGCGTTATCCATAACAAGGTGGTGAATGCAAAGATAAACACCGCAGCGGTTATCGTGGGTGCGGAAGAATTTGATTCTGTAGGTTTCATCCTTGAGCATTCTGATGGGCTTCTGCGCGTCTGCACCGAGAACATCCTTACGCTCTTCTTCTGATTTAAAATTGAAAACGGGAATATTTTCCTCTTTGTATTCATCAAGAAAATACTGCTTGATTTTGCCCTTTTCCTTGAAGAAGCGAAGACGAAGGCAATCGTTTCTTTCAATTTCGATGTTGAAAGCTTTTTGCATAACATCAAAATCAAGTTCTTTATTAACAATCATTGATTCGGGAATCTGTGTAACCTGCTTGTGGAAAAAGCTGTGCTTGAGCATAAACTGAATCATATCCTGAGCAGGAATGAGGTCATAAGTTGTTTTTGCGGGAATCTTCTTCATTATAATACCCTCCGTTATAATATACATATTATATAGTCACATAGATTTAACAAACGACGCGAGATGTGTTTAATTTTATCATTGCAGGTTTTGTCAGGCAATGTACAAATTTGCAAATTTGCCCAAAAATAAGACAGGGTTAAGACAAACTGATAAAATTGTCTAAAAAGAAAACTCCCCGTCGCTGTTGCAACGAGGAGTTTGTTGTGGTGACCCGGACGGGAATCGAACCCGTGTTACCGCCGTGAAAGGGCGGTGTCTTAACCGCTTGACCACCGGGCCATATAGTTGGTAGCGGCAGTTGGATTTGAACCCACGACCTACCGGGTATGAACCGGTTGCTCTAGCCTCTGAGCTATGCCGCCAAATATCGTGCTTCGTAGAAAGCTTGTTTATTATATTATATAAAATTCGATTTGTCAACACTTTTTTAAAAAATTTTTTATTTAAATACAAATAAAAAGCACCCTGCAAAAAGCAAGGTGCTCTGATAGGATTATTTACCAAACATCATAAGCAGGAAGCCTGCGGCAACTGCCGAGCCGATAACACCTGCAACGTTGGGACCCATTGCGTGCATAAGAAGGAAGTTAGTGGGATTATACTTTCTGCCTTCAGTTTGAGACACACGGGCTGCCATGGGAACTGCAGAAACACCTGCAGAACCGATAAGGGGATTAATCTTGCCGCCGGTAACGATATAAAGAACCTTACCCAGAAGAAGTCCGCCAATGGTTGAGAAGCAGAATGCAAGAAGTCCGAGAATAACAATCTTGATTGTGCTGGGTTTGAGGAATTCTGTGCCGTTTGTTGTTGCACCAACGGTTACACCAAGCATAATGGTAACGATATTGGTGAGTGCGTTCTGCGCTGTGTCGCTGAGTCTGTCAGTAACGCCGCATTCTTTAAGAAGGTTACCGAACATAAGCATACCAACGAGGGGTGCAGCATCGGGAATAAGAAAAGCAACAACAACGAAAACAACAACGGGGAAGATAATCTTCTCTGTTTTGCTTACGGTGCGAAGCTGTTTCATTTCAACCTTTCTTTCTTTCTCTGTTGTGAGAAGCTTCATAAGAGGAGGCTGAATGAGGGGGATAAGTGCCATATAGGAATATGCCGCAAGAGCGATGGGGCCAAGAAGATGGCCTGCAAGCTTTGAGGCAACAAGGATTGCGGTGGGGCCGTCTGCACCGCCGATGATTGCGATTGATGCAGCTTCCTGCGGAGTGAATCCGAGGAGGATTGCAATAACAAAAGCAACATAAATACCAAGCTGTGCTGCTGCACCGAGAAGAAGGCTTACGGGGTTTGCAAGAAGGGGGCCGAAGTCTGTCATTGCGCCGATTCCGAGGAAGATAAGGCAGGGGAAGATGGAACTCTTAACACCTGCGTATATCAGACGCAGAACACCCGAATCATACCAATGAGCACCTTCAACGATGTTTGAGGTATCCATAAGACCGGTGGGGTCATCCATAAGACCTGCACCGGGCATATTAGCAAGAAGAATACCGAATGCAATGGGAACAAGAAGAAGGGGTTCAAACTTCTTGACGATTGCAAGATAAAGGAAAACAACAGAAACGAGAATCATAACTGCGTTCTGCCACTGAAGAAGGGCAAGACCTGAGCTTTCCCATATACCTTTTAATATTTCTGTGATAAATTCCATTAAAACTCTCCTTAGCCGATAACAGCAAGAACAGCATCGGTTTCAACGGTTGAGCCCTTTGAAACAAGAACCTGAGTGAGTGTGCCTGCGCAGGGAGCAACGATTTCGTTTTCCATCTTCATAGCTTCAAGAACGATGATAACATCGCCTGCTGCTACTGCTGAACCTGCGGTTTTGTTAACTGCAAGGATTGTGCCGGGCATGGGAGCAAGAACCTGTGTTCCGTCTGCGGGAGCAACGGGAGCTGCGGGTGCGGGTGCTGCTGCGGGAGCAGGTGCTGCAGCAGGAGCGGGAGCTGCAACGGGTGCAGGAGCAGCAACGGGAGCAACGGGAGCTGCTGCAACGGGTGCATCTGTTACGTTCATGATAACTGCCTGGGTTTCTTCTACTTCTACTTCGTATGCTTTACCGTTAAGATTTACAACGTATTTCATAATTATTATTCCTCCACTTTTTTGATTGATTTGAAGTTGAGTCTGTTGAGCGGAATTCCGCTTTCTTTACTTACGATTGCCATTATTGTTGCCGCTGTGCGTTCGTCAACATCAACGAACTCTGTTATTCCTTTGATTGACTTGAATGCAAGTCTTTCAAGAGGAATGCCGCTCTGATCGCTTACGAGAGCCATAACAACTGCCGCTGTAGGCTCATCAACATCAATGAGCTGAATGCTGCCTGCGGGAACATATGCAACGGGAGCAGCGGGTGCGGGAACGGCGGGTGCGGGAACGGCGGGTGCGACGGGTGTTACGCTTACCGAATCGGCAACTGAATCTTTTGAATCGGAAGCTAATTTGTTTTCAAAAAGTCTGAATATTTTTGACATAAAAACAATGATGACTGCAAGGAGCGCAAGCTCGAGAAGAACTACTGCAATGCCTGCAACCGCAACGAACATTGTTTCTGTCATTGTCAGGTTGATTTTATCTGCAAACATATCTGTCACCCTCAGTCAATTCTTGTGATTGTGTATGAGAATGTGTTCTTTCTGTCAGCTTCACGCTTCTCAAAGAAAGCTTCTGCCTGAGTGGGGAATGCGATATATGAAAGAACATCTTCTTCGCAGGTTGCTTTGCTGCCGAGATATGCTTTTGCTTCTTCCATTCCGGGAGCAAGAGTATCTGCAAATCTGCCGGTGAAGGGTGCTTCATCGCCGAGAACAAGCTTCTGAAGCTCTTCGCTTACCTTGCCGGGAGCCTGTCCGTATTCACCCTTGATATAGCTCTTAACTTCCTTGGAGATATTCTTGTATCTCTCGCCTGCAAGCACGTTTGCTGTTGCCTGAACGCCAACCATCTGGCTCATGGGAGTTACGAGGGGAGGATAGCCGAGGTCTTCACGAACTCTGGGAGTTTCAAGAAGAACTTCATCAAGCTTATCAAGCTTGTTCTGTGCAGTAAGCTGTGCAACAAGGTTTGAAAGCATACCGCCGGGAATCTGATAAAGAAGTGCGTCTGTCTGAGTGCCCATAACAACGGGATTAAGAAGACCGCTTTCAAGAGCCTTTGCTCTGATGGGCTTGAAGAAATCGTTGATGTTCTTGCAAATTGCTTCGTCAACATCAACTTCATAGCCATACTGCTTGAGAGTATAAACAAGAGTTTCTGTTGCGGGCTGTGAAGTGCCGCCTGAGAAGCAGGAAATTGCGGAGTCGATAACATCTGCGCCTGCCTCAACGCACTTGAGAAGAGTCATGAAGCCGAGGCCTGTTGTTGAGTGAGTGTGAACAACGATGGGAACTTTAACATTCTCTTTGAGAGCCTTAACAAGGTCATAGCCTTCTTTGGGGCTCATAATGCCTGCCATATCCTTAACGCAGATTGACTGAACGCCGAGAGCTTCAATCTTCTTTGCAAGCTGAATGTAGTTTTCAAGGTTATGAATGGGGCTGAGAGTGTAGCAGATTGTGCCCGATGCGTGAGCGCCGCACTTAAGGGTTTCATCAACTGCAACCTCGATGTTACGAACATCGTTGAGAGCGTCGAAAATTCTGATGATGTCGATGCCGTTTTCTACGCTCTTTCTGATGAATGCACGAACAACGTCATCGGGATAATGCTTATAGCCGAGGAGGTTCTGTCCTCTGAGGAGCATCTGAAGCTTGGTGTTGGGGCAAGCTTTTCTGATTTTGCGGAGTCTTTCCCAAGGATCTTCGTTGAGGTAACGAAGGCAGGAATCGAATGTTGCACCGCCCCAGCATTCAAGTGAATAGTAGCCTGCTTTGTCAAGCTCTTTGAGAACAGGCTCAAAATCTGAGAAGGGCATTCTTGTTGCGATAAGGGACTGGTTTGCGTCTCTTAACACGGTTTCGGTAAAATTAACCTTCATAAAAATGTATCCTTTCGTAAAGTTAAATTATAAACATATTAAAATTCAATGCGTGCTGCGATATAGTCTTCGAGAGCATCGATTGAAATTCTTTCCTGCTGCATTGTGTCACGGTCTCTTACGGTTACGCAGTTATCTTCAAGCGAATCGAAATCGAAGGTGATGCAAAGAGGAGTTCCGATTTCGTCTTCACGGCGGTAACGCTTGCCGATTGAGCCTGTTTCGTCGAAGTCAATCATGAACTTCTTCTGAAGCTTTTCATAAACCTTGAGAGCATCGGGAGAAAGCTTCTTTGAAAGAGGAAGAACTGCTGCCTTGAAGGGAGCAACTGCGGGGCTGAGATGAAGAACAACTCTTGTGTCATTCTTTTCTGCATCGATAACCTCTTCGTCATATGCTTCGCAAAGAAGAGCAAGCACGGTTCTGTCGAGACCGTAGGTTGATTCGATGATGAAGGGGATAAACTTTTCGTTGGTTTCGGGATCAAGATAATCCATCTTCTGACCGCTGTATTCCTGATGTCTTGTAAGGTCAAAGTTTGTTCTGTTGTGGGTTCCGTTGATTTCGCCCCAACCGAAGGGGAAGAGGAATTCGATATCGCAGGCTGCCTTTGCGTAGTGAGCAAGCTTTTCGTGATCGTGGAAACGAAGATTTTCAGCCTTGATTCCGAGATCCTGATAATACTTCATACCGTATTCCTTGAAGTAATCATAAAGCTCGTTATCTGTGCCTTCCTTGCAGAAGGTCTGGAACTCCATCTGCTCGAACTCGATAGTTCTGAAAGTGAAGTTACCGGGAGTGATTTCATTTCTGAAAGCCTTACCGATCTGACCGATGCTGAAGGGAAGCTTTGCTCTCATTGTTCTCTGAACGTTGAGATAGTTAACATATTCGCCCTGAGCATTTTCGGGACGGAGATAGATAATGCTCTTGCTGTCATTGGTAACGCCTCTGAAGGTCTGGAACATTAGGTTGAATTCTCTGATGTCGGTGAAATTGTGCTTGCCGCAGTGGGGGCAGGGGATTGAGTTTGCCTTGATGTACTCAAACATTTCTTCCTTTGTCATGCCGTCTGCATGAGCATCGGGATTGAAGTCATCAATGAGGTTGTCTGCTCTGTGACGCATTTTGCATTCCTTGCAGTCGAGAAGAGGGTCGGAGAAGCTGCCAACGTGACCACTTGCTTCCCATACTCTGGGATGCATGAGGATATCGGCATCAACTTCGTAGCTGTTCTTTCTTTCCTGAATGAAACGTTTGCGCCATGTGTCCTTGACGTTGTTTTTCATTCTTGCGCCGAGGGGGCCGTAGTCCCATGTGTTTGCAAGGCCGCCGTAAATTTCGCTACCTGCAAAAATAAATCCTCTGCCCTTGCAAAGAGCAACGATTTTTTCCATGGTTTTGTCTGTGTTTTTCATCATATCCAAAACTCCCGCCATTATAATATTTTTACTTTATTATGATAACCAAAATATACCTCAAAGTCAATGCACATAAAAACAAAAAAGACCGCAAAAAACGGTCTTTTTTGTTGATAATGATATATACAATATATTTTATAGATATAATGAACCGATAAAACGCGGTGTTACTTTTTCTTTCTTCTTTTTATGATAATAATTGAGATAGTCACAAGAGCAACTATTGCAACTCCGAGTGCAACAAAAAGAAAGGTGGGGTCGGGCTCGGCAACAAAAATTGCGGTCGGACCGTCTGCGCCTCCGATGATGGCG
>JAZOVH010000061.1:0-1855 GCA_045658585.1 Acutalibacteraceae bacterium | reverse complement strand
CGAGTTGATAAACTCGCGGGGTAATTTTTTATTATTCCTTATCTGATGATGTATCAGAAGCCTTTTGCTGGTCCATCATATATTTACGGACAATTTTGAGAGTTGTTGTTTTGGGGAACTCTTCATCGCGGATTTTAATTTTCTGAATATTTTTAAAAAGGGGCATATTGCGGTTGAATTCGTTAACATCATCCTTAATGCATGCTCTTGCATCGGGATAATCGTTTTCGTTAAGATAAAATTCAGCAACAATCTGCTTGTTTTCTTCATAAACAAGAACTTCTGCAACATAATCAATTCTTCTGAGCTTGTCTTCAAGCTCTTCAGGTGAAACATTCTTGCCGTTTGAAAGAACAATAAGATTCTTCTTTCTGCCGACCATAAAGAGGAAACCGTCTTCATCAATTCTGCCGAAGTCGCCCGTTTTTAACCATTCGCCGTCAAAAGCAGCGGCTGTTGCTTCAGGGTCATTATAGTAACCAACCATAACGTTTGTACCCTTAACGTAAATTTCACCAACGCCCTCATCATCGGGGTTAACAATTTTGATTTCGCAACAATCAAGGGGAGTGCCTACGCTGCCGAACTTGAACTTTCCGGGTCTGTTGCAGGTAACGCCGGGTGAACATTCTGTAAGACCGTAGCCGTTGAAAACATCAATACCGAAATCGTGCATACCCTTTTCATATTTGGGGTCGAGGTTTGCACTTCCGCAGACAATCATATCAAGATTTCCGCCGAGATTATCAAGAATTGTTTTGAAAATCTTGCGTCTTCTGTCAATGCCGAGCTTCATAAGGAAATTGCTGATTTTAAGACCTTTTTTGAGAACATCTTCTCTGCCTGTTTTTCTTGCGGTTCTCCAGATTTTGTCATAGATTGTTTCAACAACAAGGGGAACTCCTGAGAAGTTATAGGGCTTGATTCTTACAAGGTCTTTCTGGATATCCTTGATGCTGTCGCACATATAGCCCCATTCGATAACAATGTAAGTTGCAAAAAGAGCGCTTACCCAGGCATAAGTGTGGTTAAGAGGAATGAATCCGATAACGTGTCTGCCTGAAAGAACGCGGCAGGATGATGAGCAGTTGCTTGCAATGTTTTTATGAGTAAGCATAACACCCTTGCTTTTTGCTGTTGTTCCTGATGTATACGAAATGCAGGCAAGGTCTTCGGGTTTAACCTCAATATCCTCAAACGATTTGTCGCCGCTGTCGTAGATTTCCCAGCCTTTATTCAGATACTCGTCAAAATCATCGATACAGAACCAATACTTGACGGGCATATTTTCATCTTTTTTGAATTCTTCAACCATAGGAGCAAATTTGCCTGTATAAACAAGCGCATCGCAGCCGCAACGGATAAGCTGGTCGCTGAGGTCTTCGGCAGGAAGCTTGTAATCCATGGGTACTGTGATGTTACCGCCGCAAAGGATTGCATAATATGCGATTACCCATCCGATAACATTTTCGCCTATAATTGCGATTTTTTTATGATCAACAAGACCGACGGATTTAAAATATGTTCCGATACCGCATATGTCGCGCCACATTTCATTGTAGTTCTTTTCGCACATATTCTTGTCTTTGTCAAGGAACATTACCATTCTTTTATCACCGCCGCGCTGAGTGCCGGTAACAATTATTTCTTTAAGAGTCTGGTAATCGGGAATATTGACTTTAACAGCATTCTTATGATTCTTTTTCATAACTTAACCCCCATATTTTGGTGATACAAAATCACACACCTTGTAACATTTTTATACACTAACAGAAATATTATCATAAAAAAAGATTAAATTCAACACTTTTATCTTGATTTTGGTTAGACAATGTTGTAAAATTAACTGGATTAA
>JAZOVH010000060.1:0-11303 GCA_045658585.1 Acutalibacteraceae bacterium | reverse complement strand
AAAAAATTTTTTAAAAAAGTATTGACAAACGAGAAAGATTTGTTATAATAATGATAACAATTATCATTATTGATTGAGAGGTGAGCGGGAAATGACAAAACACAGTAGACAAAGAGATGCGATTTACGGCAATCTTTGCTTAAGAACCGACCATCCGACAGCAGAAGAAATTTATCTTTCTTTAAAGCCCGATATGCCGGCGATAAGCCTTGCAACTGTTTACAGAAATCTTGCTCAGCTTGAAGCAGATGATAAAATAATCCGAATCGGTTCGGGCGGTTCAGCCAGATATGACGGAAACATTTCCCCGCATTATCATTTATCCTGTCTCGGTTGCGGCGGTGTTTACGATATATTTATGGATGAGGGCAAAACCCTTTGCAAAAAAGCAGCCGCTCATTTTAACGGAATCATTCTGAACCACTCGGTTCTTTTTCAAGGATATTGTCACGCTTGTGCGGATAATAAATAAATTTGTTAATAAAAATATTTTTAATTTACGGAGGAAAAAGTTATGAAAAAGTTTGTTTGCAGCGTTTGCGGTTATGTTCACGAAGGTGATTCAGCTCCCGAAAAGTGCCCCCAGTGCGGTGTTCCCGCTTCAAAGTTCAATGAGCAGAAGGGCGAAATGAGCTGGGCAGCAGAGCACGTTCTCGGCGTAGCACAGGGTGTTGACCCCGAAATCATCGAAGGTCTCAGAGCTAACTATATGCGTGAGTGCACAGAGGTTGGTATGTATCTTGCAATGGCAAGAGTTGCTCACAGAGAGGGTTATCCCGAAATCGGTCTTTACTGGGAAAAGGCAGCTTATGAAGAAGCAGAGCACGCTGCAAAGTTTGCAGAGCTTCTTGGTGAAGTTGTAACAGACAGCACAAAGAAGAATCTCGAAATGAGAGTTGAAGCTGAAAACGGCGCAACTGCAGGCAAGTTCGAACTTGCAAAGATGGCAAAAGAGCAGGGCCTTGATGCTATCCACGATACAGTTCACGAAATGGCAAGAGACGAAGCAAGACACGGCAAGGCATTTGCAGGTCTTCTTCAGAGATATTTCGGTTAATTAAATCTTTATAAATAAACGAAGAGTGGCTGGAAAGCCACTCTTTTTGTTTATACTGTGTACTTTTTGTGTCCTTACATTTTTCAGGAAATACCCAAAGCAACGAAAGGTGTCCCTTAAAATTGTGTCCCTGATAAATAAAAGTGCAGGGCTTAAATTCTGTTAAGTCCTGCACCATATTTTTTATTTGCTGTTTGCGTCTTTAACTGCTTCAAAAATCATATCGGGATAATCGCTCATAATGCAGTCGGCGCCGTTGTTGATAAGATATAAGGCATCATCATAGTCGTTGACTGTCCAATACTGAACCGCAATATTATATTTGTGAGCATAGTTTATAACTTTTCTTGTTCCGATATTTGCAAGGTTGCTCAACGCATTTGTGCGATATGGAATCTGGAGCGCAATATATGAAACATCGGCATCGTCAAGGTTCCAGTTCATTCTTGCGTATAAATAAAACTCAAGAACCTCGAGCGTGTCTGCTGAGCGGGGCATATCGGGGTAGGTTTCCTTCATGTAGTTTGCAACTTCCTGCTTTGATGATGCCCAGATTGTTCTGTCAAGAATATCCTTTTCAAGAATCAGATCACGAAGCTTATCTGCCGCTTTGTAGCCGTCCTCATATCTGCTTTTGATTTCAATGATATATTTATATTCTCTGCCGTTGCTGTTTGCTTCAATAAGGTCAATGACTTCTTCGCAGGTAGCAATTCTTAAATTATCGGGAATATCGTCGCCTCGCAGACCTCTGTACGGGTATTCACCGTTAATCTCAAAGTTTTCGCCCATATTGAGCACCTTTGCCTCTTCAAGAGTAAGGTCAGCTGCATAAACATCATTATAACCGAAATGCTCAACAGCGTTTGAGGTAGCATCATATGTTAAATTGTGCATAACAATGAGCTCGCCGTCTTTTGTTATCTGAACATCAAATTCAAATGTGTCAACGCCGATTGTATCGGGATTTTCAAGCATTGTTTCAAATGCCATAAGGGTATTCTGCGGAGCAATGCCAGCACCTGAGCGGTGAGCTGAAACATCGGGGTCAAGATATTCATTTATATAGGTGTTTGTTGCATTTTCGTTGGGGATAACGGGTGTGCCGGGTATATCGCCGAGAGGCATTGTGAGAATAATGGGGAGAATACAGATTATACCCGAGATAATCTTTGTTATGCTTTTAATAAATATAAATATATTTAACATTTTTATTTTACTCCATAATAAGCACCCCACATAAAAGTGGAGTGCTTAAGTTTTATTATTTAAAAAGTGAAACGATTGATACTATTAATTCAACGGGAAGAATAAGAGCAAGGATTTTAACGGGAGTGTCGCAGATTGCGGAAGCGATTGTGCCCCAATCGAAGAAGTTTTCTTTTTCTGCTTTGGGTGCACCGTTATAGTCAAGGGTGAAGGGCTGTGAATAAACAACACCGCCTTCGCCGTATGCTTCAGCTCTTACATAGCTGCCGATTTTATCCGAATAATTGTCAAGGTCAATGCTGCTGCCAACGTGAATAACCTTGCCGTTTGCAATCCAATGAACCGTGAGAGCATTTGCTGTTTCAACAGCGATTGTGTCTTCTGTTTCGTCAACAGTAATGTTTGTTATTGAGGGAACTGTTGTTCCTTCTGCAGCCTTGAAACGGGTTCCCTGGTCGCCTTCAACAAAGATTTCATTATAAATTGTATCAATGAGGGGGGAGAGAGTTTCAAGAAATTTTGCTGCTGCGGGGTCATTTGAAGCTTTAAGCTCTTTTTCAAGCTGAACAAGCTCGTCATAGTTGCCTATATATTTGCTTGCTGCAAAGAAACTGCCGTTTTCAAGGCTGCTCTTGAGAGCTGCAGAGGTAAGTTCAGGCATAAGAACGGATGTGTATCCTGAATCAACAATATCAAGGTTATGAGCATCGGAAGAAGCAATTGCAAAAACATTTCTGCCGGTAGGAACAATTTTCTGAAGAAGAATATCCCAGAGCTTTCTGTCAAATCTTGTTCTGCTGTCGCCTTTGCTGTTTATATCGATACCGAGGCAGGTTTTGTATGTTGTGAGAAGATTTGCAAACTTGTTAACTTTATAATTATAAATTGATTCTTCAATGTTATATGCATCTTCGGTTAAAAGTTCGTCTCTTGCATTGGTGTATTCACCCGGGTGATTAATAACAGAAAGACCGCCGAGCTCATCAACTGCGCTGATGGGGGAAAGATAGTTGCTTGTGCCGCCGACAATGCCGTGACCGTAGTCGGCAAACCAGGTGTTAACGTGAGCGTTGTTGAATGATGTGGGGTTCTGTTCGTTGCCGAAAGGAACGCGGAGCATCTGCTGACCGTCGGTTCCGCTTGCAAGAGTCTGTGAATAATATTCATCGCCGTTTGCTTGGGTAACTTTATATGCATTTCCGTTAGCGGCTGTTCCGTTTGCGCTGAGAGTTTCGTCAGTAACAAAACCATTCTTAACAAGCGAGAAAAGCTTCATTACTCGTGTCTGAGGCTGGTTTGTGAAACCGTAGCTTACTGTTCCGTGGTCAGTGAGAGCGATGATATCAAAATCAAGCTCATAGTGTCTTTCAACCATTTCAGCCATAGTATTGCCGCCGTCGCTGAATGTGGTGTGGCAATGGGGATCGAACTTGTACTGATTCCATGTTGAAAAATCAACTTTCTCATAAGGATTGCCGATTTCATAATCAACATCTTCTGCCGCAAATGCACAGGGAGCAACAGAAAGAACCATGATGAGGGAAAGTGCAAAAGCGAAAATCTTTTTGAAAGTTTTCATAATTTATTCCTCCTGCAAAATTTAATGCATAAATTATACCAAAGTTTTATATTTTTGTAAATAGTAAACAAAAATAAAATGCAAATTTAGTTAATCGTATGTTTGATATTTTTAAAGCGATGTGTTAAGATTAGACTGTAAAAATTTATATAAAGCAGGTGAAAATAAATGCAGTTTTGTGATATCAATATAAGAGACCCTTTCGTAATGCCGTATGAAGGAAAATATTATATGTACGGCACAAGAGGAAAAACAGCCTGGACTGTTGCGCAGGGTCTGGATGTTTATGTGAGCGATGACTTAACAAATTGGAGCGGGCCTCACGAATGCTTCAAAGTTCCCGAGAATTTCTGGGCAAATAAAGAAATCTGGGCTCCCGAAGTTCACGAATATAAGGGCAGCTTTTATATGTTTGTTTCTCTTTTTTCAGAAGAAAGAAGCAGAGCGACGCAGATTTTGAAAAGCGATTCGCCTATGGGGCCGTTTCTTCCGTTTACCGATGATGCAATAACACCCGTTGGCTGGACTTGCCTTGACGGAACATTTTATCTGAGCAAATCGGGTGACCCTTATATTGTTTTCTGCCGTGAATGGTGTCAGGTTACCGATGGCGAAATCCACGCAATGAAGCTCACCCCTGACCTTTCAGCGGCAGCAGGCGAGCCGATTCTTCTCTTTAAAGCTTCCCAACCTTATTGGGCAGATAAAGAAAGAGAAACCTTTATTACCGATGGTCCGTTTATGTATCGCACCAAAAGCGGCGAGCTTCTTATGATATGGTCAACCTTTACTCAGAAGGGTTATATTCAGGCGATTGCCCGCTCCGATAACGGAGAGATAGACGGCAAGTGGATTCACGAAGCTCCTTTATTTGAGGGTAACGGCGGTCACGGAATGATATTTGAATCTTTTGAGGGCAAAAAATATCTCATTCTTCATTCGCCCAACGAAAATCCTCTTGAAAGACCCGTGATGTTTGAAATTGCCGAAGAAAACAATACTATCAAGCTTATCTGAAAGGAAGAATAAAATGAAAAAGATAATCAGCATTGTGCTTGCAGTTGCAATGGTATTTTCAATGGTAATGCCTGCATTTGCACAGCAAGAGACCGAACATAATCCCGCAGAATGCGAAAACATTCCCGTTATTGTTGTCAGAGGAATGGATTTCGGCGGTCTTTATACCAATGTGGGCACCGAAAATCAGGCACCCGCAATAAACGTTAATGCGGGCAATATTGTTAAAAGTGTTTTTAAATCAATATTTGTCGGTGTAACAAGATTCAGCATTGATGCCGCAATGGAGGTTGTTCTTGACTGCGTTGCCGATATTTTCAAGGGCTTGCAGATTGATGACAAGGGTTATTCACCTTATAATACGGGCACAATCGAATATCTTGAAAGTGCAGGCAGTTATGAAAATCTTCGCGAAGGTATCCCAAGCGAATTCGGAATGGTGCACGCTTGCATCGATGAATTCGGCGGCGACCATACATATTATTTTAATTATGACTGGCGAATTGACCCCTTTGTTATTTCCGATAAAATCAATGCGATGATTGAAGATATCTGCGAAACAACGGGTCACGATAAGGTTAACCTTGCCTGCGCAAGCCTTGGCGGTGTTATGACTGTTGCATATTTAACTGAATACGGCTACGAAAGACTCAATAAATGCCTATTCATGTCATCGGCTTTCTGCGGCTCTCAGGTTGCTTCCGACCTTCTCAGCGGGCAGATTTCAATAACTGCAGATAATCTTTATAACTTCCTTGCAGATTTGCTCAAAGACAGCGGAATCGGCAAATTCGCAATGAAAGCACTCTATAAAGTCGGTCTTTTCAAATTTGCAGAAAAGATTTCTGATTGGGTGCTTGAAAATTATGAAGATGAAGCATATGAAAAGGTTCTCTTCCCCGTGTTCGGCTGTGTTCTTCCCATGTGGGGAATGGTGCAGGCAGAGGATTATGATGCCGCAGTAGAATATATTTTCAAGGATAAAAAAGAAGAATATTCAGAATTTATCGCAAAAACCGCTGACCTTCAGACTATGATGGCGGGCAGAACACAGCTTATCCAGAATATGATTGATGACGGAGTGGGCGTTGCTATTGTTGCGGCTTACGACAGCCCCTGTGCTCCCGTTTATAAAAACTGCGATTTCAACGGGGATGCCGTTCTTGAAACATATCAGATGTCGGGCTATGCAACCGTTGCAAAATTCGGCGAAACACTCGGCGACGATTATGTTGCAAAAAATCCCGCGCTTCTTTCACCCGACAAAGTTGTTGACCTCTCAACCGCCCTTTTCCCCGAACATACTTATATTATAAAGGGTGCACCTCACGTTGCCGCAAGCTACGGCACGGATTACAGCGAATTCTTTATCTGGCTTCTCAGCGAAGAAGGGGATATTCGTGCGGGAGCAAATGAAAAATATCCGCAGTTTATGGTTTCGGGCGACGATGAATCCTTGAAAGCATTTGAATAAAAATTTATCCGTTACATCAATTGCGATGTAACGGATTTTTTATTTTATCTTTCTTCTTTTGCTGATATAGATTAAAACCGTTGTGGCAAGCTCAATGCAGTATGAGGCAATGAACATTGCGTTGAATTTGTCTATTCGGTTTCGTGCTTCAAACCATTGTTGATTTGTGTAAATGGTAATCGGAAGCAAATCTTTTGATGAATAATTATATTCAATGCTTCTTACCGAACCGTTTCGATTAACATAGTCGCAAAGAATATGGCCGTCTTTGTCATAAACATATTCGGTCAGAGCTTCTTCTTCAAAAATCTCATTGCCGTAATCGTCATAATAGGTTATTTCTTCTGAATCTGAAACATCTTCATAGTTTGGAACAGGCATAGTTTGTGTTACTATCATCGTCATTTCAACATATGAATCATCAGGCATATCGGTTTCCATAAAAGTTTTGAAATCATTGTAGTTTTCAAAAACTGTTCCCTCTGCAAAAAATGTTGTTGGTATTATTCCGTTAAGAGCAATGTGCGAAACAACAGTTATTGAAAGCACAATTAAATAACAGATTAACGTGCGGATTGTAAGTTTACTTATATGGCTTACCTTGGCTTTTTCAACTTCGTCAACACTATATATTTCTTTGCTTATTGCGCATTTTTTAATAAACACATTGAAAACATAGCAAATGAGGACTGCTGCGACAGAATACATAAGACCGTAAAACAGCCAGGTTATCCACATGATTCCGAAATGTCCCGTGCCAATGGGATTAAGTATCAACGGCAGAGATGATGCAAATAAAACTGCGATAATATAAAAACTTAAGCAAGATAAATCAAAAAACTTTCTTCTGCATCCGTTTGCGGTTTCTTCTTCAAAGTCCTGGGAATTAACCGAAGAAAAAGCAAGGATAGCAAAAACTGTTTCACATATTACTGAAGCAGCAATAAAAACACAGCATATAAAGAATGCAATTACAGCACGGTTGAATCCGAAATTCGCTATCATTGCGGCAATTATGCCTGTAACGGCAATACCGATTGAAATAATGCTTCTTACCGATAACTTCGTTTTACCTGCTTCAACTATTCTTTTAAGCTGTTTTTCTTTCTTTTTTTTATTGCTGTTTTCATACGAAATTTCTTTTGAAACTTTTTCGCCTCTCAGAAGCTCATCTGAAGTTACTCCAAAAATTTCTGCAATAACAGGAATTAACATAAGGTCGGGTGCACTTTCGTCTCGTTCCCATCTGCTTACGGTTTTATCTGAAACATTAAGGATTTCGGCAAGCTGTTTTTGTGTCATTCCGTTTGCTTTGCGTAAAACCGAGATGAAAGAACCGATTGTTTTCTTTTCCATAAAATAACCTCCAATCTCATTGCAGATTTATTCTACAAAACCGACAGAGAGAAAACCACATCTTATGTCGGGAATAACTCTCGGATAGTGAGAATTTATTTCAGATGTGCGGTTTCGTTGATATATTCAAAAGAAATATCGCCGTAAGGATTCGTGCCGGGCTCATAGAAAATAACCTTTGTTATGCCCGTGTTCTGAATGCTTATATCAAAAATCGGTGCTTCTTTAAAGCCCATAATGTGAAAGATAAGTATAGTCAGAAATGCGGCGTGAGCAACAACGGCAACCTTTTCACCGTTTGAATATCTGGCATTCATATGCTCCATAACAGATTTTGCTCTTTCAAAGATTTCATCTTCGTTTTCAAATGTGCTGTGATAAACTCTCGAAGAATCTTCCGAGACTCCGTCTGCAAGGCGGGCTGTTTCGCAGAATTCTTTCATTTCTTCAACTGTTATCCCGTAATATTCGGGTGAAATTCCAACCTCTGAAAGCACGGGAAGAATGTTGAGCGGCTTTTTTTCTTTCTGATAGCGGATAATGCCGTCTGCCGTGCTTATGGCTCTGATAAGACCGCTTGAATAGATATAATCAAAATCAATATCGGCAAGATATTTTCCTGCAAGGTCAGCCTGCATAAGCCCCTTTTCGGTGAGAAGAGGGTCATTCTGTTCTTTCAAGGTTAAATCTTCCTTGTCATATCCTGCGTTGCCCATGCTCTGACCGTGACGGATAAGATAAAGCTCAAGCTTTTTTATAGGTTTATTTTCTCCCATAATTTCCTCCTGAAATCTGTTTATGCAACAATTATAAAATTTTTTATATGCATTGTCAATTTTGTAACGCTTGTTTTATCTGTAATTTTATGGTATAATTCTGGAAACTCATATAGGAGGTATGCCGATGGGTATTTGTTATATAGTCGGTGCAGGGGAGTGCGAAAAGCTTGATTTTATAAAAAATGAAGCAGATTTGCTCATTGCAGCCGATGCTGGATATAAGCATATTATAAAAAATGCGATGCAGCCCGATATAGTTATAGGTGATTTTGATTCTCTCGGCGAAACACCTGATGAAAAAAATGTTGTGAAACTTAACCCGATTAAAGATATAACGGATATGCACGCCGCAGTTGATGAGGGGATAAAAAGAGGGTATAGTGAATTTGTGTTTTACGGTGCAACAGGAGGAAGACTTGACCACACTGTTGCCAACATTCAGCTTATTGCCTTGCTTTCACAAAAAGGATTTTTCGCAAGCATTGCGGATGGAGAAAGAATCATAACCGCAATAACGGATTCTGAAATGCATTTCGACAGTTCAAAAAAAGGTTTTGTTTCTGTTTTTTCACACACCGATAAAAGCGAAGGCGTTTTTATAAACGGGCTTAAGTATAAGCTTGAAAATGCCGAGCTTTCAAATTCTTTTGCTCTCGGGGTAAGCAATGAATTTATCGGTGAAAAGAGTTCCGTTTCGGTTAAGAAAGGAACGCTTATTATCATTTATAACAAATGAGTATTGACAATTTTTTTGATTTTTCTTAATATTAATTATATCAGTCTGTAAAGGAGATTAAAAAATGAGCAGAACAAGCAAAAAAATTCTTTCCGCAGTTCTTGCATTGGTAATGCTTTTTACTGCAGTTGTTCCTTCCTATGCAATGACCAAGCCTTTGTGGGATTCATATTGGGAAACCGATGAGGCTCATTCAGGCATCACAATGTTTCCCGGAAGCAACGAAAGTGAACGCAATTTTACCTGGTACACCTCAACCGAAAGCACTCCTTCGGTTGAAATAAAAGTGCTTGGCGAGTCATCTGCCAAAACCGTTCAGGGTGAATGCCTTGCAACAAAAGACGGCAGATATGTTAACTATGTAACAGTAACAAGCCTTGAAGAGGGTGTTGCATATTCCTACAGATGCAAATCAGAAGGCTTTGAATCAAGATGGTACAGTTTTGAAACAGAAAATGATAACAGCTTTTCTGCTCTTTATGTTACCGATGTTCATGTAAGCTACGACGATAAAAATGAAGCGAGTTTACCCGATACCGCATACAGCTTCAATCAGGTTATTGAGGCGGCAAGAATAAAGAGCAATTCTCTTGCGCTTGTTTTATCGGCAGGTGACCAGGCGAGTGAAGGCAGAGAGGATGAATATATCGGTTTTGCTTCATCTCCCGCAGGCAGAACTCTCACTTTTGCTCCCGCAATCGGCAATCACGACAGAAAAGGCGTTGCATTCAAAACATATAAGAATTTCCCCAATGAACAGAAGAATGCAATGGTTTCATCATATATAGGCGGAAATTATTGGTTTGTAAAGGGCGATGTTCTTTTCCTTGTTGTTGATACCAATAACGGCAGCGGAACAGACCACGCTAAATTTATAAGAAAAGCCATCAAAGAAAATCCCGATGTTAAATGGAAGGTTATGATGGCTCATCACGACCTTTACAGCGGCAGAATTCCCCGCAGAGAAAGCGAAAATCAGTTCCTCCGCCTTCTTTGGGCACCTATTGTTGACCAGTTCGGAATAGACCTTGTTCTTCTCGGACACAGCCATTACTACACAGTTTCAAATGTTCTTTATAACTCAAAAACCGTTTCTCCCGTTGAGAACAATGCAACGGTAAAAGACCCTGAAGGAACAATATATATGGTTTCAGGTTCACTCAACCGCCCCAGAAACGAAGAGGATATGGGCCTGAGCGAAAATATAGGAATTGCTCATCTTACTCAGGAAAAGATTTATAACATAATCGATTTCAAGGATGATTCAATAACAGTTAAATCATATACACTTGAAAGTAACGAAATGTTTGCAAGCTACACCGTAGAAAAAACAACCAAGGATGGCGGACATCCCGATAAAATAACAGCTTTCTACCAGCCCATAATTCGCTTTATCGGCACAATATACGCATTTTTCAATAATATAGGCGTATACAGCGATCTCAAAGAAGACGGCATTGATATTGGCTTTTTTGAAGCAATCTTTTAATCAAACGCAATAATTAACGCCCCGAGATTTTCTCGGGGCGTTTTCTTTATAAGATTAAAGACCTGTTTTTTCGCTGATGTATTTTCTTGCAAGGCAAGCATATTCATAGGGGTTAGCCTTTGCGGGATCCTGCTCTGCTTCAACAACAACCCAGCCTTCATAATCAGCTTCGGCAAGAATATCAAAAACGGGAGTGAAATCAAAGTCGCCGTCACCGGGAACGGTGAAAGAGCCTGCTCTTACGCAGTCAAGGAAGCTCCAGCCCTTTTCTTTGCCCTCGTTGATAACATCCTGACGGATGCTCTTGAGGTGAACGTGCTTAACTCTGTTAACATATTTTTTGAGAACACCGATTGCATCCTCGCCTGAGAATGAAAGGTGACCTGTATCATAAAGAAGATAAACAAGGTCGGGGTCTGTCATTTCCATAAGCTTATCAATTTCAGCCTCGGTCTGAACGCCTGTGCCCATATGATGGTGAACAGTGAAATACATACCCTTTTCTTTTGCGAGTCTGCCCATTTCGTTGAAGCCCTTAGCGATAAGTTCCCACTGTTCGTCTGTATAAACGGGTTTATCACCGAAAATGCTGAGAGCCTTTCCCTGA
>JAZOVH010000059.1:0-15260 GCA_045658585.1 Acutalibacteraceae bacterium | reverse complement strand
GACTTGCCGCGGATAGCAGCAACTTCTTCTACATTGCGAAGCTTTGAAAGTCCGTCAATAGTTGCTCTTACAACGTTGCAAGGATTGTTTGAACGAAGAGCCTTCGTACGGATATCCTTGATACCAACTGTTTCAACAACTGCACGAACGGGACCGCCTGCGATAACGCCGGTACCGGGTGCTGCGGGCTTAAGAAGAACAACGCCTGCACCGAATTTGCCGATAATCTCGTGAGGAATTGTTGTGCCCTTAAGAGCAACCTTCATGAGATTCTTCTTTGCATCCTCGATACCCTTACGGATAGCGTCGGGAACTTCGCCTGATTTGCCAAGTCCGAAACCGATAATGCCGTTGCCGTCGCCGACTACAACGAGAGCCGCAAACTTAAAGATACGACCGCCCTTTACGGTTTTGGAAACACGGTTTATGGCTACTACGCGCTCTGTGAGCTCATATGCCGATGCATCAATCTTAGCCAAAAGTATTCCTCCCCTTCTTAGAACTTGAGGCCACCCTCGCGGGCGCCTTCGGCCAGTTCTTTAACACGGCCGTGATAGATATAGCCGCCACGGTCGAAAACGCAGTTTTCGATGCCTTTTTCAGCGGCACGTTTTGCCAATACTTCGCCCACTTTGTGAGCTGCAGATTTATTTCCGCCGTATTCCTCGAAATCCTTCTCAACAGTTGAAGCGGACACAAGGGTAACACCCTTAACGTCGTCTATTAACTGAGCGTAGATGTTCTGGAGGGAGCGGAATACATTAAGGCGAGGACATTCAGCTGTGCCTGAAATCTTGGCACGAACTCTCTTATGGCGAGTCTGTCTTGCCTTATTGCTGTCCGGTCTGTTAACCATGTTTTTTCACTCCTTAATAAGACTTATTTACCGCCCTTACCGGTCTTACCTTCCTTACGGCGGATGTGTTCGTCAACATACTTGATACCTTTGCCCTTATAGGGTTCGGGGGGTCTCTTCTCACGAATGTTGGCAGCAAACTGTCCGACCTGCTGCTTGTCGGGACCTGAAACTACGATCTTGTTGGGGTTGGGAACTTCGATTGTGATGCCGTCCTCTGCGGGAACGATAACATCGTGTGAAAAACCAATCTTAAGAAGAAGATCCTTACCCTTGAGCTCTACACGGTAACCAACACCGTTAACTTCGAGTTCCTTCTTGTAGGACTCGTTAACACCAACAACCATGTTGTTGATAAGTGTTCTGGTCAAGCCGTGGAGAGATCTGTTCATCTTATCATCGTTGGGACGGGTAACATTGATAACGTTGCCGTCCTTTTCAACTGTGATGTTGGGATGTACATTTCTTGTAAGTGTGCCCTTGGGGCCCTTAACGGTAATAAGTGTGCCGTCAATCTGTACATCAACACCAGCGGGTATTTCGATAGGTTTCTTGCCTATACGTGACATTTACGGCACCTCCTTACCAGATAAATGCAAGAACTTCGCCGCCAACGTTGGCTTTGCGTGCGTCCTTGTCAGTCATAACGCCTTTTGAAGTTGAGAGGATGGCAATGCCGATGCCCTTCATAACCTTGGGCATATCCTCACAATTTGTGTAAATTCTCAGACCGGGCTTTGAAACTCTGCGAAGACCGGTAATAACCTGAGACTTGTTGGGACCGTACTTGAGAGCGATTTCGATCATGCCCTGCTTTCCGTCATCCTCAACTTTATATCCTTTGATGTAACCCTCATCAACAAGAATCTGAGCAATCGCCTTCTTCATGTTGGATGCGGGAACTTTCACTGTGTCATGCTTAGCCGCATTCGCATTACGGATACGGGTGAGCATATCAGCGATGGAATCAGTAATTTGCATACTGTTTACCTCCTTTGCAATTGCTCAATTTACCAACTTGCTTTTTTAACGCCGGGAATCTGACCTGCATGTGCCAGCTCTCTGAAGCAGATACGGCAAACGCCGTACTTGCGAAGATAAGCATGGGGTCTTCCGCAGATCTTACATCTGTTGTAGGCTCTTGTTGAATACTTTGCGGGACGAGCCTGCTTAACTTTCATTGATGTTTTTGCCACGGTAATCCCTCCTTACTTTGCGAACGGAGCGCCCATAAGTGTGAGCAACTCGCGTGCTTCTTCGTCTGTGTTTGCTGTTGTAACAAAGCAGATATCCATACCTCTTACCTTGTCGATCTTATCGTAATCTATTTCAGGGAAAATAAGCTGTTCCTTAATACCCATTGAATAGTTACCTCTGCCGTCGAAGGAGTTGGGGTTGATTCCTCTGAAGTCACGAACTCTGGGAAGAGCGAGATTGAAGAGTCTGTCGATGAACTCATACATTCTTTCTCCTCTGAGAGTAACTTTTGCACCGATAACCATGCCTTCACGGAGCTTGAAGTTAGCAACTGACTTCTTAGCCTTGCAGAGAACAGGTGACTGACCTGTGATCTGCTTAAGGTCTGAAGTGATTGCGTCGAGCATCTTTGAGTTATCTCTTGCTTCGCCGCAGCCAACGTTGATAACAACCTTTTCGAGCTTCGGGATTTGCATAACACTCTTATATTCGAATTTCTTCATAAGAGCAGGTGCAACATCTTTGACATACATTTCTTTTAATCTTGCTGCCATTTGTTATGTCCTCCCTTATTATTCAAACTCTGCAAGGCAGTCGCTCTTCTTGCAAGTGCGAACCTTCTTGCCGTTTGCATCAATTTTGTGACCGGTTCTTGTGGGTCTGCCGCACTTGGGGCAGATGAGCTGAACCTTGTCTGCATAGAGTGCGCTCTCAGCCTTGATAAGGCCGCCGGGCTCACCCATCTTGCGGGGTTTAACGTGCTTAGTAACGATGTTAACGCCTTCAACGATAACTTTTCCTTCAGCGGGGCTTACCTGAACAACCTTGCCTCTCTTGCCTCTGTACTTGCCGTTGATAACTACTACTTCGTCACCTGTTTTTACATGAACCTTATTCATCTTCGCACCTCCGATTAAAGTACTTCGGGAGCGAGTGAAAGGATCTTTGTGTAATCCTTTTCACGAAGCTCTCTGGCCACAGGCCCAAAGATACGGGTGCCTCTGGGGTTCTTGTCTTCTTTAATGATAACGGCTGCATTTTCGTCGAAACGAATGTATGTGCCGTCTTCACGGCGAAGTCCGCTTGCAGTACGAACAACTACTGCCTTAACTACGTCGCCCTTTTTAACTACGCCGCCGGGTGTTGCCTTTTTAACAGAAGCAACTACGACATCGCCAATATTGGCATACCTCCTGCCGGAACCACCGAGAACGCGAATGCACATAAGCTCTTTCGCACCGGTGTTATCGGCAACCTTGAGGTAACTCTGCTGCTGTATCACAGTGTTTTCCTCCTTACTTATGGGCTAAATTATTTAGCCTTCTCAATGATTTCAACTACACGCCATCTCTTATCTTTTGAAAGAGGACGGGTTTCCATAACAAGTACCTTATCGCCCATACCGCATACGTTGTTTTCATCGTGTGCCTTAAGCTTATAGGTGTTGTTAACGATCTTCTTATAGAGAGGATGTCTGACCTTGTCCTTAACGGAAACAACTACGGTCTTATCCATCTTATCGCTGGTAACGATACCAACGCGGGTCTTTCTGAGGTTTCTTTCCATTGTATTTTAACCTCCCTTTCCTTACGAGTTAGAACCGTGAAGTTCGATATCTCTCTGAACAGTTTTGATTCGAGCGATATCCTTCTTAACGGCGCTGATTCGCATCGGGTTGTCGAGCTGGTTAACAGCTTGCTGGAAGCGCAGTTTGAACAGCTCATCCTTCAGCTCAAGAAGCTTAGCATCCAGCTCACCGGCGGAAAGTTTTCTGATTTCACTGGCTTTCATTATTGCTCACCACCCAATTCTTCTTTAGTAACAAATTTACATTTGATAGGAAGCTTCATAGCTGCAAGACGCATAGCTTCTGCAGCAAGCTCTCTGTCAACACCGGCGATTTCAAACATTACTCTGCCGGGCTTAACAACTGCAACCCAATATTCGGGAGAACCTTTACCTGAACCCATTCGAGTTTCAGCGGGCTTCTCTGTGATGGGCTTGTCGGGGAAAATCTTGATCCAAACCTGGCCGCCTCTCTTGATGTATCTTGTCATAGCGATACGGGCTGCTTCAATCTGGTTTGAGGTAATCCATGCGGGCTCCATTGCTACGAGACCGAAATCGCCGTATGTTACGGTGTTGCCTCTTGTAGCCTTACCCTTAAGTCTGCCTCTCTGCACTCTGCGGTGCTTAACACGCTTAGGTAAAAGCATTACTGGTTACCTCCTTCTCTGCGTCTTCTGGGGCGATTGTTGTTGTTTCTTCTGCTTTCGTGAAGAACTTCGCCTCTGTAAAGCCATACTTTAACGCCGATACGACCGTAGGTTGTCTTTGCCTCAGCAAAACCGTAGTCGATGTCTGCTCTGATTGTCTGAAGGGGAATTGTACCCTCGTGGTATGACTCGCTTCTTGCGATTTCAGCGCCGCCGATACGGCCTGAAACCTGAGTTTTGATACCTCTTGCACCGAGCTTCATTGCACGGCCGATAGCCTGCTTAAGAGCACGGCGGTAAGAAATTCTTCTTTCGAGCTGAGAAGCGATGCTTTCAGCAACGAGCTGTGCGTTAAGATCGGGCTGCTTGATTTCGATGATGTTCAGCGAAACTTCTTTGCCGCCGAGCTTCTTCTCGCAAATCTTCTTGAGCTTCTCGATTTCTGCACCCTGACGGCCGATAACCATACCGGGCTTTGCACAGTGAATGTTTACATAAACGCGCTTAGCGTCACGCTCGATCTCAACCTTGGGAACGCCTGCGGGAGCAAGCTTCTCAAGAAGGTACTCACGAAGTTCGTAGTCTTCAACGAGAGTATCACCGAACTTATTGGGAGCTGCATACCAGCGGGATTCCCAGTTCTTAATAACACCGATTCTTAAACCGGTAGGATTGATTTTCTGTCCCATTGTTTAACCTCCTCCTTCGCTTATTCCATTTCCTTGAGAACAAGGGTGATATGAGATGTTTTCTTGTTTATACGGAAAGCTCTGCCCTGAGCTCTGGGTCTGATTCTCTTAAGAGTGGGACCCTGGCTTACGCTGCATTCTGCAACGTAAAGGCGGCTAACGTCCATATTGTTGTTGTTTTCAGCATTTGCGATTGCTGATTTTAAAAGCTTCATCAAGGGTTCACACGCGGCCTTGGGCGTGTACTTGAGAATAGCCATTGCCTTGTCTGCGGGCTGATTGCGGATTAAATCGAGCACAATCTGAACCTTACGAGGCGCAATACGGATATAAGTTGCTTTTGCTGTTGCAACTGCCATATCTGACATTGTTAATACACTCCTTTCGCCGATTATTTACCGTTATTTGATGTTTTTGAACCTGCATGACCCTTAAAGGTTCTTGTAGGTGCAAATTCGCCGAGCTTATGACCAACCATATCCTCTGTTACATATACAGGAACGTGCTTACGTCCGTCGTGAACAGCAAATGTGTGGCCGACAAAGTCGGGGAAGATTGTTGATGAGCGGCTCCAGGTCTTAAGAACCTGCTTCTCACCGGTCTCATTCATCTTCTGAACTCTTTCGAGCAGTTTAGGCTGCACAAAGGGTCCTTTTTTAACGCTTCTGCCCATTATTCATCTGCTCCTTTCACTTACTTGTCGTTACGACGCTTTATGATAAGCTTGTCGGACTTCTTCTTTGTATTTCTGGTCTTGTAACCAAGAGCGGGCTTGCCCCAAGGAGTAACAGGACCGGGTCTGCCGATGGGTGCTCTGCCTTCACCACCACCGTGGGGATGATCGCAGGGGTTCATAACTGAACCGCGAACTGTGGGTCTCCAGCCCATGTGACGCTTACGACCAGCCTTACCGATCTTAACGTTTTCATGGTCAAGGTTACCAACCTGGCCAACTGTAGCCATGCAACCAACGGGAACGTTACGAAGCTCGCCTGAGGGGAGACGAAGAAGTGCATATGCGCCTTCTTTAGCCATGAGCTGAGCGGAGTTACCTGCTGCTCTTGCAAGCTGGCCGCCTCTGCCGGGGTAGAGCTCAACGTTGTGAACAACAGTACCAACAGGGATGCTGGTGAGGGGAAGTGCGTTACCGGGCTTAATATCAGCGCCGGGGCCTGCAACTACCTTATCGCCAACCTTAAGGCCTGCGGGCTGAAGAATATATCTCTTTTCACCGTCTTCATACTGAAGAAGAGCAATGAATGCTGAACGGTTGGGATCGTATTCTACAGTAGCTACTGTTGCGGGAATATCAAACTTATCTCTCTTGAAGTCGATAACACGATACTTTGTGCGTACGCCGCCGCCTCTGTGGCGAACGGTGATTCTTCCGTAGCTGTTGCGTCCGCTGTTCTTCTTGAGTGAAACAAGAAGGCTTCTTTCGGGTGCAACCTTTGAGAGCTCGGAATAGTCTGTAGTCGACATATTACGTCTAGCGTTTGTAGTCGGCTTATAGAACTTAATAGACATTTTTTACACTCTCCTTATAGCGGCTTTGCGGAGCAATGTCGCTCTCCATACTTTACCGCCGGATTTACATTAGGTTTTTAAGATTACATCATACCGTCAAAGAACTCGATGGGCTTGGAGTCCTCTGTGATTGTAACGATCGCCTTTTTCTTTGATGAGGTAAGGCCTTCAAATCTGCCGTATCTCTTGTTCTTACCGAGAACGTTGATTGTGTTAACCTTGCTTACCTTAACATCGAAAAGCTGTTCAACTGCCTTAGCAATTTCAATTTTGTTTGCATCCTTAGCAACCTCGAAGGTGTACTTGCGGTCTGCAATGCCGTCCATGCTGTTTTCTGTGATAACGGGACGGAGGATAATATCCTGTGCTAACTTGCTCATGCGTAAACCTCCTCGATCTTGTTTACAGCATCCTTAAGAACTACAACTGTGTCGCAGTTAAGAAGGTCGTAAACGTTAAGTGTTGAAGCAAGAGTGGTCTTTACGTTAGCAATGTTGCGAGCTGAACGATAGATGATATCGTTCTTCTCAGGAAGAACGAAGAGAACCTTCTTGCCTGTTTCAAGTGCGTTAACAACGTTAACCATTGCCTTTGTCTTAATCTCGTTAAGAGTGAGGCTGTCAAGAACGATAAGCTCGTTATCAGCAACCTTAGCTGAAAGAGCTGACTTGATAGCAAGTCTTCTTACCTTCTTGTTTACGTCTTTGTGATAGTCACGGGGCTTGGGTCCGTGAGCAATACCACCGTGATACCACTGGGGAGCTCTTGTTGAACCCTGTCTTGCACGGCCTGTGCCCTTCTGTCTCCAGGGCTTCTTGCCGCCGCCGCTAACTTCTGCTCTTGTAAGAGTAGACTGTGTGCCCTGACGCTGATTTGCCAGATAGCTAACTACGCAAAGGTGCATAGCAGGAATGCTGGGCTCGATTCCGAAAATGCTTTCTGCAAGCTCGATATCGGAAAGCTTTTTACCTGTCATGTCGAAAACTGATACTTTAGGCATTATTTTCTACTCCTTTCTTATGCATTCTTAACTGAATCGCGGATAACAACGATGCCGCCCTTGGGGCCGGGGATGGCGCCCTTGATAGCAAGCAGATTGTTTTCTGCGTCGATCTTAGCAACGCTAAGATTCTGAATAGTTACTCTCTCGCAACCAAGGTGACCTGCGAGCTTCTTGCCCTTAAATACTCTTGAGGGGTCGGAGCAAGCACCGAGTGAACCGGCGTGTCTTGCAACAGGACCGGTACCGTGTGATTCCTTGAGTCTTGAGAAGTTCCATCTCTTGATTGCACCGGCAGTACCCTTACCTTTGCTTGTGCCGATAACGTCTACCTTATCGCCAACTGCGAAGATGTCTGCCTTGATTGTGTCGCCCACATTGATGTTTGCCATATCAGCAAGCTTGAACTCTTTAAGAGTTTTCTTGGGAGCAACGTCAGCCTTCTTGAAGTGACCCATCATGGGCTTGTTCACGCGCTGAACTTTTACATCGCCGAAGCCGATCTGAACTGCTTCATAACCGTCGTTTTCGATTGTCTTCTTCATAACAACGTTGCAGGGGCCTGCTTCAACTACTGTTACGGGAATTACATTTCCCTTCTCATCGAAAATCTGTGTCATACCGATTTTCTTACCGATGATTGCTTTCTGCATATTATGCTTTCCTCCTTTAGGTTATTGGTTGACATTCTGCCAACATGACCTGCATTTGTTGAAATTAAAGTTTGATTTCGATTTCAACGCCTGCGGGAAGCTCAAGACCTGTCAGAGCTTCAACTGTTTTTGCTGAAGGTCTGATGATGTCGATAAGCCTTTTGTGTGTTCTCTGCTCAAACTGTTCGCGGCTGTCCTTATACTTGTGAACTGCGCGAAGGATTGTTACAACTTCCTTCTCTGTGGGAAGGGGAACGGGGCCTGATACCTGAGCACCTGTTCTCTTAGCTGTTTCAACAATCTTCTCAGCTGCCTTGTCCACAACGCTGTGGTCATAGCCCTTAAGTCTGATTCTGATTTTTCCCTTAACTGCCATCTGGAACGCCTCCTTAAAATTTGGCGGGCTGTGAATTGCAAATTCGTGAAAACCGACCCGGGTGTTTCAACCCGTCCGATTTAAAAACCGGAAAAACATATTTCCGGGAAAGCTTTCGCTTATTTGCACATAGGTATCCCTCAGTGAGTCGCCCGGGAATGGCAAACTCCATGAGAGGACACAATTCGCCCGGTTTAAAATCGGACATACTCCGCAGAAATTTCCCGCTTCAGAGAGCGGCCACCTCCTGCATCAACGCATATCTGCCTTGGCTTACGGTTTTGGTTCAGGGCATAATTAGCCCTTAGTCCGCAAGCGTGCTCAATTATAATATCACAGGTGTTTGTCAATGTCAATAGCTTTTTTAAAATTTTTTTGATTTTTGAAACCCCGAAACCCAGCAGTATCAAGGGTTTTGACGCTTTAACACGATAAACTGTCAACCGCCGCAAAACACTATATATAAAATGTATATATAATATAAATGCCTCACCACAACATAATGTGGTTAAAATATTTTTTATATCGAATATATAGTTACGGTTTTTTTGCGTTATTTTTATTCTTTCGGGCAAATTTTTATCATACAATGCTATTGATTGAAAAAATTTTTTATGTTACAATGAAAAAAATTGAAAATTTAAAGGAGAATTTTTTATGATAGGTCTCGGAAATTGGGCTTGCAAAGTAAATTCTATGTTTTTTTCAGGCGAAGTAAAGTTCACAATCAGCGATAATGACGGCGAATATGATTTCGCTATTGAGCTGCCCGGCATTGAACTTCCCGATTTTGCCCTCAACAGCGTTGAAGAGGATGACGATACCCTCACAATCATCGCTTCAACCTCTATTATCCCCGACAAAGAGGCAGAAGTTGTGCTCACTTTTGACGAAGATGAATTTGACGGATTCCTCAAAGTTCCCTTCCTCGGCAAAATAAAGTTCAAAGACGGACACAGAATTGAAGAATAAGAAAAAGCACCCTTGCGGGTGCTTTTTTTATTGTGCTACAGGCAATGCAACGGTAACTTTAAACAAATCGCCGTCAACAAGAACATTGAATTTGCCCTTCTGCAATTCGCAAAGATTATTTGCTATTGAAAGACCGAGACCGCTGCCTTCGCCCGTTCTTGAAGAATCGCCTCTGACGAATCTCTGAACAAGCGCATCGGATTCAACATTAAGCGGATATTTTGAAATGTTTTTGATAACTATTGAGCCGTACTGATTTCCACCCGAAACCTCAACATAAACTCTGGTGTTTTCCATTGCGTATTTGCGGATATTTGAGAAAAGATTTTCGATTATTCTAGATGTTTTCTGCGCATCTGCAGTAACAAACACGGGATTCTGCGATGAGCGCAGAACGATTTCAATTCCCGCTTTCTGAAGCTCATCGGTGTGTTCACCCGCCGCCTGAGCTGCAAATTCGCAAAGATTGATTTTTACGGGATGAAGCTCGATTGCGCCCGAAGAAGCTTTTGAAGCCTCAACCAGATCCTCAATAAGCTTTTTCATTTTTGCCGCCTTTTCGTCGAGAACAGAAATATATTTTTGTGCGGTTTCATCCTGAACATCGCATTTTTTTAGCAAATCAACATAGCTTACTATTGATGTGAGCGGTGTTTTGAGGTCATGAGAAACATTTGTTATAAGCTCCGCTTTCATTTTCTGGTCTTTAACCGCATTTTCAACCGCCTGCTGCAAGCCATCCTGCATAGTGGCAACATCCTCGGCAAAGCTTCGCATAAATCCGGGCATATATTGAGTATCAATCTTGCTGTCAAGTCTGCCGTTCTTCGTCTGTGAAACCGCATTCATAATTTTATCGAGTGCAGAAATATGAATGATGCAGTAAAAAAGAGCAAAAATGCTGATTAAACTAAAGAAAATCAAAAGCAAAAGTCCTATGCCGTCACCAAATGCATATGACAGGAATGATAAAAGCAAACACAGAGCAACCACACCGCAAACTGCGATTATTGCAATTTTCTTGAACTTCTTGCCGTCGCCGTTAACATAATCGGCAACAATCATTTTTTTGAGGTTTGCAAGTTTGATTTTAAGCTTGCCCCAAATCCATCTTACGGGCTTTAACATCCAATAAACAAGAGTGTGCTTCCAGAAGGTTTTGTTGCGGATATTTCTTGCAACGCTCATAAGAATAAGGGTTGGTATTGCAAAGAAAACGGCAAAGAACAGAGCCATCCAGATGCTTATGGGCTTACCGATAAGGGCAAGCAGGGTCATCGGCATCTGCGGAACATTGGCAGGCTCAACCTCAAAAATTATACCACCAAAAACCGCAGCTCCGCAAAGGAACATTACACAGATACCGAGTGCGAGGCTGATTATGAACGGTATTCTGTCGGCAAAGCAAAGCTCAACAGAGCCATCCTCTTTCTTGCCCGCAATGCGGATAAGATAAATTCCGATTGCACACGCAAGAGTAAAGGCAATAAGGCTGATTCCCGCCATTTTGCCGAGCGAAATATCGGTCAGCGGATTTTCGGCAAAACGGTTAAACATATCTTCACCAACGCCGAAGATATCCGACCCTGTGGAGTCATAGGAAACATACATTTTTGAAATGTTTCCGTTACCCGCTTCTCGCTCAATCATGCTCTTATATTCATTTATCGGCATAAATTCGTTCTTCACATCCTGAAGAGCGCCCTCTGCAACATCAACCGCCTTGCCTTTTAAGAGCGAATATTTCCCGTTTTCATAGCTTTCAACAAAGCTCCCCCCGATTTTACCGAGAATCTGTTCGCGGGTGTCTGCTCTTGTTACTCCGCAGTTGGTTATAACATTGCCCGTTGACGAGAAGAATATGGCATATTTAACGCTGTTTGTGTTGCCCTGAAGAGAGCTGTAATAGCCTCTTGAACCGAACCAAGTTTCAATTTCATTATTATATTGCTCGTTAATAAGCTCAACTGCACTCACTCTGTCAATCTCACCGTAGCAGGAATAATTGCTGAGAGAATTGAGATAATTCAGAGCAGCCGATATTCTTGAAACATAGCTTCCGAGCGATGCATCAGCCACAACTGTTGTTTCCCATTCTCCCGAATCGGTAACAGGATAAACCACAGTTGTGTCCTCGTATTCATATTCATAGACATAATCATATGAATTGAACTCATCCTTACTTATTCTTTCGCCGTCATATCTGAAATAATAAGTGCCGGTTTTGAGGTTGAGCTTATATCTGTAGCGGTTGCCCTCTGTAACATATGCCTTTATGCCCGAAGCGTCAAGAAGAATAAAGCTTTCTTCAATTCTTTTCAGAGCCTCATCTCTTCTGAATTCAATATTCTTGCCCGTTTCGGTTTTTTTGAATTCCTCAATATTTGTTGCACTTATATCCTCGCCGTTATAGATAACAGCTCTCTCATAATCGTTGAGCATTCTTCTGAAAACGGGTGTCTGCGTAAAATTATCCGAAGTCTGGCTTGAATAAACAAACATTTCCCTGAGAAAAACGCTTGCAGAATAACCCGAAACAAAAAACAATGCAACGGCAAGCACAAGGGCAACAATTCTTGTTACTTTTTTAGAGTTAATACTTCTCAATTTTGTATCCAATTCCCCACACCACCTTTAAATATTTCGGCTCTTTAGGATTGATTTCGATTTTTTCGCGGATTCGGCGGATATGCACCGTTACGGTTTTATCCGAGATGCAGGCGGGCTCATTCCAGACCGCCTCATAAATCTGCTCGGTTGAAAGCACTCTGCCCAGATTTTCCATAAGCACTTTCATTATGCCGTATTCCGTTGCGGTCAGCTTTACTATCTCACCGTCAAGCGAAAGCTCCTTTGCAAGAGTATCAAGCGAAAGCCCCGCGGTTGTTATAACGCCCTCTTTAACCTCCATTGAGCCGAGCGAGGTGAAGCGCCTTATCTGCGACTTGACTCTTGCCATAAGCTCCAAGGGGTTAAACGGCTTTGTAACATAATCGTCTGCGCCAAATGAAAGACCCATTATCTTGTCTGTATCCTCGCTCTTTGCCGAAAGCAGAATAATAGGAATATTATGCTTTTCACGCAATTTGAGCGTTGCCTGCAAGCCATCCAGACCCGGCATCATAATGTCAAGAATAACGCAGTGCACCTCATTATTCTTAACCTGCTCAATCGCGCCTCTTCCGTTTTCTGCACGGAGAACATTATAGCCCTCCAGCTTAAGATAGATTTCGAGCGAATCAAGAATAGCGATATCGTCATCGCAGACAAGAACTGTATACATAAGCCTTTCACCTCTCCTAAAGTCCATTTTTATTCTAATGGCGTGAAATTACAAACAATGCATCAAAATTATTACAAATTTATTAAACTGCGTTTTTAAAATAAAGTCAATATGAAAAAATCTCCCTCAGAAGAGGGAGATTAAAAATCAGGAGTTGAATTTTCTTACCATATTATCAACCATTGTGTAAACAAAGCCGAGTGCCTCGATTGCCTTATAGCCGAGTCTGAGAAGTCGGTTTGAGAATGAATTCTCGTTATGCTCCTGAGTTCTCTTGATTACAATGCTGTCAAGAAGCTCGCTGTTATCGCCTCTTCTTGTTTCAACAGTCAGGGTATCGCCCGAGAAATCAAGGGTTGTGTAGGTTGTAACATCGTTTGCCAAAAAGCTGTAAGCCAGATGCTCTGCCTCATAGCTTTCGTTGTGGGGTCTTTCGCAAACCGAGTTTGAGTTAAGATAAACTATGCCCTCGGGGTCGGTATAGGTTTTTCCGCTTTCTGCGGCGGCAACAACCTTTCTGTTCTGCATAAAATGAGAACGTCCCTGCGAATGTGTATGACCCGTGATAACAAAGTCAAGGTCATAGCTTTCAAAAATCGGAGCAAAAATGGTTGTGAGAAGAATTTCGGTTTCGCTGTCGCCGATGCAGTCGCCCGCACCGTAAATTCCGTGGTGAACAACGCCGATTCTCCACTTTGCGTCAGGGTTGAGCTTAACCGCTTCTTTGGTCATTGCCATATGGTCGGGAGCATTGCCCGAGGTTGAATCATAGAAAAGATAGAGCACATCGCCGTAGCGGAACCAGAAATCGCGGTCAAGACCCTGAAAGAATCTGCCGAAATATTCATTGGGCATATTGGTGTAATAATTATAGAGCATACCTTTTTTATCGTGGTTGCCTATTGCAAGAGCCATGGGCAGGCTTCTTGCTGCCTTGGGAGTAAGAAGAGTCTGCCACTCCGAGGCAGTTCTGCCCGTTGAGGTGTTGTCGCCGGGAGAAACAAGATAGCTGATATCGGGATTCTTTTCAAGTGCCTCTGCAAGCACATTGTTCCAGTTAAAGCCTATATCGGACTGCGAGGGTCCGTCTCCGCGGTCTTCCTCGGCAATCTGAATATCGCCCACAACCATTACCTTGTGGTCGCCGAATGATTTTGTTTCGTATTTGCAAACTTCGCTTAAACCGTTATCGGTGTTCCACTGATAATAATACACCGTGTTTTCTTCAAGACCCGTAACGGTCACTCTGCAAACAACCTGATTTTCGGTTTCTGCGGGAGTTGTTTCACCCTTAAAGAGCTTTGCATCTGCCATATCGTTGCTCTTTGAAAGCAAAACTTCAGGCTTCGCGGTGTTTTTATCTGCATGCCAGCAAAGGCTGACCTGAGTTTCGTCTGCACCCGCACAAAGCATGGGCAGAGTGTTTTCTGTATAATTTTTCATATAAAGTTCGTTCCATTCTTCTCTGCTGAGCTTCGGTGCATCAAAAGCTGCAAACGAAGTTGTTGCAACAGAAAAAACCATAATAATACTTAATACTAAAGCAACAAGCTTTTTCATTGTGCCTCCACATAAAATTTCGGCAGCTTTTGCAAGCTGCCGAAAAAACTTTTGAGTTTTAAATTAATAAGCGATGTTTGTGAATTCGCCTGTTGTCTTAGCTGAACCTGCGCCGTTTACCTTACCAACAAGGATCTTGAGCTCAAGAGTTGCAGCGAAATCATACTGATAGCTGATTGCTGTGATCTTGCCTTCAGCAACTGTAACCTTAACCTTGATGTTTGTGTAGTCTACATCTGTGCTGTTGAGAGTTACAAGGCTGCCTGCTGCATCTTTGATGCCTTCGTCAACTTCTTCGTGTGTGATGAAGTCGTTTGTGAATCTTGAAAGGGGAGTTGCATTTGTCTTCTTGGGGTTAGCAGCGTTAGCAAGAGTGAAGCTGTAAACGCCGTCTGCATAGCTGAAGTTCTGAAGGTCAGCTTCTGTAAGCTTAGCGCCCTTAATCTTATAATCATCATCGGGCTCATCTTTGGGGAAGTTGCCTGTCTTTGTGCCAACACCGAGGAAACCGCCTACAACTGAGTTGAGGTCAGAGTTTTTATCAATCATCTTGATAACCTTGTTGAGAGCATCTGTCATGTTGCCAACATCGATGGGGTTAACAAATGAGCAGTTTCTGTTGTACTTATAGGAACCCTTTGCTGCCTTAGCTGTTTCTGCATTGAAGAATGCAACGAAATCAGCCTTTGCCATTTCGCCTGCGGGAGCAGTTGCTTCTGTTGTTGTTTCGTCTGCTGCTGCAGTTGTTTCGTCTGCTGCAGGAGCTGTTGTTTCATCAGCTGCGGGAGCTTCTGTTACATCTGCTGCTGTTGTTTCTTCAGCAACTGTTGTTTCGGGAGCTGCTGTGGTTGTTGTTTCTTCGTTGTTGCCGCCGCAAGCTGCGAATGCAAAGAGCATTGAGCAAGCAAGAAGAACTGCAAGAATCTTTTTC
>JAZOVH010000058.1:0-29876 GCA_045658585.1 Acutalibacteraceae bacterium | reverse complement strand
CTGGGAAGGCGTAAGAGAGCCCTACATCCTTGCAACAGAGAACGACGTTCTCAACGGCATCGGTATGCTCTTTATGAAATTGCTCACAAACAGACCTCAGATGTTTGCTGACGTTCGTACTCACTGGAGCGCAGACGCTGTTAAGAGAGTTACAGGCTATGACATCGAAGGCAAGGCAAAGGAAGCAGACGGCTTCATTCACCTTATCAACTCAGGTGCTTGCTGCCTTGACGCTTGCGGCGAAGTTAAGGATGAAAACGGCAACGGTGTCATCAAAGAGTGGTATAACGTAACAGATGCTGATGCTGATAAGATTCTTGAAGCAACAACCTGGAACGCAGCAGATAACGGCTACTTCAGAGGCGGCGGATATTCATCACGTTTCCTCACCAGAGCAGAAATGCCCGCAACAATGATTCGCCTTAACCTTGTTAAGGGTCTCGGCCCCGTTCTTCAGATTTGCGAAGGCTGGACAGTTAACCTTCCCGATGAAGTTTCAGACACTATCTGGAAGAGAACAGACTACACATGGCCCTGCACATGGTTCGCACCCAGATGCGACGGCAAGGACGGCCCCTTCAAGTCAGCTTATGACCTTATGAATAACTGGGGTGCAAACCACGGCGCTATCTCCTACGGTCATATCGGTGCAGATATCATCACAATGGCTTCAATGCTCCGTATCCCCGTTGCTCTTCACAACGTTCCCTCCGAAAAGATTTTCCGCCCCGCAGTTTGGGGTGCATTCGGCACAAAGGATGCTGAAGGCGCAGACTTCAGAGCTTGCGGAACCTACGGCCCTCTTTACAAATAATTTAATTGCATAAGTTAACCCCGCAATGTTCGTTTGAACATTGCGGGGTTTTTGTTATATTATATCGTCAAACTCAATAACCTTGTTTGTTTTGCCCGATTCAAAAATCGCTTCAACAAGCTTCATAAGTCTGCGTTGCTGATTATGGGTAACAATTATATCAGCCTTGCCGTTAAGATAAGCAAAAATATTTTTATAGTATTCGCCCCAGTCCGCTTTCTGAACGGGAAGAGGATATGTTTCAATTGTGTCATCGGTTCTGGGTGCCATAGTCTTTGTTATGCCCGCACCCGCAACGATGGGCACTGCGTCACGGTTTTCCCAATCGGAAACCTTGACGATTTTGCCGTTCCACTGCCAGTCATCCACAACAGCCGTTCCGTTTTCGCCGAGCATATACCAGAGCGGAAGCTCAATGAAATTGCTTGTTGTTACCTCAACATAGAATGAAAGTCCGTCATCAAAAATAAGCGTTGTGCGGAAACCGTCATCGCAGTTTTCGTTTGTGACATTCGTAAGCTCTGCATAAACCGATTTGAGCTTTCGGGGAAGAGTCATCATCAAAGCCTGATCGAGCAGATGAATGCCCCAGTCATAAACCATTCCGCCGCCGTGCTCGGGCTTATTTCTCCAGTCTCCCGGAACACCTCTTGAGCCCTGAACTCTTGATTCAATGCGAAAAACTCTGCCGAGAGTGTTCTCGTCAAGAAGTTTTTTCATTGTGAGATAATCTTCATCCCAGCGTCTGTTCTGATGAACGGTGAAAAGCTTGCCGCATTTTTCGGCGCAGGCAATCATCTCTTCAAGGTCCGCACTTGAAAGCGTAACGGGCTTTTCGCTGATAACGTTTTTGCCCGCCTCCATTGCTGCAATCGCAATTTCTTTATGAACATCGTTGGGTGTTGCAATGGTTACAAGGTCAATTCTTTCATCGGCAAGAAGCTCTTCTCTTGATGAAAAGAAGTGAACTCCGTTTTCTTCGGCAACCTTTTTTCTTTCGGGATTGATATCGTAAACACCGATAAGCTCGGCATACTCACCCATTTCATTTTTGATTTTTCTTGTGTGCCAGTTGCCCATTCCGCCGTAGCCGATAACCGCACATCCTATTTTACCGTTAATCATAGCAATTCTCCTTTCGGATTATTTTGCAATGCCGTAAAATTCAAGCAAAGCGGGGTTGATTATTGTATCCGTAAATTCAAAGCAGGTGCTGTGACCGCCGCCGATAATCATAAGCTCTTTTGCGCCCTCAATTGAACGGGTAATTCTTTTTGAATGCGACCTTTTTATCATATCGTGCTCGCCGAAAATGTTGAGAACGGGCACCTTTATCTGCGAAATATCTTCAAAAGTGAGGCTGGGCTGACCGACCATCATTCCTTTGATATCGCGTCTTCTTGCAATCTCGGCATCTTTATAAAGCCACGCTTCGATGCAGAGAATTATATACTGATATGTTATCTGAATCTGGTCAAATGTGTTGGTGCCCCAAGTGTTTATATTTGAACCCATAACAACAAGCGATTTAACTCTGTTCTGATTTGCAAGAGTGAAAACAAAGCCGAGATTTCCGCCGTCGCTGAAACCGAAAATATTGGTTTTTTCGATTTTCAGATAATCAAGAAGCTTTACAAGGTCATCGCTCATGGTTTCAAAATTCATCGTGCCTTCAACCCAGTCGGATTTTCCCGTGCCTCTCACGGAAACGGTTATAACCTTGAAATGCTTTGACATTTCGGGCAGAATACTGCCATCAAAGCAATGCATATCGCCGCCGTTGGGAGAAAGAAGCAAAAGCGGTTCGCCGTCGGGCTTGCCGTAAATTCCGTATTCGATTTTTGCATCTCCCGCATCAATAAATCCGTATTCAATCATTTCGGGCACCTCTCTTTCTGCCGCAAATGCAACGGGCGAAGCACCGAAAGCAAGGCAGAAAACCAGAATAAGAGAAATTATTTTTATAAGCTTTTTCATTGTAATCCCCCTTTTTTCAATACTTTAAAGCTAAACGGTGCATTGTTTGATTAAGAATCTCATAATGCACCGTTTTAAATTCAGTAATTAAAAGCTCTGCAATGCAAAGGCATTGCGAGGAGGAATGACGCAGTATTGGCGAAAATCTGCGTCAAACCCACCACATTTCGCCTGTGGATTCGGTAACCAATACCTCTTTGAGGAATGAAACAGCCTTTGAAAGACCTTCATTCTGGCTCATAAGCGAATCCTCGTGCTCAATGCTGATTGCATAGTCATAGCCAATCATACGAAGGTTTGAAATGATATCTTTCCAATATGAATAATCGTTGCCGTAACCAACGGAACGGAAAATCCAAGAGCGGTTGATTTCATCGCCGTAGGGCTTGTTGTCAAGCACACCGTTAACGGCGGTGTTATACTTATCAATCTTTGTATCCTTGGCGTGGAAATGGAAGATTGCATCGCCAAGCTTTCTGATGCACATAACGGGATCCATACCCTGCCAGATAAGGTGGCTGGGGTCAAAGTTGGCGCCGATTTCGGGGCCTACTGCCTCACGGAGACGAAGAAGCGACTCTGTGTTATAAACGCAGAAACCGGGATGAAGCTCAAGGGCAATTTTGTTAACGCCGTGAGCCTTTGCAAACTCAACAAGGTTTTTCCAATAAGGAATAAGAACCTCATTCCACTGCCAATCAAGGATTTCGCCGAAATCGTTGGGCCAGGGGCAGGTTACCCAGTTGGGATATTTTGCGGTTTCGCAGTCACCGGGGCAACCCGAAAATGTGTTAATCTGATGAATTCCGAGCTTTTCAGCAAGAAGAATTGTGTTGCGGATTGCTTTGTCAAAATCTGCAGCAATTTCCTTGTTGGGGTGCACGGGGTTACCGTGGCAGGAAAGAGCGCTGATTTCAACATCATATTTTTTGAGAAGAGCCTTGAATTCTTCAAGCTTTGCTTCGTCTGCAAGAAGCTCTTCGGGTTTTGCGTGGGCATCGCCGGGATAACCGCCGCAACCGATTTCAACCATCTCGATGCCGAGCGATTTGAAATATTTGAGTGCCTCTTCAAAAGAGAGGTTTGAAAGTAAAGTTGTGAATACTCCGAGTTTCATTGTGTCTTATCTCCTTTAGATAATGCTTTTGAGATATTTAAGGCTTCTTGTTATATCCTCAAAGCCTGTGGGAACGGGGTCATCGTTTTCAACAACAACCCATTCAAGACCGATATCCTTTGCCGCTTTGATAACAGCGGGAATA
This sequence comes from Acutalibacteraceae bacterium, assembly GCA_045658585.1. Taxonomy (GTDB): domain Bacteria; phylum Bacillota; class Clostridia; order Oscillospirales; family Acutalibacteraceae; genus CAG-177. The sequence continues at coordinate 25,823 of JAZOVH010000058.1, read as the reverse complement.
TCGCAGTTGCCCTCGCCGAGAGCCTTGGGCTTGCCGTCAATGCCGTCTTTGATGTGAAGAAGAACTATCTTATCCTTGTTTTCGGTTATGAACTTATAGTTATCAACGCCTGCGTGGAAGCTCCAGTATGTATCGATTTCAAGGCAGCATCTGTCGCCGATAATATCAATGGGAAGCTGACCGTTTTCAACAGCCTTAAATTCCTCACAATGATTATGATAATAGGTCTTTATGCCGTATTTTTCAAAAGCATATTTCTGTGCGTTGCCGAGCACATCGCCTGTTTCTTCGCTCTCTGCAACGGTATCGTGCGGTGCTCCGCCAACACCGATTGCCTTAACACCGAGCTCATTCTGGAATTCGATTGTTGCCTCAAGCTTATCCTCTCTGAAATCGTCAAGACCGATGTGACCGCCAACGGCAACAAGACCGAGTTCATCAAGCTTTGCCTTGATTACTTTGGCATCTGTGCCGAAATATCCTGCAAACTCAACGCCGTCATAACCGATTTTTTTGATTTCTTCAAGTGCTTTGAGGAGTGTTTCGGTATCATTTATATGTTCTCTTACCGAGTAAACCTGAACTGCTATTTTCATTATATTACCTCTTAGTCGTTGTTGATATATACGGGCTTGCCTGTTTCGGCTGACTCATAGATTGCTTCAAGAATCTGAGTAACAACCATTGCCTGCTCGGGCTTTGTGCGAAGCTCTGCACCGTTGAGAACTGCATCATAGAAAGCTCTGCACTCAAGCTCTTCGGGCTTATCGCTTGCGCCGTCATAGAAAGCAACGCCGCCTGCCTTGAAGTTGGGTGTTTCAATAACCTGTCTGCCGTTCTTAACATAGTTTATTCTGAGGTCATCACCGAGCATATCTGCGCCGCCGTTAACGCCCGCAATAAGAGTTGAAGCTTCGCAAGGATCTGCAATGTTAAGAGCCCATGCGGATTCAACGCTTACGGTTGCGCCGTTTTCCATAACAACAAAACCGAATGCGGAATCTTCAACTGTATATTTTTCGGGATCCCAGTCGCCCCAGGCATTAGCTGTTCTCTTCTGGTCGCCGAGTTTCTTATATTTTGTGCCCACAACCATCTTGGGCTTATAGTTATTCATCATCCAGAGAGTGAGGTCAAGAGCGTGTGTGCCGATATCGATAAGCGGACCGCCGCCCTGCTCTTCTTCGTTAAGGAATACGCCCCATGTGGGAACAGCTCTTCTGCGGAGCGCAAGAGCTCTTGCGTAATAAATCTCGCCGAATTCATTATTTTCACAGCACTCTTTAAGATAGAGAGAATCGCCTCTCCAGCGTGACTGATAGCCGATTGAAAGCACCTTGCCTGTTCTTACAGATGCCTCATACATAGCCTCTGCCTCTGCATAGGTCTTTGCCATGGGCTTTTCGCAAAGAACGTGTTTACCTGCTTCGAGAGCATCAATTGTGATGAAGCTGTGGGATTTGTTGGGAGTACAAACGTGAACAGCAACAATGCTTTCATCCTTAAGAAGCTCTTTATAGTCTGTATAAACTTTAGCATCGGGTGAACCGTATTTTTTAGCGGTTTCAATTGCTCTTTCTTCAATAATATCGCAGAATGCAACGGGCTCAAGGAAATCAATGTTTTCAATTGCACGAAGGTGCTTTCCGTTTGCGATGCCGCCGCATCCGATTATACCAATTTTAACTTTTTCTGCCATAGTAATATCTCCTTATATAAAGATTGGAAAATTCATACTTTCCCATTTAACTTAATTATATCAATTTAAATCACTAATGCAAGAAATATCTTTCCGTCAGAATGTAAAAATTAATGCCGTTGTTTTGGGCAGAATTACTAAACACAACACCTTGACCGTTCATATAATAATTTGATATAATGATATAAAACTTTTTGAATAGAGTTGATTTTATGAAAATATATGAGAATGTTGCTTCGCTCGTAGGCAACACACCGCTTGTTTCATTTTCAAGATATTCGGAGGGTCTTTGCGGCAAAATACTTGCAAAGCTTGAATATCTTAATCCCGCAGGAAGCGCCAAAGACAGAGTTGGCAAAGAAATGATTATCTCTGCACTTGAAGATGGCAGAATAACAAAGGATTCCGTTATCATTGAGCCCACCAGCGGCAACACGGGAATAGGCATTGCCTCAACCGCCGCACAGCTCGGAATGAAAGTTATCATCACAATGCCCGAAACGATGAGCGTTGAAAGAAGAAAGCTTCTCTCGGCTTACGGCGCCGAGCTTGTTTTAACAGACGGTTCAAAGGGGATGAAAGGCGCCATAGAAAAAGCCAAAGAGCTTGCTTCGCAAATTCCCGGCAGCTTTATTCCCGCGCAGTTTGATAACCCCGCAAACGCCAATGCCCACTATAAAACAACAGGCCCTGAAATATGGGAAGATACCGACGGAAAAGTTGATATTTTTGTTGCGGGAGTCGGCACGGGCGGCACAATTACGGGCACGGGCAGATACCTTAAAGAAAAAAATCCCGACATTAAAATAATTGCGGTTGAACCCAAGGATTCGCCTTTCCTTTCCGAAGGCAAGGCAGGTGCGCACGGCTTGCAGGGCATAGGCGCAGGTTTTGTGCCTTCTGTTCTTGACACAAACATCTATGATGAAATAATCACCGTTTCAACCGAAGAGGCATATGCCGCCGCAAGAAAAACCGTTAAAAACGAGGGTATACTTATAGGTATTTCTTCGGGTGCGGCGCTTCACGCGGCAACGGTTATTGCATCAAGAGACGAAAACAAAGGCAAAACAATTGTTGTGCTTTTGCCCGACGGCGGAGAAAGATATCTTTCAACCCCGCTTTTTGAGGAGGAATAAAAATGAGCAACGGAATGACAAGAAGAGAGCAGGAAATAACGGATATCAACGAAATTATCCGCATTCTTGATGAAGCAAAAATTGCCCATATCGGGCTTGTTGACGGCGATGAGCCCTATGTTGTGCCGATGAATTACGGCTATGTTATGGAAAACGGTAAGCTCACAATTTATCTGCACGGCGCAAAAAGAGGAAGAAAGCTTGATGTTATAAAAGCAAACCCCAAGGTTTTCTTTGAAGCCGAGTGCGACCTCGTGCCTTTCGAGGGCGATGTTGCCTGCCGTTACGGAATTGCTTATTCTTCAATAATGGGCAAAGGCACCGCCGAAATAATCGAAGATGTTGAAGAAAAAAAGCTTGCGCTTTCTCTTCTTATGAAAACGCAGACGGGCAAGGATTTTGAATTTGAAGATAAAATGACAACAATTGTAAGCATTATCAGAATAAATGTTTCGCAGTATACGGCAAAATTCCGCCCGATGCCCAAAAAGATTTAAAAGCGAGGACAGATTATGTCACAGACCTCAAATAAAAAAACAAATCCCGATGCCTGCCCGCTTGCCAAAAAATGCGGCGGCTGTCAGCTTCAGAATATGACCTATGACCGCCAGCTTAAATGGAAGCAGGCAAGGTGCGAAATTCTGCTTAAAAAATTCGGAAAAGTAAATAAAATAATCGGTATGGAAAATCCGTATAACTACCGAAACAAGGTTCAGGCGGCATTCGGAAGAACAAGAAGCGGAAAAATAATATCGGGCGTTTATCAGTCGGGAAGCCACCGCATTGTTTCGGTTGATACCTGCATGACAGAAGATAAAATCGCCGATGAAATCATTGTTGATATCCGCAATATGCTGCCCAAGTTCAAAATTCTTGTTTTTGATGAGGATAAGGGCACGGGTTTTCTTCGCCACGTGCTCGTTAAAAGAGGTTTTGCAAGCGGCGAGGTTATGGTTGTTCTTGTTGGTGTAAGCAACTATTTTCCGATTAAGAAAAAATTTGTTGCCGCACTTCTTGAAAAGCATCCCGAAATAACAACGGTTATTCTCAACATCAATCCCAAGGACACAAATCTTGTTCTCGGAGAGCGAGAAGAAGTGCTTTACGGTAACGGATATATTGAAGATACACTTTGCGGCTGTGTTTTCAGAATTTCCGCAAAATCTTTTTATCAGATAAATCCCGTTCAGACCGAAAAGCTTTACGGCAAAGCAATGGAGCTTGCAGAGCTCAATGAAACCACAACGGTTATTGATGCATACTGCGGCATAGGCACAATCGGTCTTGTTGCCGCAAAAACCGCAGGCTCGGTTATCGGCGTTGAGCTGAACCGCGATGCCGTTAAGGATGCGATAGCCAATGCAAAAAGAAACAACGCGAAAAATGCGAGATTTTACTGCGCTGATGCAGGCGATTTTATGCAAAGTCTTGCTGAAGAGGGCGAAAGCGCCGATGTTGTTTTTATGGACCCGCCCCGTGCAGGCAGCACCCGCAAATTCATTGATTCGGTTGCAAAAATGAACCCCGAAAAGGTGGTTTATATTTCCTGCAACCCCGAAACTCTTGCCCGCGACCTTGATTATTTTATCAAAAAGGGCTACGAGGTCAAAAAAATCTGCCCCGTTGATATGTTCCCGCATACAAACCATATAGAGACGGTATGTTTATTGTCCAAACTTAACACAAAGCATCATATCCGTACTGATTTGTCAGCAGCTTGCGTATCTCACAGATAAAACAGATTTGAATTAAACACATATAAAATTAAGGCAGGGAGCAATCCCTGCCTTTGGTTGTTTTTATGAATCTTAATCATTGAATTCCTTATCGGAAGCTATAACTTTTCCTGATTCGGCATTTATTTCATATTCGTATTCGAAATTACCTGCAACAAATTCAACATCATAGTGAACTATCAAATCGTCACGGTCAAGCTCTGCCTTTGAGAATTTTACATCTGCCGCTTTTACGGAAGCGTGGTCATAAGCTAATGATTTTGCTTTATCTGCGGAGATATATTCATTTGATGCGGGAGAGTTTTTGACGGGTTTTCTTTCCTTATCAACATCTTTTTCAAGAACCGAGCCGTCAGAAGCTTTAACCTCATATTCATATTCATAGCCGTTTGCTTCAAACTTAACATCATAATGAGGAACCATATCATCTGAATCATAATATGCTTTTAAGAAAACTGTATCTTCCGCTTTAACTTTTGCATCGTCAAGAGCCTTCTGTTTTGCCGCCTCAACGCTGATATAGCCGTTATTATTGTTTTCTTTGACCGCGGGCGCTTCACTCTGTTCGGGAGCTTTATCTTTCACGGGAACACTGACCTTTTCGGCTTCTTTTTCCGCTTTCAGGATTGAACCGTCGGCAACTGCCACTTCATAATCATATTCAAAACCGTTATATCCGAATTCAACATCATAATGAGGTTTTCGGTCATCATTATCGAGTGAAGGAGCGCCGAACATTACGGCATTTTCTCTTGATACACCTGCGTGCTTGAGTGCTGCATCGATTGCTTCATCGGGAGAAACGCTTACCACTTCGCTGTTTTTAACCGACGGCGCGGATGCCTGCGCCTGATTAAGATTTACGTTTTCTTTTTCGGGCTGATTCTTGGCATATGCCGCGAGCAATACAACCGATAAAACCAGAACCACCGAAACCAATACTGCAAATATCTTCTTTTTCATTTTTATTCACCTCTCAATATATTTTTAATCTCTGACCTGAATTTATCCGAAAAGCTTTGCCAGAAGATTTCTGATAAATCCGATAAACCAAAACGCTTCCAATCTGTCGGGTGCATCGTAATCACGGTCAAATTCAACGATTTTTCCGTTCTTCGCGTTGATTGAGTAATCATATTCAAGATTACCGTCGGCTCTGAATTCGATTTCGTATTCATATCTGCCGTCATCACGGTCAAGCTTTGCTTTAACGAATCTTACTTCGGATTCTTCATATCCTGCATGGTCAAGAGCAATTTCCTTTGCCCTGTCTTTTGAAATCAGGTTTTCGGAAGGTGCGGCGAATGCCGGCACGGAAAGAGAAAATACAACGAGGAGTGCAAGTAAAAGAGCGATAAGTTTTTTCATAATATCAATTCCTTTCAATTTGTTTGTTTTTTGTTTAGTCGTCCTTGACTGTGACTAAATAATAACGGGCAAACATTAAAGGAACATTAGAAAAACTTAATTTTCAGAATTTTTTGAAAATTATTTTAATTTCGGTAAATTTATCAATTTCGGATTCTGCAATGCATTCAGCAGAATGAATTTCCGCTATCTTTTTAACAAGAGAAAGACCGAGACCGAATCCCTCTGTTTCTGACCTTGAAGCATCTGCACGGTAAAATCTGTTCCAGATTTTCGGAAGATCAGCTTCACTTATACCTATTCCGTTATCTCTTACGGACAAAATTATTTTATCTTTTTCGGAGCACAGTTTAACATTGATTATGCCGTTTTCTCTGCCGTATTTATCGGCATTTGACAGCAGATTTTCAACAAGCTGAATAATCAGTGCACTATTTAGATTGATTATAATATTATTATCAATATCAGTTATTAACTCAATATTTTCAGAGGTTTTGAATTTATTGCAGATGCTTTCAATAAGCTCACTGAGATTCGCTTCTTCAAGCGTGAATCTGCTGAATCCCTGCTCTGCTCTTGTTACAGAAAGCAAAGATGAAACAAGAGCCGCCATTTTATCCGCTTGTTCTTCAATGGATTCAAGAGCCTGCAATCTTTCTTCCTCATCAGCATTCTTTGAAAGTGCATATTCGCATTCTGCTTTTATAACCGCAAGCGGTGTGCGAAGCTCGTGAGATGCATCAGAGGTGAATCTCTTTTCGTTTTCAAACGAAGTCTGCAATCTTTCAAACATATCATTGAATGTTTCCGAAAGATTGCTGATTTCGCGGGGTGCTTTGTTTGTTTCAAGACGCTTTGAAAGGTCATTTCCGGTTGATATTTCGTGTGCGGAATCTGTTATTTTTTCTATGGGAACAACGGTTTTCTTTGAGATGATGTAAGCGCCGACTGCCGCAATAATCACGAAAAACGGAAGAATGTATACAACACTTTTGCCAACATTGGTGAACATTGTTTTCACATCTTCGGCAGAGCAGATTGCACGGATATAAATCTTTTTGCAGGATGAATCATCCGCAGTAAACTCAATTTTAAACACCTGTCTGTCGCTGTATACGGGAATCTGAACGCCGATTATTGTTGCTTCGTCTTTCTTTATACCCGCATGAGCAAGTGCGGTTTCTATTGCATCTTTTGTGCTTATTCCGTTCTGAAAATTTGTTTCGGAATAAGGTGTCGGCTTCAACTCGTTTACGGGGGTAACATCCGCTTCATAAGATATCACCTGACCCGAGCGAATATCAATCTCATATTCAAATTTTGTGAAATTCAGAAGTTCGGAATAAACATAATATTCCTTGCCTTCAAAAGATTTTTTTATAACTTTTTTTACATCTGACGGGGCTTCAATAAGGGTGTGCGGTGTTTCTCCGCCGATATATTCACCGTCTTCGCTGAACAGATCGCAATATACTCCGTCGGAATAATATATAAAGTCATTCTCAACTTCAAAAATGCCGTTACTGAATTCCATTTCATCCGAGTTGCTTTGTGCGGCAGCAATGAGCGTCTGCCTGAGCTTATCATCGGCTGTTTTTCGGCTGATAAGCATAAGTGCGGTTATGCTCACACTGCAAACAACGGCAATCAGAAGCGTTATCCATAGCGTTGTTATTATTTTAAATGAAACCTTTTTCATTTTTCCTCCCTGAGAACATATCCCATTCCTCTGACGGTATGAATAAGCTTTTTGTCGTAACCGTCATCAATCTTTTTACGAAGATAACGGATATAAACATCAACAACATTTGTTCCGCCTTCATAATCATAATTCCAGATATGGTCTTCGATTTTTTCGCGGCTGAGAACAATTCCGTTATTAACGGCAAGATACTGCAAAAGTTCATATTCCTTTGCTGAAAGCAAAATATCCTTGTCTCCTCTTGTAACCTTCCTGCTTGAAATATCAACAGTTAAATCTGAAACTGTGATTACATTTGAATTTGAAACGCTGTTTTTTCGGATAAGAACTCTTATTCTCGCAAGCAGTTCTTCAAAAGCAAACGGTTTTACAAGGTAATCGTCTGCGCCGATATCAAGACCCTCCACTCTGTCCTCAATGCTGTCTCGGGCAGTGAGGAAAAGAACGGGAAGCCTGTTGCCCTCGTTTCTGATTTTTTTGAGCAAAGAAAATCCGTCAATTTTCGGCATCATAACATCAAAAACAGCTGCATCATAATCCGTCATGCTTATCAGGTCATAAGCTTCCTCGCCGTTGAAAGCGCAGTCAACGCTGTAGCCCGATGCTTTAAGCTGCTTTGCAATTATTCTGTTAAGGCTCTTTTCATCTTCTGCAATCAGAATTCTCATAAAAAATCCCCCTTTTCGGATGTTAACACACATTAACAAGGAAAGATTAAAATAAAATTAGAAATATATTTTTATTATCGCAAAAGAGCTTTTTTATGTCAATAAAAATATTGCAAAGCAAACCTTAACCCCCACTTTTATAAAGTATGATAAGGCAGAAATAACCCCTTGCATTTACGCAACAATACTGCTATAATACAAACAATTCAATACCGATGAAGGAAGTACGGATTTATTCTTTCGGGGGAAATCAGGTCAGAATCCTGAGCAGCCGCCATTACTGTATTTGGGTATAGCCCATAAGTCAGAACACCCTGCGTACTTTTCAGGTTTAACACATCTTTGGTGAGAAGAGTGCAGCCGATTTCGTCGCACACAGGCTTTGCGGTTTTCCGCAGGCTTTGTTTTGCTATGGAACAAACTGTGAACTCTTCTGACTTTGGTCGGAAGAGTTTTTTATTTTATTAAGAAAAGAGGGATGCAAATGAATATTTTTTATAATTTTCACCCCGCAGTTTCTGCGGTTTATTTTGCATCCGTGCTTCTGATAACAATGTTTTCGGGCAACCCGTTTCTGGCGGCGGTTTCTCTTTTCGGCGGAGCGCTTTTTTATGTTGTATCCGAAAAAAAACAAAACCGAATAAAAGAATTCGGCTTTTATATTTTGATTTTTATTGTTATTGCGCTCTCAAATCCGCTGTTTTCCCATAAGGGCAAAACCGTTTTATTCTATATCAGCTCAAACCCTATAACACTTGAATCATTTTTTTACGGCATAGGCACGGCACTTATGCTGATTTCGGTTATTCTTTGGTTTTCCTGCCTTAATCGGGTTCTGACAGAAGATAAAATTCTGTTTTTATTCGGCAGATTTTTGCCAAAAACCACCCTGCTTATTTCAAACGCCCTGCGCTTTGTTCCTCTGCTGAAAATTCAGGGTGAAAAGATTCGGGCAGCGCAGAAAGCAATGGGTCTTTATTCTTCCGACAGCATATCGGACAAGCTCCGCGGTTTACTGCGAACATTTTCCGCTCTTGTTTCGTGGAGCCTTGAAAATGCGGTTGATACCGCCGCTTCAATGAAAGCAAGGGGCTACGGACTGAAAAACCGCAGCCGCTATGCCCCTTATAAATTCAGAAAATCCGATGCCCTGACGCTTTGTGTAATCCTAATATCGGATTTGGTCTGCATCTTATCGATTCTTTCAAATCAGCTTGCTTTTGTTTTTTATCCCACGGTTTCGTTTTCCGCTTTTAATGCGGTGAATCTTGCGGCAATATCAGCCTTTGCCCTGCTGTGTTTTCTGCCGTTTATCATTGAAATAAAGGAGGTGTTGGCATGGAAATATTACGCATCGAAAATTTAAGCTTTTTTTATCCCGAAACACATAAGCCCGCATTGAACGGCATTGATTTTTCGGTCAATGAAGGTGATTTTGTTGTTATCTGCGGCGAATCAGGCTGTGGCAAATCAACACTTCTGCGATTACTGAAAAAAGAAATTGCGCCTTACGGCAAGCAAAACGGCAATATTTTTTATGCCGATAAAAACCTCTCTGACCTCAGCCTGCGCATTTCGGCGGGTGAAATCGGTTTTATTCATCAGAATCCCGAAAATCAGATTATAACGGATTATGTGTGGCACGAAATGGCATTCGGGCTTGAAAATCTCGGGCTTGACACAAACACCATCCGCCGCCGTGTTGCCGAAACAGCAAGTTGGTTCGGCATTGAGAAATGGTTTAACAAAAAAACAGCCGAGCTTTCGGGCGGTCAGAAACAGCTTTTGAATTTAGCTTGTGTTACCGCAATGCAACCGAAAATTCTTCTTCTTGATGAACCTACAGCTCAGCTTGACCCCATTTCCGCATCAAACTTTATTTCCGCACTTCAGAAGCTCAACAAAGAAATGGGCGTTACCGTTTTGCTGGTTGAGCATTGCCTTGAAGATGTTTTCTCTTTTGCCGATAAAGTTTTGCTTATGGATAAAGGCGAAATCGCTTTTTTTGATAAGCCTGAATTTTTTGCTTCTTATTTCACCGCAAATCCCGAACACCCGATGAAAGATGCTCTGCCCTCTGCAATGAGAATTTTTTCAATGCTCGGTGAAGAAGGCGAAAGTCCGATTACCGTTCGCGACGGCAGAAAATATATTTCAAACACCTTTGAAAATAAAATCCGCCGTCTTGATATTCTTCCGTATGCACACAGCGGCGAAAAAGCGGTTGAATTCAAGGATGTTTATTTCCGCTACGGCAAGGATTTGCCCGATATTCTCAAAAATATTTCTCTTTCGGTTTATAAAGGCGAGCACTTCTGCATTATCGGCGGCAACGGTGCGGGAAAAAGCACCTTTCTCGGTGTTGCGTCAGGTCTTTTAAAAGCTTACAGAGGCAAAATTTACATAAACGGCAAGAAAATTTCCGATTACAAGGGCGGCTCGCTGTATATCAATAACGTTGCTTTTCTGCCGCAGAATCCTCAAACGGTGTTTCTTGAAAAAACGGTTAAAGAGGATTTGCTTGAAACCTGCAGAACGATGCAGTATTCACCCGCAGAGAGCGAAAAAGTTATTTCTGAAACCGCAGAAAAGCTCGGTATTGAAGCTCTTCTTGCCTCTCACCCCTATGATTTGAGCGGCGGCGAACAGCAAAAGGCGGCACTCGCAAAAATGCTTATTCTCAAGCCGGAAATCCTTTTACTCGATGAGCCCGCCAAAGGAATTGATGCTCATTCAAAAAAGGCTTTCTGCGAAATAATAAAATCTCTCAAAGCAGACGGCATAACCGTTATAACCGTTACCCACGATATTGAATTTGCCGCTTATTCAGCTGACAGAGTTGCGTTGTTTTTTGACGGCGACGCCGTTTCGGTTGATACTCCCGGAATCTTCTTTTCGGAAAACAGCTTTTACACCACAGCCGCAAGCAGAATTTCAAGAGGATTTTTCAATAACGCAATCCTTTGCGAACAGGTTGCAAAGCTTTGCGAAACGAACCGAAAGGCGGCTTTGGAAAATGAATAAAAAGAAAAATATTTTAACCGCCGCCGTTTTTTTAATCGCCATTCCCGCCGTTATCATTTCAGGCGTTGTTTTCTTCCGCGAAAAATCCTATGCCTGGCTTTCGCTCTGCATTGCAGTTTTTTCGTGCATTCCCCTTTTCTGGTGCTTTGAGCGAAAAGAAAGCTCGGCAAAAGAAATAACCGTGCTTGCGGTTATGATTGCAATTTCCGTTGCGGGCAGATTTGTTTTTGCCTGGCTGCCCGGCTTCAAGCCCGTTACTGCAATAACCGTTATTGTTGCTCTGTGGCTCGGCAAAGAGGCGGGCTTCGTTGTGGGCTCGCTCTCGGCGGTTGTTTCAAATTTTTATTTCGGTCAGGGCCCGTGGACCCCGTTTCAGATGTTTGCCTGGGGTCTTATCGGTTTTATTGCGGGCATTCTTGCAAATCCGCTGAAAAAAAATAAAATCCTGCTCTGCATTTTCGGTGCACTCGCAGGAATTCTTTTCTCATTAACAATGGATATATGGAGCGTTATCTGGTTCGACAGCGGGTTCAATATCTCACGCTATATCGCAATCATTACCGCTTCGCTCCCCTCAACGGTTGAATATGCCGTATCAAACATAATATTCCTTCTGCTTCTCTCAAAACCCATAGGCGAAAAGCTTGAAAGAATAAAGACCAAATACGGTTTGTTTATTTAATTTTAAAAGAAAGAGGTTGTTCATAATGAAAAAATTACTCTCACTCACACTCGTTATTCTTATGCTGTTCAGTTTTGTAAGCACGGCTTTTGCCGCATCGGAATCCGCAACCGTTTATGTTTCGGTTTCAAACAAAGGCGAACTTGTTGTTGCACAGCAGAGGGTTAATGTTACCGATATTGACGGCGACAACGCTCTCACCGTTAACGATGCTCTTTATGCAGTTCATAAAGCAAAATACAAAGGCGGCGCTGATGCAGGCTACAGCTATTATATCCACAAGGATTACGGTCTTTCACTCGGCAAGCTTTGGGGTGACACCAGCGGAAACTTCGGCTATTACCTCAATAATTCTTCTTGCTGGAGCCTTGCGGATACAGTTAAAGACGGCGATTATCTTTCTGCTTTTGTTTATTCTGACGGCAAATATTTCTCGGATGTTTACTGCTTCTTTGAAACAAACACCGTTAATGCTGAAAAAGGCGAAGAAATAGCCCTTACTCTTAAAGGCGCAGGCTATGATGCAATGTGGAATCCCGTTACCGTGCCCGTAAAAGGCGCAACAATCACCGTTAACGGCACCGCAACCGATGTTAAAACCGATGCAAACGGTAATGCAACAATCAGCATTGAAAAAAACGGAACATATGTTATCAGCGCGGTTTCATCCTCGCAGACTCTTGTTCCTCCCGTATGCGTTGCGAAAATCGGTTCATTCGATATTTTAGGATTTATCAGTTCAATTATATCAGCGATTATTAATGCAATAAGTTCTTTTGTTTCTTCATTTATCAAATAATTTATGAGGTGTAAATTATTAAGTTTTCTTCTGGTTTTGTCGGTTATGTTGGCAGGTTTTTTCCCTGCCAATGCAGCCTGCATTGATAATGCGGAAGCAATCATAAACTCGGTTATTGAGTATAACTTTAAAGAGCAATCTGTTTATGACATTCAGGGATGGATTGATACAGGGCTCTGCGAAACTGCGGGCGAGTCCTCGGAATGGTATATCCTTGCTTTAAGCCGTTACGGAAACTTTGATTTTTCATCTTATGAAAAATCTTTAGTCAGCTATCTTGATAAAAACGAAGTCAACTCCGCCTCTTCCCGCCAAAAATTTGCTCTCACGCTTTTGGCAATCGGAAGCGAGAATTCATATATTGATTCTGTTTTGGATTCTTCTGTCGGAGAACAAGGTCTTATGAGCCTTGTTTTCGGTTTGCATCTGATGAACAACGGAGTTGAATGCGGTAAATATTCTTTATCGGATATAAAAAAGGAGCTTTTGTCGCTTCAGCTGAATAACGGCGGGTGGGCAATTTCAGGCGGATTCCCTGATGTTGATGCAACCGCAATGACAATTCAGGCTCTTGCGCCTTACTATAAAAAAGACAAAGCCGTAACCTCGGCTGTTGATGCCGCTCTTGCCTTCCTTTCGGAAACACAAAATCCTTCAGGCGATTATTCAAGCTACGGTATAGCCAACCCCGAAAGCACGGCGCAGGTGCTTGTTGCTCTTTGTTCTCTCGGAATTAACTGCGAAACTGATTCGCGATTTATCAAAAACGGCTGCACTCTTTTTGACGGAATAATGAAATACCGTCTTCCTGACGGAAGCTTCTGCCATAGAGAGGGTGAATCCTCAAACGGCACCGCAACAGTTCAGGCTTTCTGTTCGGCAGTGTCTTATATTTTATTTAAAGAAAATAAAGGTTCTTTTTATATTTTCGGCAACTCTTCAACCGAAACAACGGTTATGCCTGAAAAAACAACCGCCTTACCCGAAACAACATCTGCCGCTATCCGACCCGAAGAAACAACAGAACCCATTTCCGCCCCCGAATCTTCCGTTTATGAAAAATATTCGGAAATAACCGAAGATTCCGTTTCATATAAACCTCTGGTTTCTGCAATAATTGCACTTGTTTTTATTTTAGTATGTGTGATTTTATTCCTGAATAAAAAGCTGACCAAAAAGAACATTTTATTTGCAGTAATAATTTCTGCTGTTTGCATTGCCTTTATTTTACTTACTGATTTTAAGCCTGCGAATAATTCAACAGATGCCGTAAAGCAAAATCTTTGCGGAAATGTAACCATCTCCGTTCGTTGCGATACTGTTAAAAACAAAAATGCCGCCCATATTCCCGAAAACGGTATTATTCTTGATGAAACCGTAATCGGAATTGAAGGCGGAGAATCAGTTTATGATGTTCTTTGTGAAGCCGCAAACAAAAACGGAATACTTTTTGAAGTCAGCGGAAGCGGTAAATCAGTTTATGTTGAAGGAATCGGAAATATTTATGAATTTGATTTCGGCGACCTTTCGGGCTGGATGTATTATGTCAACGGAGAGTCGCCCTCGGTTGGTTGCGGCGATTTTCTTCTTTCATCGGGTGATAAAATAGAATGGCACTATTCGTGCGAATTGGGAAAAGATATAATTATAAATTAAAAATCCCCTCATATGAGGGGATTAATTTTTACTGCTGATTTGTGTTTTTTGCAGGCATCTTATTGAGAAATGCATATGATGTTATGCAAAGCACAAGCATAATGAGCATAACGGTGAAGGGTGAATCGATGCCGTAGAAAGGTGCACAGACAATCTCAAAAAGCACCGAGAAAAGTTCTGAGCTTGAAAGTGCCTGGGTAATAAGCATAAGTACGCAAACGCCAAGGCTTACCGAAGAATAAATGCCCACTATTCTTACCCAGAATGCTTCACCGAGTTTATAGGCAACAACGATTGAAGCAATAACAAGAACCGTATAACCGCAGGCAGCAAGAATTTCAACCGCATTGGGAAGTGCCTTGAGAATTTCGGGAATAAGCTTTATGAGCTTCCAGATAAAAGGTGCTCCGAGAAGCAGACCGCTTACAACATAAAAGGTAAGCTTCATATTTTTATTGTTATCCATTATTTATAACCTCCTGAAGAGCTTTTGCAAGCTGGTCGGGGCACGATGTGGACTTAAATCCGCAACGGATGCCCGAAAGCTTGTTGATAACATCCTGAATTTTCATTCCTTTAACGAGTGCACCTATGCCCTGAAGATTGCCGTGGCAGCCGCCCTCAAACTTTACGCTCTGAACGGTATCACCCTCAACTTCAAATTTGATAACTCTTGCGCAGGTGCCCGATGTTTTATATTGATAAACCATTTTTATTCTCCCGTATTACGATTTTTTCTTATTTTACATCATTTTTTGTTCTTTTGCAAGCTACATAAGAATATATAAAAGAGAAAATATCAGAAAAAAATCGCATTTTTCCTCTGCAAGCAAAAGGGCAAGCGGAACGATAAGCTTTGAATCCTCGTTCATCTGCCCTTACCGCCCATCAAATCGGTTATCTGCGGCAAAATATCAAAAAGCTTAATCATCTGCATTGCGTCATCCGCCTTTCTTCTTCTTTTTTCGCTGAGCAAGGGTTTTAAAGCTTCAATAAGCGCGGCGCGGCTGTCTTTTTTGTTCATTGCCCCCATAATCGAGCTGAGCTTTGCCATCATCTGCGCATTGCCCAGAATCTGCGATAAATCGGGCATACCGTTATCGGCGGCTTTTTCTTTTTTCGGAGTTTCTTCCTGATTACCGAAAAAGTTTGCTGCCGCCGCTTTAAGATTTTCTATATCCTCATCGGTAAGGCTTGAAATAATATCGTTTATGTTATCCATCTGACTCCTTGCCGCCCCGCAGTTTTTCCATCAGCTTTTGCGCCTGCTCGCTTTTGAGAAGCTGTTCCATTGCGTTTCTGTCCGAAAGAAGTTTTGAAAGAGCCTCTTTTTTCTCATCGGGCAGTTTGCTTTTGATTGACTCAACAACCTCATCGGGCTTTTTGTTTTCCGATGCCTTCGCCATACGGAGGATTTCATCAAAAGAAAATTTGCCGTTACTCATTGTATCACCGCCTCACTTATAGTATAATATTTATGTTGAATTTTCACGGATAGAACGGAGATGAAAGTTTGAGATTGCTTGTTTTTTCGGATTCACACGGCAACACCGCCCGAATGACCGATGCAATTCTTATGCACAAAGAAGCGGATATGATTATTCACCTGGGCGACGGTGAAAGAGATATTGATAAAATAATAGATATTATCGGAACAACCCCGCTTGTTC
The DNA here is from genome assembly GCA_045658585.1 of Acutalibacteraceae bacterium. Classification (GTDB taxonomy): domain Bacteria; phylum Bacillota; class Clostridia; order Oscillospirales; family Acutalibacteraceae; genus CAG-177. The sequence goes on along the minus strand of JAZOVH010000058.1, from coordinate 9,680 downwards.
AGGTTTGCGGAAACTGCGATTTTCTTTCCTCCCTGCCTGAAAACGAATATATCTTTGCAAAAGGGAACAAAATTCTCTGCACCCACGGTCATATGGAGGGAGTAAAACACGGTGCGCAGATGCTTTATGCCAAGGCAAAGGCGGCAGGTGCCCGCATTGCATTATATGGCCATACTCATATTCCCGTTACACATTATGATGACGGATTTTACGCAATGAATCCCGGCAGTATCCGTGAGGGATGTTACGGAGTTGTTGACATAACCGACGGCGGAATAATTTGTATTAATATGAAACTGTAATATTTTTCACCGCCTTGTCATATGATTATGGCAGGCGGTGATTATTATGTTTGTTTATTCTGTTAAAACCTCAAAATCAAAAATTGCGGTTCTCTCACTTGTTCTTGTCGCAGCTGCGGCGGCAGTTCTTTTTATAACTTTCGGCAAGGAAGCGCCTGCGGCAACCGATGATTCCTACATAAGCGTAAAAGCTGAGAATGCGGAGCAGAGAAATGCTTTTATTTCGCAGTTCGGCTGGAAGTTTTCGGCAGACCCCCTCGAGGTGAGCGAGGTTATTATTCCGCAGGAATTTGACGATGTTTATATTCAATACAATGAAATGAACAAGTCGCAGGGTATGGACCTTGAACCCTATAAAGGTCTGCGTGCAAAACGCTGGACATATGATATTCTCAATTATCCCGGCTATGAGGGGCAGAGCGGAGTTATTCAGCTCAATTTGCTGGTTTATAACGGTCAGGTTATCGGCGGAGACGTTTGCTCAATGGAGCAAAACGGCTTTATTCACGGCTTTGATTTTCCCGAGGTTGCCGTTACAACTTCTTCCCCCTCAACAACAGCTGCATAAAAAAGACCTTCTCACTTTTTGAGGTGAGAAGGTTGTTTTTTTATTCATAAAAATGCTGTACCCAGCAAAGATTGTCTTCAGGGTCTGCATCGGCGGCAACGCCAATGCCGATTTTGGTGAATCTGGGATTCATAATGTTTTCATAGTGAGTTTTTGATTCTTTCCAGGCACGGCAGACTGCCTCGGGTGTGGTAAAGCCCCAACCGATATTTTCACCCGCAAGACCCTCATCAAAACCCTGCTCCCTGAAAAGCGAGAAGCAACGGCTTCCGTCGGGTCTGTTGTGGGTATGGTTGCCCGACCAGGCAATTTCCTCTGCGCGCACATTTGCAATTTCAGTAATTTTTGTGCTCAGAGTAAAAGGCTCAAGACCGCCCTCTGCTCTGTACTCATTGGTTATGCGAAGAATTTCATCAATAAAATCGCTGTATGTATTTCTGTTTTTCTTTGCTGCGGGAAGCAAATCCGCATAGCTTGCGGAATAATTGCTTCTGTTATAAATTTCGGAAACCCCTCTTTTTCTTTCAACCTTTGTTCCGTCTGCAAGCACATCATAATAAATCTTTATTATTCTGCGAACGGTTACGCCGTATTTAAGCACCTCGGTTTCGTTTTCTCTCTTGGTTTCTTCCCATAAAGCCGAATATTCCTCTGTTTCAGGAGCTTTGGTTGTGGTAGGCTTTTGAGTGGTGGTCGGCTTTTGGGTAGTTGTAGGCTTCTTTGTTGTGGTGGGTTTTGTTGTGGTTGTAGTGGTGGTGGTAGTTGTTGTTGTTGTGGGAGCCTCGGTGGTTGTTTCGGTTGTTGTTGCCTCGGTTGTTGTGGCAAGAGTTGTTGTTTCCTCTTTAATGTTTATTTTTTTACAGGAGGTAAAACAAGCAATAATCAAAAACGCCAGCGCTCCCGCAATAATTCTTTTGTTCATCATATTTTCTCCGTTCGCTTTATAAAAGGCAGACAGATTATTTCTGCCTGCCTATGTAAAATATCAATTTTTTTGCAGTTTGTCAAGCAAATCACTCAACTGCGTCAAATTCAAGCTTTACGCAGAAAATATTGTTCTCTGCCGAAAGAGTAAGCTTTCCTTTCTGCAATTCCGTAAGGCTCTTTGCGATGGGCAGTCCGAGACCGTTGCCCTCTGTGTGTCTTGAGCCGTCACCGCGGACAAATCTTTCGGTGAGCTCGGAGCTGTCAATATTAAGCTGCGCATTGTAGCTGTTCTGAATTGTAACAACCGCTTTTTTGCCCGATTTTTTAAGAGTAAGCTTAACATCCGTTCCCTTTTCGGCATATTTGCAGGCGTTGCTCATAAGGTTTGAAAGCGTTCTCCAGAGCCATTTTCCGTCGCCCATGATATAAATATCCTCTTCGGGCATTTCAATTCTCGGCAAAATCTCTGCCTGCTCCAGCTTATAGGCATATTCATCAACGGTCTGCGCAAGAATTATGTTCAGGCTTGTTTTTTCAAGGTTGATTTCAATATTGCCCGAGGTTATTCTTGAAGCTTCAATAAGGTCATTGAGAAGAATTGCAAGTCTGTCGGTATGGTTTGAAAGAATTGAAAGATATTCTTTTCTCTGCTCATCGGTGAGAGCATCAGCTTTCAAAAGCTCGGTATAATTGATAATTGATGTAAGCGGGGTTTTCAAATCGTGGGAAACATTGGTGATAAGCTCGCTCTTAAGCCTTTCGCTCTTGATTTCCTGTTCCATTGCCTTGGTTATTTCTTTTCGTATAAGGTCAAGATTCTGGCCGTGGGCACGGATTGCGGAAACGGTGAGCTTGCTTGAAATCTCATCGCCGAGAACACCGCTTGCAAGCCTCTTGCCCTCTTCCTTAACATAATGAAGGTTAATTGCTATCATTGCAAAAACGGGCACCATAATGAGTCTGGTTATTCCCCAGAAAGCAAGAAAGACCGTGAACACCGTTTTGGTGTCTGCAAAATCGCTGACATAAACAAAATATGTTGCCGAAAGCATTATAACGGCTTCGCCGATAATATAGGCTGTTATGCCGAGAATAAGCTTTTTGAACATACTCATTTCTCGGAAAGCGCGGCGAATCTTTATGGGCATTCTGCCCGTAAATCTTCTGAAAAGAAAATAAATAAGAGTGCTTCTGTGGATTTTGCCAATCTTCACGCGAACCGAAAGCGTTGAAAGGAAAAGCTGAAGAACAACAACCAAAACTGCAAACGCAATCATAATGATAACGTTGTTAAGAACCATTCCTACGTTACCCGCCGCCGTTAGTCCCATCACAACCCAGCAAACAAACAGCACAAGACCGAGGAAGAACACCCACACATCAAGAGGAATCTTATCTATAAATCCGGGTGTTATTTCGCCATCTTCGTTCATTCCCGCATGAACGGTAAGCACCGAAAGAATAACAACAATAATTATAATTGCCAAAAACGCAAAAACAAACAAGGCATAACGCAGGGTGTTTGCAATATCAATCCAGCTGAATGCCGAGGAATATTTATCCTTCGCGCTGCCCTCGCCGTCATTTATGGCATAGTCAATTCTCATCGGTTCAACCTTGCCGTCTTCGCCGATAATATGAAATCCCGCACTGCCTTTATAGCGTGCATCCGTCATAAGGTGCTCTGTTGTTGCGTCGGAATTTGTGAATATCCGGTTGCCGTGTGCATCAACAACAGAAAAAATAAAGTTGCTCGTTTTGGTTGAAAATCTTTCTCTGTAATATTCAACCCGTATATCGTCATTATTTTCAAAGCGGCAGTTATAATAATCCTCAACCTGCTCAATATCTTCAAGCGAATAAATCTGAACCGCAATGCTTTTTGCGGTTTTGCCGTTATCGCCCTCTTTATAAAATCCGTATTCCGTAAGATAGATAATACCCAGTATACAGCCCGCAGTAAGAATCGCCATACAGATAAGGATTATCGTCAGCGCCGTGCGGTCGCTTTCGGAACGCCAGTATTTTTCTTTCATTGTTATCCCCCGAATTATTTTTTATCCATTTTGTAGCCGTGACCCCACACCGACTTTATATAGTCGGGGTTTGCGGGGTTGATTTCAATTTTTTCTCTCAGGTGGCGGATATGAACGGTAACGGTGTTTTCTGCACCGAGGGGGTCATCATTCCACACTTTTCTGTAAATATCCTTGGGAGAAAAAACCGTGCCGGGGTTAAACATAAACAGCTTTAAAAGCTGCATTTCGGTGGGAGTAAGGTTAACGGGTTCGCCGTCAACGGTAACGGTTTTTGTTTTTTCGTCAAACTCAATTCCGCCGTTTGTGAGCACGGTTTTGCCCGCCGTGTTATCCGCCGTGCCGCCAAGTCGCATATATCTGCGAAGCTGGGATTTGACTCTTGCGGCAACCTCGGTGGGGTTAAAGGGCTTTGTTATGTAGTCATCGGCACCAACATTAAGACCCGAAATCATATCTGCATCCTGGCTTTTTGCCGTAAGCAGAATAACGGGAAGATTTGATGCTTCCCTGATTTTCACAAGAGCGGTTATGCCGTCCATAACAGGCATCATAATATCCATAAGCACAAGGTGAATATCTTCTGTTGCAACGGTTTCAAGCGCCTGCTTTCCGTTTTCGGCTTCAAAAATTCTGTATCCGTCTCTTGAAAGATAAATTTTCAGCGCAGAGCGGATATCGGATTCATCATCGCATATGAGAATATTATACATACTTATCTTCACCTTTCACCATTTTTTCATCGGGCATTTCTGAATATTGAATGCCGCCTTGAATTCGGGGTAGCAACCGCACTTGAGGCAAGTGCCCTGCGAAAGAAATTCACATTCACCGCAAACGGCAAGCCTTCTTGCGTATTCGGCATCGGATGCCTTTTCGCCCGCAGAAAGCTTTTTGATGTGCTTTATTATTGTTTTTAACGTGTCTTCGCGTCCGCACTCACGCAAAAAACACCTCAGACAAAATTTATTTTCCATAGGCTTAATTATATCATTTTTCTTTGAATAAATAAATAGTTTTTGATAAAAAAGAAATTTTGCTTTTTAAAAAAAGATTAGAAAAATGTTTGAAAAACGATAATATCTGTGATATAATTACACGGACAGTATTATTCTCATCGCAATATTTTAATGAAAGGCAGGTAAGTTCATGTCAGCAGAAAGAGAAATCGCAGAATCTGCCGGTAATTCCGTTCTTCTTAAAAACAGACGATTTGTCGGCGTAAAAGAAACTGTTGCTTATGTTCTTGAAGATACGGCTCAGAGCCTGAACATCAATGATTTCAAAGACAGATACATATATGATGTTGTTAAAATTGATTTCAGCTATCTTGCAATCCAGAACATTGTTGCAACCGTCTGGGATACCTTCAACGATACCTTTATCGGCGTTATTGTTGAAAAGACCAGAACCCGCTGGGGTAAATTCAGACCTTATCTTCTTCTCGGTCAGCTTCCCCTCACGATTTTAGGCTTGTGGTATTGGCTGATTCCCTTTATTTTCCCCGACACTCCGGGAGAATATCTTCCCAAATGGATTTTCTATTTTGCAATGTCAATCATCACCGAAACCGCAAACACCTTCACAGCTATTTCCCGTGCAGGTTTCGGCTCCACGATAACGCCCGAGCCATTAGACCGTTCAAGGCTTATAGCAACGGCAAACCTTATGTCGCATTTCGTTGAAGATATTCCGAAACAGATTTTCGGTATTATATACGACCTCGTAATCAACAGCAAGGTTAAAATCAGACTTCCCAAGCTTTTCGCAGGCTTCGGCGTATCATTTGCAGTTCTCAGCGCTCTCTTCTGTATTTTCTTCTTCCTCAACACAAGAGAAAGAGTTGCGCAGACAATCAAAAAGCCGAGCGTTATCCAGGGTCTTAAGGCTATCTTTTCAAATAAACCGATGTTCATCCAGGTTCTCTCCTCGTTCCTTTCGGGCTTCAGCATCGGTTCAAGCAGAACAAACTTCTATATCGACGTTATCGGCTCGATTACCTGGAAAACAATCGTCGGCATTCCCGCATTCCCGGTTAAGTTTATCAGTTACAGCTTTGTTGAACCTCTCAGAAAGCGTTTCTCAACAAAGGCTCTCTGGATTCTCGAAGACGCCTGGACGGATGCTTTGTGGCTGATTGTTTTCGGCATAGGTTCAATCAACAAAAACTTTATGAGAAAAGCAATTATTCTGCCGCTTATGGGCATTGAAGAAATCTTTGAAATGTGCGTTTACGGCTTAAGACGAGTTATTCCCGCCGAAATCAGCAACGAATCAATGGACTACTGTGAATGGAAAAACGGTTACCGCGCAGAGGCTATGATAGGCGTTGCACAGTCAACAATTTCAAAGCTTCAGCAAGCAGTTATGGGCAGTATAAACAGTATCGTTCTTAAGAAAATCGGCTATGTTCAGGGCCTTCAGGTAGGAACACAGACCGACAAAACAAAATGGTGGATTTTCGCTCTGGGCACAGGTATTCCCATCATCACAAGTGCTCTCGGCATTATTCCCAAGTTCTTCTATCCTCTTTCAGCAGAAAAGCGTAACCTTATGTACAGCGAGCTTCGCGAAAGAAGAAGCAAGGTTGCAGAAAAAATGAACAAAGCAACCACCGCAGAAGAAATTGCAGAAATCGCAGATTCACAGTTCATCGTTAAATAAAACATAAAATTAAGGGTCGGTTTCCAATGGAAACTGACCCTGTTTTTTTTATATAAAAAAGCAGGAATGTCGTTTGACATTCCTGCTTTTAAATTAATATTAATCGTTTTCTTCCTTTGCAGCCTTAACAACAGCTTCAGGAATTGCTTCGCCGTGTTTAACAACGAAGATGCAAAGCATACTGAGGATGAACATTACGGGGCTGTAAATGAAGAGCGACATATATGTGCCCGAAAGCATACGAACGATACCGTAAACGATGGGTGATGCAATCTGTGCGGAGAAGGTTGCGGTGTAATAATAACCTGTGAATGTGCCAACCTTTTCGATACCGCCGATTTCAAGAACAAGGGGAAGAGTGTTAACGGTGATAAGCATATTTGCGAAACCGCCAAGGATAAGAGCAACCCAGATAAGAGCCATGCTCTGTGTTGCAACATAGAGAAGGAATACTGCCATGAACACGGCAAGACCGATGAGAATAGTCTTCTTTCTGCCGAGTTTCTTGCCCATATAGCCTGCGGGAATTGCTGCTACTGCGGAGCAAACGGCAAAGAGAGTTGTCATAATAGTTGCTTCCGATGTTGTTTTGCCGAGAACTTCAGCTGCAAAGAGTGCAAAGAATGTTGTTATTGCATTTGTGCCGCAGAAGAGGAAGAACAAACCGCAAAGCATAAAGATAAGGCTTCTTCTTTCGCCCTTTGAAAGCTTCTGCGCTTTCTGAGCTTCTTTTGCTGCTTTCTTTGCTTCTTTTTCTGCCTTTGCTCTTGCGGCTGCATCAGCTGCCTTGTTCTGCTCTGCAACAGCCTCAAGCTTGCTCGAGGGCTCTTTAACGAAGAGGAGAACAACAAGCATACCGATAACCATAACGATTGCACCGGTAAGGAATACATAGGGGAAGGCATCCTGCTCGTTTGCAGTTGTGATTTTAATGCCTGTAGCGGCTTTATAAATTGCGCCTACGATTGTGCCTGCAACCATACCGACAGCACTGCCGATACCGCCCATAAGGTTGATGATTGCGTTACCCTCACTGCGGAGTGCGGGAGGAGTAAGCGCGGGCATAAGAGCAACGCAGGGCGCTCTCCAGAGTGACATTGAGAAAACAAAAAGAATGATGAAGAGCATTGTTAAGGGAAGCGAACCGCCGAGTGCAACCCAGGGAATAACGGCAAAAAGGAAAGCCGAAACGGGAGCACCGAAAACGATGAAGGGGCGGCGTTTGCCGAGCTTTGAATGGCAACGGTCTGAAAGCTTGCCGAATGTCGGCTGGAAGATAACACCGAAAATGTTATCAAAGGTCATAATAATACCGATGAAAAGGGGAACAAGAGTTATGCCGCCTGCTTCGGTAACAACATTTTCGCCCTGGGATTCTGCAAACTTTGCGAGAACGGGGAACATTTCATTAAGCTTTGCGCTCCACTCGGTAACCGTAGCGGAAGCATTAAGCAGTTTTTCAAGAATTTTGGTTATGTAGGGGTCATAGATTGCCCATGCAATTGAGGAAGCCATAAATCCGAAGCCCGTAAGAATGGTTCTGGGGCGGTGAAGCTTGCCGTTTTCTCTTGCACAGAAAAAGGTGTTGTTCATAATCTTTTCTCCTTATGAATTTTCGTGCGATACAACGCCGCGATTAATGATATTATATCATCATTATTATATTTTTTAAAGATAACATTTTATACTAAAAACACCGTTCGGTTTTGTTGGAGTTGACGAAAAAAAGACTGCCTTTATTCAAGGCAGTCTTGATAAATCAGAATGTGAAAATCTCTGCGATTTTTGCAAAAATATAGTTAAAGAAAGCTTCAATCTTTTCGCCTGTTGAAAATTCGTTGCCGTTAAGAATAAATTCGTTCATAGCTGCGGCATTATTTTCTGCATCATAGAATTCGAGCCATCTGATAACTTCTGTTGTGTAAGTTGAGGTGTCGCTCTCTTTGATGTCTATAACTCTTGCGCCTCTGTTATGGTCGCCGTAGGAAGAGAATGTAACGCCGGGAGTGTTGACAAGGTCAATACCCTTGTATGAAACTTCAAAGCTGTTCTTATGGTCGTGACCGAAAAACATTGCAACAACATCGCCCTGCTTAAGAGCTGCGTCAAACTGACCGTTATTATACGGAGGGGGGCAGGGATTCTCGTTAAGTTCGCCCTTTACACCCTCGGGAAGAACATATCCTTCTCCCGACTTAATAACAACATCATAAATTTCGGGAACAATGATGTGCTGGAACATCATTGAGGGAACGGGCTCGCCGCCGTTTGCAGCCTTGAGTTCATTTGATGTTTTAACATACCAGTCAATCTGATCCTTGTGAACGCAAGCGTAACCGCCAAGGTCATTTTCATAATAAGCAACATCATTCTTATTCTCGGGGTGGCGGTTATATGTGAGCGAATCAATGCACCAGATATTATAAGCAACCTTGCTTCCGTCTGATGACATAATGGGAAGATTATAGTTGCCGCAGCCTGTGAGGTCTTCGCCTGCACAGCCTACAAAGCAATCATAAGCTTCATACATTTCCATCATTTCTTCTTTATTTGCGGCACCCTCGCTGTCGTGGTTACCGAAAACCGCAGCAACGGGAACACCGTAGTTTTCAAAGATGCTCATAAAGCAATAAATGCCGTGACGGGCAAGAGCGTCTGTCCAGCAACCGCCGCCGGAAATATTGTCACCGGTAAGAATTACAAGGTCGGGGTCTGTTTCTTCAAGAACATCTTTAATAAAATTCTTGGTGGGGTTGAGAAGAAAAGGTCCGTCCTGAATATCGGCAAACTGAAGAATTCTGAAGTTGCCGTCATCGTCAAAACGAAGAGCCTTTGAGTCCTCGGCTGCAAAGCCGAATGAGCAGAACGAAAGAATCATAACTGCGCTGAGAATAACCGAAATAAACTTTTTCATAGTTTTTCCTCCCTGGTAAATATATAAATGTATTATATCACCAAAATAATTTTTTTCAATAAAAAAGCAAAAAAAAATAGCCGTCCTATTGGACAGCTAAATTTATAAAGTGTCGGCGTCGACCTATCTTCCCGGGCCGCTTCCAGCCAAGTATTTTCGGCACTGTTGAGCTTAACTACCGTGTTCGGGATGGGAACGGGTGGACCCTCAACGTCATCAACACCGACTAAAAAACGCAACGGCGTTTTTTGAATGCTTGATGATTATAT
>JAZOVH010000057.1:0-1540 GCA_045658585.1 Acutalibacteraceae bacterium | reverse complement strand
TTTTAAGTGCTAAATTATTTAGCCTTTTCAATTATTTCACATACACGCCATCTTTTATCTTTTGAAAGGGGGCGTGTTTCCATAATCATTACACGGTCGCCGATACCGCACTGGTTAGTCTCGTCATGAGCTTTAACCTTAAGTGTACGGTTAACAATCTTTCCATAAAGAGGATGTTTAACCTTGTCTTTGATGGAAACAACGATTGTTTTGTCCATCTTATCGCTTGTAACGATGCCGACACGAGTTTTTCTTAAATTTCTTTCACTCATTTAATTGCCCTCCGTGATTAAGAATTTTTGCCGTTGAGCTGCATATCGCGGATTACTGTCATAACGCGAGCGATATCTTTTCTTACGGCGCTGATTCTCATTGGGTTATCAAGCTGATTGATGGCTTGTTGGAAGCGGAGGTTAAAGAGTTCTTTCTTCAATTCAAGGAGCTTAGCATCCAACTCCGCCTGAGAGAGAGTTCTTAATTCACTTGCTTTCATTCTGCCTCACCATCCTGTTCTGCCTTAGTAACAAACTTGCATTTGATAGGAAGTTTGTTTGCTGCAAGACGCATAGCCTCGCGAGCAACATCTTCTGCAACACCTGCAATTTCAAACATAACTCTGCCGGGTTTAACCACAGCTACCCAATATTCGGGAGAACCTTTACCTGAACCCATTCGAGTTTCAGCAGGTTTCTCTGTGATGGGCTTATCGGGGAAAATCTTGATCCAAACTTTACCGCCACGTTTGATATATCTTGTCATAGCAATACGGGCTGCTTCAATCTGTCTGGATGTGATCCATGCGGGTTCGAGAGCCTGAAGACCGAAATCACCATAGTTAACTTTGTTACCTCTGTGAGCAACGCCTTTAAGACGGCCTCTCTGAACTCTACGGTATTTAACTCTTTTAGGTAATAACATTATTTGGCTCCTCCTTCCCTTTTAGTTTTACGGGACTCGTGAAGAACTTCGCCTTTGTAAATCCAGATCTTAACGCCGATACGACCGTATGTTGTTTTTGCTTCTGCAAAACCATAGTCGATGTCAGCACGGATTGTCTGAAGCGGAATAGTTCCTTCGTGGTACTGCTCTGTACGAGCGATTTCAGCACCGCCGAGTCTACCGGAAACCTGAGCTTTGATACCCTTTGCGCCTGCCTTCATTGTGCGGCCGATTGACTGCTTAAGAGCACGACGGAAAGATACACGCTTCTCAAGCTGAGCTGCGATGCTTTCTGCAACGAGCTGAGCGCTGAGATCAGGCTGCTTAACTTCTGTGATGTTGATGAATACATCCTTGTCACCGCTAAGCATTTTCTTAACTGTTTCTTTAAGTTTTTCGATTTCTGCACCGCCACGACCGATTACGATACCGGGTTTTGCGCAGAAAATGTTAATGCGGATTCTCTTAGGATCACGCTCGATTTCAACCTTAGGAACACCTGCGGGAGCAAGGAGTTCAAGAAGGAATTCACGGATCTTGTTATCCTCAACGAGGATATCACCGAACTCACCCTTCTTAGCAAACCAGCGAGATTCGCAAT
>JAZOVH010000056.1:0-48699 GCA_045658585.1 Acutalibacteraceae bacterium | reverse complement strand
TCCTTGGCTCACAGAACGACATGGCTACGATCCGACTTGTTTACTCTTCTGATTTTAAAAATTTATCAGATTATAAAATGAATTTCAGCGAAAAACTTTCGAGAAAGCAGATTTCTTTAAATAAAGTTGTTGATGTTACTTCGCAAATAGCAATAACCGAAAGTGAAATAGCTATGATTAAGGCTGACGCAACGCCAACTCAGATTATAACTGCTGAAACCGCCGGTTACTATGTAAATCATCTTGACGGTTATGAAAACATTCTAACAACAGAAGATTTGGATTCATTGACTGTTGATAAATTGCAGTCTGCTTTGAATTCTTCGCCCAAAACAACTTCAGATAATACAATCGGAAAAATCATTGACGGTTATAATTGGTATACCGCTTGCGTTGTTGATTCAGCCGATATTTCTTCGTTTAAAATTGGTGATTCCGTTAAACTCATTTATGACGATTCAGGCGAAAATACCGTAAAAACCAAAGTGTATTCGGTTTCATCTGTTGGAGATAATCAGTCTTTGATTATATTCAGGTGTAATCTGATGAATGAAGACTTATCTGATCTGAGAATTGTATCCGGAAAAATCGTTCTTGAGGAGCATACAGGACTTAAAGTCAGCCGTGATGCAATCAGAGTTAATGAAAACGGCGAGGAAGGCGTTTTTGTTCGAAGAGGTGAACTTATAACTTTCAGACGAATTAATGTAATTTATTCCGAAGATTCTTTCGTTATTGCTTCGCCTCCGACTGTAACCGCTGATGATAATAAGGAAGGTAATGAAGAAAAGAAAATAAAAAAAGAGGAATTGATAAAGAACCATATAAAACTTTATGATGAAATTATCGTTTCCGGAAAGGACTTAAGCGATGGAATGGTTATCTGATGAAGAAAGATTTTCCGCTATAAAAGAAAATCTTAAATATATTCGGGAAGATATTGCTCAGTCGTCTTTGAAATCAGGCAGGAATGAAAACGATATCTCGCTTATGGCTGTAACAAAAACTGTTGAAAGCAAATTTATCAACTATGCAATAGATTGCGGAATCAGCCTGATTGGCGAGAATAAAGTTCAGGAATTTCTGCTTAAGGAACCCGAATTAAATCTTGAGAATTGCGTTCCTCATCTGATCGGACATCTGCAGTCAAACAAGGTAAAAAAGATTGTAGGAAAAGTTGATACAATTCAATCTGTTGACTCGGTAAATATTGCTTCGGAAATCGGAAAACGTTCATTGGAAGCCGGAATTATAACCAAGATTTTGCTTGAGGTCAATGTCGGAAATGAAGAAAGTAAATTCGGATTTTCACAAGAAGAGCTTTTGGAAAAAGTCTGTGAAATCAGCGAAATAAAAGGCATTTCCGTTGACGGATTGATGTGCGTTGCTCCGATTTGCGAAAAAGAAATCGAATTGAGAACAATTTTTTCAAATATGCACAGTATGTTTATTGACATTGGAGCAAAAAAAATAGATAATGTTAATATGAATATTCTCTCGATGGGTATGTCGGGTGATTATAAACTTGCGATTCTTGAAGGTGCCAATCTAGTCAGAGTGGGTTCTGCTGTATTCGGCTCAAGAATCTATAGGTAATTAAGGAGGATAAATTATTATGAACATCAAAAATATGTTAAAAAACTTTATCAACGGAACCGATGATAATTATATCGAGAGTGATGATGCAACATTTGAGGATGATTTTGATTTTGCACCTTCCTCGGCGACCGTTGAAGAGCCTGTTGAAAAAGCTCAGCCCAAAGCAAAATTTAAAACAGAGAGAGCGTCTTCAAACGTTGTAAATATTGCATCTTCAAAGCCTGCAGCAGCCGCAGCAAAGCCTCATGTTGTTTTTCAGAAAATTGACCGTTTTGAAGAAGTTGCGGAAGTTGCTGATATTTTAAATCAGAAAAGAATTGTTATTCTTAATCTCGAAACCTGCCCCAACGATATTTCACAGAGAATTATAGACTTTCTCTACGGAGTTGCATATGCAAACCATGGTGAATTTAAAAAGGTTGCTGGCAGAGCTTATATTATAACCCCTAACAATGTTCCTGTTTCCGGTGAACTTATTGATGAAATAGCAGGAATTAGTGAAGCAGAGTATTAATTTAAGAAAGGTGAAAGATTATGCTTAAGACAGAACAGATTCTGAACGCAAAATTCACTCCCGTTAGCAAAGGAACATACAGCGCAGATGAGGTTGACTCATTTCTTAAAACTGTTGCTCAGTCATATGAGCAATCGCTTAATGAAAATAAAGAGCTTATAAAGAAAATCAGCATTCTTGCAGATAAAATTGAAAGCTACAGAAACGACGAAGAAGCAATTAAACTTTCTCTTCTTGATGCTCACAGAATGGCTGAAACCGTAAACAAGAACGCCAAGGAAAAGGCTGATGCAATTGTTGCTGATGCTGAAAGCAAATCAAAGATTATTCTTGACGGAGCAAACAGGCAGTCAAATATTCTTGTTGAAGAATCACGCGAAAAAGCAAAAGAAATTGTTGACAATGCAAGAATTGCAGTTGCTTCTCTTACAGAAAGAGCGCAGAATGAAACTGATCTTGCGATTACTTCCGCTCGCGAAAAATCAGCAGAAATAATTTCAAAGGCTGAAGAAGAAGGAAAGAAGATAATCGGAAACAGCAAAGAAGCATATGAATTTTATTCATCTGAACTTGCAAAAATAAAAGCAGAAACCGAGAATTATAAAAAAGCAGTTTCAGAAATATGCAATAATCAGCTTTCTCTTATCAACAGCATTCCTGAAGTTTCATTTGCTTCGGAAGAAACCGAAGAAACTGCTGAGGAATTATCTGAAGAAAAAGAAATTTCAGAAGAAATCGTTGAAGATGTTGCTGTAGAAGAAGAGGCTGAAGTTGTTGAAGACGAAATCGTTTTCATCCCTGAAGCAGCAGAAGTTGAGGCTGCGGAAACTGAAGAAGAATTTTCTGATTCAGAAGAAGAAACCGCAGAAGAAATTATCGAGGAAGAAGAAAAGGTAATTGAAATAACAGAAGATACTGATGATCTTTTCAGTCTTATTGATGAAATGGATTTTGATGATAATTTCATTGCCTCAAGTATTGATGAACTTGTTCCCGAAACCATAGAGAAAGATACAGAAACAACAACAGAAGATTCTGATGAGGAAATTGATAAAGATATCGATGAGTTGAATGACGATGAGGATATTTTTGAAGGTTTCAACATCGATCTCGATGAAATTGAAGAAGAAAATAAAGAGGATGATATATCTTCTCTTTTCGACAGCCTTTTTGAAGACTGATTAAAAAAGTGAGGTTCTTATGTATCAGGCAATTACATTGGCGGTAATAACAGTTTTAACCGTTATTGATCAATTAACAAAATATGCCGCTGTTGTAACTGTAAAAATCAACGGCCCGAAAGAATTCTTATTCGGTTTATTTCAGTTCAGGTATGTTGAAAACACAGGTGCGGCTTTCAGCTCGTTTTCTGATAATACATCTTTGCTTTCAGTTTTTACTGTTGCAGTTGTTATAATTGGTCTGTTTGTAGTTTTAACAAGGAAACTGAAATCAAATTTCATTAATATTTGCCTTGTTTTAATTTTATCAGGCGGAATAGGAAATGTTATTGACCGAATAAGACTTGGCTATGTTGTTGATTTCATTGAACCTTTATTTATTGATTTTGCCGTGTTCAATTTTGCAGATTGCTGCATAACAGTAGGAGCATTTTTGATTATCGGCTATGAAATTTATGATTTAATTAATGATTACAAATTAAAGAAGCAAAAAGAAAATGATTGATATTATTGATACCGTTGAATATAATGAAACAATTTCAATTCTTATTGATAATGAGACAAGCGGAGTAAGAGCAGATAAAATTCTTTCTGAAGCATTGAAAGATTATTCAAGGTCGTTTGTGCAAAATCTTTTTAATGACGGTTTGGTGTGCTCGGGTGATAAAGTTATAAACAAAAGTTTTAAACCGAGAGCAGGGGATATAATCAGTTTTACAGTTCCTGAACCTGCTGCATTATCATTAGAACCTGAAAACATTTCTCTTGAAATAATGTTTGAAGATGAGCATTTGCTTGTTGTTAACAAACCGAGAGGGATGGTTGTTCATCCCGCACCGGGAAATTACAGCGGAACCCTTGTTAATGCGCTTTTATGGCATTGCAAAGGTAATCTTTCAGGCATAAACGGAGTTGCACGTCCGGGAATTGTACATCGGATAGATAAGGATACGAGCGGATTGCTTCTTGTTGCCAAAAGTGATAAAGCACATATTTCTCTCTCTGAACAGATTAAAGCTCATTCATTGGACAGAGAATACCGTGCCGTTATACACGGTAAGTTAAAAAATCAGGTGGGTGTTGTTGATGCTCCGATAGGCAGGAGTTCCAATGACCGCAAAAAAATGTGTGTAACTGATAAAAATTCAAAAAATGCAGTTACAAATTATCAGGTGCTTGAAGAATTTAAAAATTTTTCATTTATAAAATTAAAACTTGAAACCGGAAGAACGCATCAGATAAGAGTTCATATGGCTCATTTAGGTCATCCTGTTGCAGGCGATCCTGTTTATGGTCCCAAAAACGGAGTGAACTCGCTCAACGGTCAATGCTTGCATGCCGCTGTTCTTGGATTTGTTCATCCGATTTCAAATGAATTTATCAGAATTGAGGCGCCTTTGCCTGAATATTTTTCTGATTTTATTGAGGTAATTAGGAAACAATGAATTCAAAAAAGGATTATTCCGGTTGGCTTATTGCTTCGGATATTGACGGAACATTAAATAATAAAATGCGAAAATTGCCGAGGCGTAATAAAGAAGCTATCGAAAGATTCGTTGCAAACGGCGGCAAGTTTACACTCGCTTCGGGAAGAAATCCTCAATCGATGGAAAAACATTTTAAAAATCTGCCGATTGAAGGAACACCTGCTGTTGTGATAAACGGTGCAGGTCTTTATGATTTCAGCAAAAATGAAATGATATATTTCAGTTCTATGAGTCAGGAAGCAATGAAGCTTGCAATTGACTGTGCAAAAAGATTTCCGTTAGTAGATTGTCTTATTGTTGCAAAAGATATAATTTATATAACCGGTAACGGATGGTTCGGAAACTTTTTTGTTGCCGCAGATAATTTAAAGCATAAGCATTATAAAAACATTGAAGATGTTCCCCGAAAGGAATGGGGAAAAGTTGTTTTTTCAGGACTTCCGCATCATATAAAGAAGATAAAAAAGCATTTTGTTGAATTGAACAGCTCTGAATTAACAATAATGTCTTCATCGGTGGCAAGTTTTGAACTTCTTGCAGCAAATACTCATAAAGGAACTGCAGTGTTGAAACTTGCTGAAATACTTGGAATTGATAAATCGCATACAGCGGCAATAGGCGATTATTTTAATGACTATGATATGCTTAAAACCGTTGGTGTTCCTGCTTGTTGCGGACAGGCTCCGAAAGAAATGAAACAGATTTCGGAATTTGTTTCCTGCCATTGCAATAAGGGCGCGGTTGCCGATTTTATAGAATATTTTGAGTTAAATAAATAACAGGAGGTATCCGAATTATGGATGCAGCGATCAGAAAGCAGTTAAAAATCAGAGCTTGCAAAGCTCGAATGGGGATTATTGAAAGTGTTTTTAATGCCAAGTCAGGACATCCGGGCGGATCTCTTTCTTGCGTTGATATTATCACTTATTTATATTATAATCATATGAATGTTGACCCCCAAAATCCTAAGGATGAAAACAGAGACAGATTTGTTCTTTCAAAAGGACATGCTGCTCCCGCACTTTATGCTGTTCTTGCGAATAAGGGTTATTTTCCTGTTGAAGAATTGAAGACTCTTCGCAAGAGCGATTCGATGCTTCAGGGTCATCCCAGCATTAAATACACTCCCGGTGTTGATATGTGCACCGGTTCACTCGGACAAGGTATTTCCGCTGCTTGCGGAATGGCGCTCGGTGCAAAGCTTTCAGGAAAAAACTTCAGAGTATTTACCGTTCTCGGCGACGGTGAAATTCAGGAAGGTCAGGTTTGGGAAGCCGCTATGTATGCCTCCGCAAAAGGGCTTGATAATCTTGTTGCTGTTGTTGATAATAACGGACTTCAGATTGACGGAACCATCGCTGAAGTAAATTCACCTTATCCCATTGCAGAAAAATTCAAATCTTTTGGCTGGAATGTTATAGAAATTTGTGCACATAGCTTTGATGAAATAGAAGTTGCATTTAATGCGGCAGCAGAATTTAAAGGCAAGCCTTCAGTTGTTGTTGCAAACAGCGTTAAGGGCAAAGGCGTTTCCTTTATGGAAAATCAGGTTAGCTGGCACGGCTCAGCCCCCAATGCCGAACAGTATGATCAGGCAATGGCTGAATTGAAAAATGCTCTTGCAGAACTTGAAGCATAATTGAAAGGGGATTGGTTACAATGGCAGATATAATTAAAACGGCAACTCGCGACGCATACGGTAAAGCTCTTGTTGAGCTTGGCGAGAAAAACGATAAAGTTATTGTTCTTGATGCTGACCTTGCCGCAGCAACAAAAACAGGAATGTTTAAGAAAGCTTTTCCCGAAAGATTTTTCGATACAGGTATTGCAGAGTCAAATATGATGGGTGTTGCAGCAGGTCTTTCAACAACTGGTTATACTGTTTTTGCAAGCACATTTGCAATGTTTGCTGCCGGCAGAGCTTTTGAACAGGTAAGAAATTCCATAGCATATCCCAATCTTAATGTTAAAATCGGTGCAACTCATGCGGGTATTTCGGTTGGTGAAGACGGTGCAAGTCATCAATGCTGTGAGGATATTGCTCTTATGCGTTCAATTCCCGGTATGACTATTATTAACCCTGCGGATGATGTTGAAGCAATAGCTGCAGTTTTTGCAGCTGCCGATTATGAAGGACCCGTTTATATGAGATTCGGCAGACTTGCTGTTCCCAGAGTTTTTGACGAAGATTATAAGTTTGAATGGGGAAAAGCTGTTGTTCTTAAAGAAGGTACCGACGTAACAATTTGCGCAACTGGACTTATGGTTAACGAAGCTATTGAAGCTCAAAAAATCCTTGAATCAGAAGGAATAAGTGCAGAGATTATAAATGTTCATACAATTAAGCCGCTTGACGCAGAAACAATTTGCAAATCAGGTGCTAAAACCGGTGCAATTGTTACCGCGGAAGAACACAGCATTATCGGCGGTCTCGGAAGTGCCATTGCGGAAGCTGTTTGCGAAAACGGAACCTGCGTTCCTGTTGTTAAGGTTGGCGTTAACGATTGCTTCGGTAAATCCGGCCCCGCTGTTGAATTGCTTCATATTTACGGTCTTGATGCACAGAATATAGTTGAAAAAGCTAAAAAAGCTATTTCTATGAAATAATTAACATGGCGGCTGGTCTGTTTTTGCAGAACAACCGCCTGTTTATAAATTTATGAGGTGTTATTTTGAGACTTTCTGATAAAAAAATTAAAATTATTATTTCTGTTGCGGCTGTTCTGGTGGTTACGGTTTGTTTTGCTGTTGTTGCGGGAATTATTATAGGAAAAAATAACCCTGAAAACGGCAAAGTTATTGTATACAGAAAGAATAATACCGATGTAATTCGAATTAACGATAAGGAATTGACCGTTAATCTTGAAAATACATCAGAGTATAAATGCGATAAAAAATCAGGAAGAGTTTTCTTTACGGCAGAATCATCATATTCCGACGGATTATATGATTTGTATTTTGTTGAAGAAAAAAGCGGCGAAATAACTTCACCTAAATTAATAGATTATGCAATAGAAAAAAATTTCAATGTAGCATCAGGCAAGGTATATTATTTGAAATTTAATAATAAAGCAAGCGCAAATGATGCTTGTGTATGTGATGTTGATAAGAATAAAATTGAAGTTTTTGCTGAAAATGTTGACAGCATATACACATTAGAAGGCACTGAAAGCGTTTACTTTATAAAAATGCACGGTATAACACAGGTGCTATATGAATATAACGGATCTTCTCCGATTGAATTGAGCAGAAATATTATTAATATATTCAGCTATGAAAGCGAGAAAAATCCTCATATTCTTTTCGAGAAGAAATCTTCTGCAGATGATAATTCAAAACAATTATTTGTTGCTTTTCCCGGTGAACAGCCCAATCTCATTTGCGATAATGTTTCTGAAGTTTTATATGATAATTATAAAGCGGGAGGCAACTTATATTATTTTTCAACATCAGAAGAGAGTGTTTCCTGGAGTTATGTTATTGCTGACGGTTATGAAGAAACTGATTTAACAATGAAAAGACCCGTAAGAAGCGATTTCTTTTCGTTTTTCGGAATATCAGCAGAATATAATGAGGCTTTAAGAAATTATCAGGATAAGCTTGTTCGTGATGAAATAAGACAGGCTCTTAATATTATGACAGAGAACGGTGAGTTTTCAGCGCCGGTTTATTCAGCATTTGCTTATAATGAAAACGGCACTTTTAAAATAGCTGAAAACATTGACCCTACAAGGGTTTTTACTGTTTCAACTTATGGAGAACCAAAAATTATATTTGAAGAAATTAAGGTTAGTGAAGCTCAGTCGGATATGGACAGTCTTGTTTCTATTGCACAGAGAAGCACAATGAGCGAGGTTCTGGAATATGCACGTTCTATCGTTGCAAACAGTATTGTTTCAAACGGAGTTGAGGTTGCTGTATATTCGGAAGATAACGGAAATCCTGTAATATCTGAGCTTTATGATTATGATAAAACAAAAACTCTGTTTTCTTTTTCAGATAACGGTGAAAGAATTTATGCACTGGAAAGAGGAAGCCAAACAGGCAAATTAACACTTTATTCCAACGCAATAGATTCAGATTTCAAAGCTTCTGAAAGAGTCAGTATTTCATCAGATGTTTCAAGTTATTGGATAAAAGAAAATAGTATAGTATATATGAAATCCGATATAGGAAAAGAAACGGGAGATATTTATATTTTTGACGGAGATGTTTCGTCAAAAATTTCTAACGCAGCTAATGCGTTTATGCTTAGCGAGGATGGGGTATTTATTATAAAAAATAATAATAACGAATATTCCGAGCCTGTTGCTTCTTATTTTTATTATAATAAAGGCAGCGAAACAGAAGTATCAAAGAATGTTATTGTTTCAAGTTTTGCTCATAAAAAAGGTTCCGCTGCTTTTATAACAACAGATAATAAAGAACTTTTTATATTTGAAGACGGAAAAACCGGATTGATTTCCGATTCTGTTGATGAAATTCTATTTTTTAGTTAACAGAAAGAGAAGGGGTAAAATTTATGAGTTCTGAAAAAATATTAAAAAAATCAACATTTGGCGGTTTCAAAAAAGAGGGCGTTCTCAATTATATTGAAGAACTTCAGACAGAAATTCTTTCATTAAAAAAAGAATTGAATAATTCAAATGCCAATCAGCAAGAAATTGATGTTTTGAATGATAAAGTTAAGCAATATGAGGTTGAGATATCTTCTTTGAAATCAGAAAATGAAGAATTGAAAATAAGCAATAAAACATATTGCGAAGATTTATCAAATGCCCGCAATTCTGTTAATGAGCTTGAGTCAAAAATCAATATATATGAAACTAAATTTGCAGAAATTGAAAAAAAGTTTACCGAAATTGAAAATTCATATGCAATAAAAACCGCTGATTATGATAACAAAGCATCCCTTTTGATGCAGGATGCAGTCAATTATTCGGAAAAGTTAATTTTAAAAGCTAATGAATCGGCGAAAGCATCTGTTTTAAAAGCTGATGTTGCAGTTAAGAATGCATTTGCAGATGTTGCGGATGCATCCCGAAATATCAAATCCGCCCGAAATGAATATGATAATTCAGTAACTGCACTTGAAAATTGTGTTGAAAATCTCTCAAATGTTCTTTCGGAAATTTCAAAGAAATTAAATCTTTCTTACGAAACTGAGGAAAAATAATTATGGCTTCATATTCTTTCAACATAAAAGACTACAGCGATTACAGCAACATTCTTAAAGCGGGTGATACTGTGTTGCTGAGTGGAACTGTTTATACAGCCAGAGACGCCGCGCACAAAAGAATATTTGAACTGCTTGATCAAGGTGCAGAATTGCCTTTTGATTTAAAAGGTTCATGCATTTATTTTGCAGGACCCACACCAACCCCTGAAGGAAGAGTTATCGGAAGCTGCGGACCCACAACATCAAGCAGAATGGATGTTTTTTCACCGCGTCTGTTAGATTTGGGATTATCAGCAATGATTGGTAAAGGGCAAAGAAATAAGGCTGTTTGCGATGCAATAATCAGAAACAGTGCGGTTTATTTTTGTGCAATCGGTGGTGCAGGCGCTCTATGCAGCCAAAGTATCGTTTCTTGCGAAGAAATTGCATTTAAAGATTTAGGCTGTGAAAGCATTAAAAAGCTTGAGATTTATAATTTTCCGCTGGTAGTCGGATTTGATTGCTTTGGCGGTAATTTGTTCAAATAAAAAATCCCGTTTGAAGGTTTTATAACACTTCAGACGGGATTCTTTTAAAACAAAAGAAATATTGAAATTGGTAATAAAAACAGCAAAACAGAAATGGGGTTTTTGAAAACTTCTTTTAATCTTTTCCATTTTACAGCTTGCCATGCATAAACTATAAGAATAACCGCGCAGGAATGAACGGGAATTCTTATTATAAAATCTTTCAAGAAAAATAAAATCAATGCAGTTAAGGCGGCAATCGGAATGTTTTTAATTGCTGATTTATCAAACTTTTGAGGAACAAAACAAAGAATCGGAGCTAAAATAATGTTGGATATTCCGTTTTTAATAAAAGTTTTATTGTTGGGATTGTCATTCTTAATAATAAAAATATTTGAAATTGAAATTATAATTCCGCAAGCAACAGAGAAAATTGCTCCGTGAACTGATATATTCAGATTATAATTTTTATTTAATTCCAAAGTTGAGATCTCGTTAATTGATGTTATCAAATCTGGCGGATTTAAAAACAAATTTAAAATAACACATATAATTAACGCAATAAATGATCCGTGAATTATTTTACTTGTCTTTTTGAATTTTCTGGGGTAAGTAATCATAATAACAAGAACAATAGTTCCATATAAAACTCCGCGCCAATTTCCGTGAAATCCAAGTGAAATATATGATTCGATCATTTCTCTTGCTGTGTATCCGCTTGCACCGATGCCAAAATAATTTGTTGTTTGTAAAACGGTAACGACCAAAGCTGTTGCAAGCATTACACCGCTGATAAATGTTGAATCTGATAATTTTTCAATATAATTATAAAACTTATAACCAAAGCAAAAAATAATTCCCGAAACAATTAATGCAATAACAGCGGACAAATATCCGAATTTAATAAGAAGAAATGAAACGACTGAAAAATTCAGCAAAACAGGCATTAATTTTTTTTCTTCGAATTTGTTGATAAATAATGACAAAACAACAGTTGCAAGGCAACCCCAAAAAGCTCCGGCGTTACTGCATACGCCCATACTTAAAACTAACGGAAAAATAAAAGCTATCGGAAAAATAGCTTTTTTAAAAATATCAATAAAATTTATGTTTTTTAAATTCAAAGCAATTCCTCTTTTTCTGAAATATAATAACAGTTTACATTAAAAGTTAAAACTATACAAGATGTTTTTAAAAACTTTTATAATATGTATAGTAAAATCCTTAATTTTATGATAGAATAATTCAGATAAAATTTTATGGAGAATAAAATGAAGAAAAATAAAGCCAAAAAAATAGCCACTTGGATTATTGTGCCTCTAATGGCAGCGATTTTCATTCTGGATATAGCAACTGTTGCAATAGGTAATAATCATTGCCGCCGTTTTACTGTAGAGCAAGAAATGTTTAATAACCAAAACGGTAATGATAAAATTCATTTTCTCAATACTGCAAATTCAGATGCAATTTTAATAGAAAGCAACGGCAAATTTGCCCTTGTTGATGCAGGGGAGGGTAATAATAACCCCAGAAGAAAATCTGATTATAAAGGCTATGAAGAGGCCGTTGTTGAATATATAAAAAAGACTGTTTCTGATGAAAACGGTATTGCGACTTTGGATTTTATAATCGGTACGCATTACCATTACGATCATATCGGCGCGTTTAACGCTGTAATCAGAGACTCTTCAATAAAAATTAAAAAGGCATATTTCAAAGAATTTAATCCTGACACAGCAAAAGATTATGAAATTGACAGATGGGAAATTGATAAGACTTATAAAAGCATTATATCAAATTTAAAATCGCTAAGCGTCCCTGTAGTCACTGATTTGCCGAAAGAAGAATTTGCTTTTGAAGATTTTATAATCCAGTTTTTTAATACCGAAACCTCAGACGATTTTGCAGGTAAAGGAGAAAATGCTG
This sequence comes from Acutalibacteraceae bacterium, assembly GCA_045658585.1. GTDB lineage: Bacteria > Bacillota > Clostridia > Oscillospirales > Acutalibacteraceae > CAG-177. The sequence goes on along the minus strand of JAZOVH010000056.1, from coordinate 36,307 downwards.
CAAGCGTAGGTGTAAAGATAACTAAAGGCAATAAAACTGCTTTTTTAGCTTCGGATATTACAAAATCTACAGGATTGGAGTCTGTTATTGCTCCGCTGGTTGGTGATGTTGATTTGCTTAAAATCGGTCATCACGGTTATTTCGGTTCATCCTCGGTTGATTTCCTTTCAGTTCTGAAACCTGAAATTGCAATTGTTACAAATCAGCTCGGAAAAGTTTACCCGAATGTAAAATGGAATTTAACAATGTGCGCAAAAGTTCCTTTTTTTGCAACATATGATAATAACGGAATTATAGCTTCGTTTGATGATGAAGGAAATATAATACTTACAAATGATATTCACGGTTGATTGTTAAACTTTTATTAATATATTAAACCATAGATTGACAATTAATTTTTAAATTGATAATATTATTGTAATATAAAATGGAATGGTATGACTTTATGAATCTTACTTGTTACGATTATTTAAAAATGCACGCAAAACGTCTTGGTGATTTTGATGCAGTTCTTGCTTTCGGAAGCAAAATAAAGCTTTCGAGAATCATTAATGATGCAGATGCAATTGCTGCATACATTAATTCAATCGGCATTAAAAACGGAGATGCTGTAACTGTATTTTTACCCAATGTTGTTCACGGCTTTGTAACGTTTTATGCGCTTAATAAAATCGGTGTAATTGCAAATATTGTTCATCCGCTTACATCTCCTGAAGTGCTTAAGGAAAATATTGAAACAACTAAGTCCAAAGCGATATTTATCCTTGATATTTTAGCTGCAGATTATGCGGAAATGATAAATCAGACCGGAATCCCTTGCATTATCTGTTCAAATTCTGATTATGTTCTTGCACCCATAGTACCCGCATTCAGAGTTTTTGAAAAGGTAAAGGGCAAAGGCATAAATGTTTTTAAGAACTCAATCAAATACTTGAAAGCTGTTTCTGCAGGCAAGAGTAAAGATTCAAATGATTGTCACGACGGCTCTCAGATTGCTGTTTATCTTCACGGCGGCGGAACAACCGGAAAAAGCAAAACAATAATGCTCTCAAGCAACAATTTAAATAATCTTTCGGAAAAACTCAATTTACTTGATGTTCCTCATAAAGCAGGGGATGAGTATTCTCTTTTTGTTTTGCCGATGTTCCATGCATTCGGTCTCGGAATAGCGATGCATTTTCCTATTACTCACGGTTTCACTTCAATTCCTATGCCTCAGTTTAATGCCGAAACTGCGAATAAACATATGAAAAAGCATAAAGTGACATTTGTTCTCGGTGTTCCCAATATGTTTAAGAAGCTTATGGAAGACAAGGGATTTGACGGACCGCATCTTAAAAATCTTCGCCTTGTTTTCTGTGGAGGAGACTTCCTTTCCGAAAGACTTGTTAAAGATTTCAATGCAACCGTCACCAAGAATGGCGGCAAAGGAAAGCTTTTCAGAGGATACGGTTTAACTGAGGTTTCATCTGTATGCACTGTTAACACATATGAAAACTGCAGAGAAGATTCTATAGGAAAACCTTTGGGGGATATAAAAGTTGAAATATGGGATGAAATGAAAAATGTTCTTCCCGCAGGTCAGACAGGTGAAATCGTTGTTTCAGGTGATACCTCGATGCTTGGATACTTCAACGGAGATAACACTGTAAGAAACGACGGAGTATATGTTGACAAAAACGGAATCCGTTGGGTTCTTACCGGTGACCTCGGCTATAAAGACGGCGACGGATTTGTTTTCTTTACCGGAAGAAAGAAACGAATGATTATCATTTCAGGTTATAATGTTTATCCTTCGGATATTGAAAATGCCGTTCTTAATCTTCCTTTTGTTAATGAAGCTTGTGCCGTTCAGGGATACATTAAAAATAAGCCTTGTGTTAAGCTTTGTGTTACACTTAAAGAAAGTATCGATAAAGCTGATGCAGTTGACCAGATTCAGACATACTGCAAAAAGAACCTTGCCAGATTCTCATGTCCGAGAAAAATTGAAATTATGGAAAGTTTCCCCAGAACTAAAATGGCAAAAGTCGACTTTATGGCACTTTCCGATAAATATGAACCCGGAAAATAATAATTAAATCAGGTGATAAAAATGAGTAAACAGAATAGACCCGCCCAGGCCGGCGATACAGTAGCATTAATGAAAACAACTCTTGGTGACATAAAGATTCTTCTTTTCCCCGAAGCAGCACCTAAGGCGGTAGAAAATTTTACAACTCACGCAAGAAACGGATATTATAACGGAATAATCTTCCACAGAGTAATACCCGATTTTATGATTCAGGGTGGTGATCCCAACGGCACAGGTCGTGGTGGAGAAAGCATCTGGGGCAAGAGTTTTGAAGATGAGTTTAGTGTTGATTATCATAATATACGCGGTGCTTTATCAATGGCAAATGCCGGTCCCTGCACAAACGGCAGCCAATTCTTCATTGTTCAGGCTAAAGAAGTTGACAGCGGACTTATTTCACAGATGGAACAGCTTTCAGACAGAGGTTTCCCCACAGAGTGCGTTGAAGATTATAAGGCTCTTGGCGGAACACCCTGGCTTGATTTTAAACACACTGTTTTCGGTCAGGTTATTGAGGGCATGGATGTCGTAGATGCTATCGCCTCAGTTAAAACAGGATTTGGTGATAAGCCTGTTGAAGATGTTGTAATCAACGGAATTGAAATTATTAAAATGTAATTATTTTGCCCCTTGCAATTTAGGGGCATTATTTTTTATGAAGGTGAAAAATAATGTTTATAATCAGAAGAATATGGTCAATATTAACTCTGCCTCTTTTGTTAATAACTCTTCTTACAAGCCCTGTAGCTCAAAGCACGGATTCAGCAGAATTAATTTCAAAAAACGCTTTTGTTTTTGAAAAAGCCCTTTTGATGGGTCAGGGGATAACAACCGATGGTGAGTATTATTATACAAGCGGCTCAATTGCAGCACTTGATTTGACAGGTCTGGCAAAATTCACTTTTGATGATATGCAAATTGTTAAGAGCAATCTTAATCCTTTGCCCGATAAATGCTCAAAAAGAGGCAATGACCATATCGGAGGAATAAGCTATTATAATAATAAGATATACGCTTCAGTTGAAGACAGTGATGATTATATCTATCCCTGCATTGTTGTTTTTGATTGCGAAACTTTAAAAGCAACGGGAGAGGTCTATGAGTTGTCTTGCGAAGACTTTGATGACGGTGTGCCTTGGTGTGCAGTTGACGGCAGAACAGGCTATCTCTATGCTTCAAAATGGAGCAATGCGGAAAAGATTTATGTTTATGATGTAAATGATTCGATGAAGCTTGTTAAAGAAATTTCGCTTAGCGGATTAGGTGTTATTGACCGAATTCAGGGCGGAGAGTTCTATAATGGATTTTTATATCTCTCTAATGATATTAAAGATAACGGTGATATAAAGAACATTCTAAAAATTAATGTTGAAACAGGCAAGGTATCTCTTGTTGCAGAACGAAATGTCGGCGGCGATAATGTTGAAGCAGAAGGTATAACATTCTGGCAGTCCGAAGACGGCTCAAATATGCATGTTTTGGACTATAATAAAGTTATCGGTGTTTTTGTTCACCATTATAAAGTTGATTTTTAATATTAAAAAAGCCACCCATATGGGTGGCTTAAATTATTTATTCAGCAAATTCTTTTTTAATTGCAGCAACAACATCGTCAACATCGGATTTAACAACGAGCATCGCAATTTCAATTTCGGAAGTTGTTATCATTCTGACATCTGCTCCTACACTTGCAGCCGCTTTAAATACTTTTGCAGAAACACCGGGAGTATTTCTCATCGCTTCACCGCTGACTGTAAGCTTGCAGTTACCGCTGCTAACGCTGATTTTTGTTTTGGGATTTTTGTTTCTGAGTTCAGATGCTATAGCAAGAACAGAAACAAAATCGCTGACATTAACTGTAAATGAAAAACCTGAACTTGATCCACTCAAGGGAAACTGTGATATCATATCAACATCAATTCCAGAATCAGCAATCATTTTAAAAACTTCAGCGATATGTGCGATATCAGCAGGGGAGTCGCAAAGCGAGAAAAGAGTAACATCTTCAGTTATAAAAATATTATCAACAAGCTTCATTTTTTATCCTCCAAAACTCACTTCAGCATTTCAGCCATATTATATAATCCTGCATTTTTACCGCAAAGGAATTTTGCTGCATTAACCGCTCCTGTTGCAAAAAGCGATTTGCTTCTTGCGCTGTGTGAAATTTTTATTATTTCATCCAGACCTGCAAAAATAATTTCGTGTTCGCCGGTTATCGTTCCGCCTCTTACAGCGTGAATGCCAATTTCATTCTTGGTGCGTTTTTCGCGCTTTGAATAGCGGTCATATTCATATTTGATATCGTCATTAAGCTCTTCTTTGATTGCATCTGCAATCATAAGCGCTGTTCCGCTGGGTGCATCAATTTTTTGATTATGATGCATTTCAACTATTTCAATATCAAATGAATCGCCAAGAACCTTGGCGGCTTTTTTAGCAAGCTCACAAATGAGGTTTACACCAAGCGACATATTTGCGCTGAAGAAAACAGGAATTTTTGTTGCAGCCTTTTTGATAAGCGAAATCTGGGAATCGTTAAGTCCTGTTGTGGATATAACAGCGGGGATTGAATTTTCAACTGCAAATTCAAGAAGACCGCCAAGAGCAGAAGGATTTGAAAAATCAATAATTACATCTGACTTTTCAATTATTTCCTGAGGAATAAGTTTTGGCGAAGAGTATACGGGATATGAATTTGCTGCTTCGGTAAAAATATCAACTCCGCAAACAATTTCGCAATCCTGCAATCCGTCAACACAGAGTGTAACGGCTCTGCCCATTTTTCCGTTGCATCCGCTTAATATAATTCCTGTCATTTAAAATACCTCTGAAGATTTATTTTACAAGTCCATGCTTTGCAAGAGTGTTATAAAGTGTTTCTCTTGCGGCATCAGTCATTTTGTAAAGGGGAAGTCTGCATTCGCCAACATCCATACCCATCATATTCATTGCTTCCTTAACGGGGATAGGGTTAACATCAAGGAAAAGATTATTGCAAAGGTCAAGATATTCAAGCTGAAGATCTCGGCTGCCTTTATAATCGCCTGCAAGGAATTTTGCGGGAATATCGTGGGCAACTTTAGGAAGAATGTTTGAAAGAACAGAAATGCTTCCTTTGCCGCCTAAAGCCATAAGAGCTGTTACCTGATCATCGTTTCCTGAATAAACAGAAAAATCAGGACCGCAAAGTGAAATTGTTTTTGCAACTGCAGAAATATCACCGCTTGCTTCTTTTGTTCCTACAATTCGGGGATGCTTTGCAAGCTCAACATAGGTTTCGGGAAGAATATTTACACCTGTTCTTGAAGGAACATTATATGTGATAATGGGAACGCTTACTCTGTCTGCAATATAGTTATAATGCTGAATAAGACCTCTCTGTGAAGTTTTGTTGTAATAAGGTGTAACAGAGAGAAGAGCATCAACGCCTGCCTTTTCTGCCTCATTTGAAAGCTTTACGGCATAGTTTGAATCGTTGCTTCCTGTTCCGGCAATAACAGGGATTCTTTTATTTACAACTTCAACAGTATATCTGATTGCCTCTGAATGTTCATCATGATCAAGAGTTGAACCTTCGCCGGTAGTTCCGCAAATAATTATAGCATCAGTACCGTTAGCAATCTGAAATTCAAGAAGTTCAGCAAGCTTATTATAATTTACTTTGTTATCAGCGGTAAAGGGGGTTACAATTGCAACACCCGCACCGGTAAAAACAGTCTGCTTCATATTTGACTCCTTTCGTCAATTAAGCCTTGGGATTAATGTAGCCCTGTGCGCAAAGCTGCTCAGCCATAAGAACTGCGCCTCCTGCAGCGCCTCTGAGTGTATTGTGTGAAAGACAAACAAATTTATAATCAAACTGTGTATCTTCTCTGAGACGGCCAACAGAAACCGCCATACCGTTCTCAAGGTTTCTCTGAAGCTTTGTCTGGGGAAGATTATCTTCTTCAAAATAGTTAAGGAACTGCTTGGGAGCACTGGGAAGTTCTGCTTCCTGGGGATAACCTTTGAATTCCTTCCAGATCTTTTTGATTTCTTCAATTGAAGGTTTGTTTTCAAATCTTACGAACACTGCAGCCATGTGACCGTCTGAAGCGGGAACACGAAGGCACTGTGCTGTGAAGTTGGGTGAAGTTGCGGGAACAATTTCATCGCCTTCAATTTTACCCCAAATCTTAAGAGGTTCTTTTTCGGACTTCTCTTCTTCACCGCCAATGTAAGGAATAACATTATCAATCATTTCAGGCCATGTATCAAATGTTTTGCCCGCACCTGAAATAGCCTGATATGTGCAAACAAGAACATCCTTAACGCCGAACTTATCAAGAGGGAAGAGAGCGGGTACATAACTCTGAAGTGAGCAGTTTGATTTAACTGCAATGAAGCCTCTTTCTGTTCCGAGACGTCTTTTCTGGGAATTGATAATCTGTGCGTGTTCTGTATTAAGCTCGGGAATGATCATAGGAACATCAGGGGTGTGTCTGTGAGCACTGTTGTTTGAAACAACGGGGCATTCTGCCTTTGCGTAAGCTTCTTCAAGAGCTTTGATTTCATCCTTTTTCATATCAACTGCGCAGAATGTGAAATCAACGGCAGCAGCCATTTTTTCTATATCTGCGGTTGCGTCCATAACAGTTATGTTGGCGATCTTTTCAGGAATTTCTGTTGCCATACACCATTTTGATCCGACAGCATCCTTATAAGCTTTGCCTGCTGAACGGGGGCTTGCTGCAAGAGCAACAACATTGAACCAGGGATGATCAGCAAGAAGAGTGATAAAACGCTGGCCAACCATACCTGTTGCGCCTACAATACCTACATTGTATTTTTTCATAAACCATAAACCTCTTTTCGGAATAATTGATTAAAATAACGATTTCTGCATAAATTTTTTAAGTCAATATAGACCTTGACAAAATTAATTTATAATATTAAGATAATATCACAATTTACATTGTTTAGTCAAATAATATTTATAACAAATATATTATAAATTTTAAAGATAATTTGAGGATTTTTAATGAAAAGAAGCGATTTTTTCTATGATTTGCCGCAGGAGTTAATTGCGCAGACTCCGATTGAGCCGAGAGACTGTTCAAAAATGCTTGTAATGAATAAAAATAACGGAGAAATCTCACACCGAATATTCAAGGACATAACCGAATATTTCCGCCCCGGAGACTGTTTGATTTTAAATAACACCAAGGTTCTTCCCGCGAGAATGTACGGAACAAGAATCGATACAGGTTCTGTTGTTGAATTCCTGCTTTTAAATCAAAAGAGTAATGATACCTGGGAAGTTATAACGGGTCCAGGAAAAAAAGCAAGAGTAGGTCATAAATTCACTTTTGGTGACGGCTCGTTAACTGCAGAAGTTATTGAGGTTCTTGCAGACGGCAACCGTATTGCAAAATTCGGTTTTGAGGGTAATTTTTTTGAAATTATAGATAAAATAGGCGAAATGCCGTTGCCGCATTATATAACAGAAAGACTCGAAAATAAAGAAAGATATCAGACTGTTTTTGCAAAAGAGCAGGGCAGTGCTGCTGCTCCGACCGCAGGGCTGCATTTTACACCTGAATTGATTGAAAAAATCAAAAATATGGGTGTTGAAGTTGGTTTTGTAACGCTTCATGTTGGTCTGGGAACTTTCAGACCTGTTAAAGCAGATGACATTAAAGACCATCATATGCATTCAGAGCATTATTTTCTTCCTGCCGAAACCGCAGAAATCATAAATCGAACAAAATTAAACGGAGGACGGGTTTTTGCAGTTGGAACAACTTGCTGCAGAACATTGGAATCTGTTGCAACATTCCGAGGAAAGATATGCGAAGATGACGGATGGACTGATATATTCATTTATCCCGGTTATGAATTTAAATGTATCGATTGTCTGATAACAAACTTTCATTTGCCTGAAAGCACTCTTATTATGCTTGTAAGTGCATTTTGCGGATATGAAAACACTATGAATGCATATAAAGTTGCGGTAGAAGAAAAATACAGATTTTTCAGTTTTGGTGATTCGTGTTTGTTTTATAAATAATATTTAAACGGAGATTTTTATGTATAAACTTCTGAAAAAAGACGGCAACGCAAGAAGGGGCGAGTTTGAAACAGTTCACGGAACTGTTCAGACACCTGCTTTTATGAATGTTGCTACCTGCGGAGCTATTAAAGGTGCTCTTTCGGCAATTGATTTAAAAGAAATCGGATGCCAGGTTATGCTTTCAAATACATACCATTTACACGTAAGACCCGGTGATAAACTGGTTCGTGAAATGGGTGGCTTGCATAAATTTTCATCATGGAACGGTCCAATCTTAACCGACAGCGGCGGATTTCAGGTTTTTTCTCTTTCTTCATTAAGAAAAATTAAAGAAGAGGGCGTATATTTTCAATCTCACGTTGATGGCAAGCATATTTTTATGGGTCCTGAAGAAAGTATGCAGATTCAGTCTAATCTCGGTTCAACCATTGCTATGGCATTTGATGAATGCGTTGAAAATCCTGCAAAATATGACTATGCCAAGCAATCGTGTGAGCGAACAACCAGATGGCTTATCAGATGTAAAGAAGAAATGCAACGACTCAATTCATTGCCTGACACGATAAATAAAAACCAGCTTCTTTTCGGCATTAATCAGGGATGCACTTTCGATGATTTACGAGTTGAACATATGAAAGAAATTGCAAAGCTTGACCTTGACGGTTATGCAATCGGCGGTCTTGCTGTCGGTGAACCCAAAGAAGATATGTATCGCATAATTTCAGCGGTTGAGCCTCATATGCCCGCTGATAAAATCAGGTATCTTATGGGTGTGGGAACTCCGGGTAACATTATTGAAGCGGTTTACAGAGGTGTTGACCTTTTTGACTGCGTAATGCCCAGCAGAAACGCCCGACACGGTCATCTTTTCACTCAACAAGGAATTATAAATCTTAATAATAAGAAGTATGAAAATGACTCGCTTCCTATTGATCCTGAATGCGATTGTCCCGCATGTAAGAATTTCTCAAGATCATATATCCGTCATCTTTTCAAAGCAAAAGAAATGCTTGCAATGCGTCTTTGCGTTATTCATAATCTGTATTTCTATAATATGCTGATGCAAAGAATCCGTGAAAATATTGAAAACGGAACATATGAAGAATTCAGAAATAAATATGTTGATTTATATGATACCAGAATTTAAATTTTAATTTTAAAAACTATTGCATAATTTATCTTAATACTGTATAATAATTCTATTACGTTTTGGAGGTTATCTCATGAATTTTATTTCACTTATGGCCGGTATGGGCGGCGGCGCAGCAGCAGGTAGTGCAGGCAGCGGTAATCCCATGACATTTATTTTGATTATGGGTGTTATGGTTGTTTTTATGTACTTTACAACAATCAGACCTCAGAAAAAAAAGCAAAAAGAAGAGCAGGAAATGCGTGACAATCTTCAGGTTGGCGATGAAATCACAACAATCGGCGGTATTGTAGGCCGTGTTGTTACTGTTAAAGATGATTCTCTTATCATCGAAACAGGTGCAGACAGAAACAAGATGAAGATTATGCGTTGGGCTATTTCACAGAATAACACAGCAAACGAAAAGCTTGAAGCAGAAAGAAAAGCTGCTAAGGAAGCTGCTGAGGCTGAAAAGCAGAAGAAGATGGAAGAAGCAGCTGAAAACAGCAAGGCAAAGAGAAAGAAGTCAAAGAAAAAAGACGATACTTTTGATGCATAATTTTTGAATAACATAAGGACTCCCTTCATATTATTTATTGAGTAATATGAGGGGAGTCTTTTTATGTCAGAAAGAAAAAAGAATATAATAAAAAACAAACAGAAAAGTAATTCGTATATCAAACTCTTCTTTTCGGGAGCGGCGGGAAGCGGTCTGTATTTTTTGTTAATAGGAATATTTTCATTTTTTGTTATGAAGCTGAATTTATCTGATAATTTGTTTATGCCTTTCGGGCTTATATTTGCTGTTTTAAGCGGTTTGCTGTCTGGGTATACATCTGTTATTTCGTTTAATGAAAAAGGGCTTGTATACGGTTCTGCGGGCGGAATTGTTTGTGCTGTAATTTGCGGAACGGTTGCTTTTGCTGTTAACGGCGGAAAAGCGGGAAGCGGAATATTTTTGCTTTGTGCAATAATCTTTATTTCTTCATCTGCAGGCGGAATTCTTTCGTCAGGTAAAAAAAGAAAAAGGAAATAATTTATGAAAAAAATTTCTCTTGCTATTTCTGTATTGCTTATTTTATTGTTATCGTCCTGCACGGTTCAGGAAAGAGTCAGCCCACCGATTTTTGTTGGCAGATTAAATGAAATTTCAAAAGATTTTAATTATATTTCCGAAAACAGTTATTATGATGAAAATTTTTTTATTTCATTTTTTAATTATAAAGATTTAAAAAATATTGTAATAAAAATGCAATTATCGGATGATAATTCAATAATCAAGATTTCATTAATAACAAATAATAATTCGAGTGCATTTGAGCTAATTAAACTTTTGATTGAAACATATTCACCTGAAGAAGATTCAACAGTAATACTTAATGAATTAACTGAAAAAGAAAAAGGATACTGTTATTCTTTTGGAAATGAATATACTTATTCGGTTTTTAAATCTGATAAAGAGATATACTTTGAAATTTTTATAAATTCTGAATCTGATTACTCTGTGCCTGATCTGACATTAAAAGCAAATGATAAAATTGAATTTTAAAAAGCTCCGATGAAATCATCGGAGCTTTAATGATTTATGCCATTTCAGAAAGCTGAACAGGTCTGCCCTCTGCAACAGATTTCTTTGCAGCAAGTGCAACAAGAATTGAATTGAGTCCGTCTTCACCGGTTGTTGGTGTTGCTTTATCCTCGATTACAGCTTCTACAAACTGAAGCATTTCATCTCTGAATGACTGCATATATCTCTCAAGGAAGAAATAGAGAGGTTTATCAGCAACAACGCCTTCATCACCCATAAATACAACATTGGTAGGTGTATCATTTGAAGCAACTGCAGCACCTTTACTGCCGAAAACTTCAATTCTCTGGTCATAACCGTAAGCTGCTCTTCTGCTGTTATCAATAACACCAACAGCACCGTTTGCAAATTTAAGGCTGATAACTGCTGTATCAACATCGCCAGCTTCACCGATTGCAGGATCAACAAGGCATGTTGCATTTGCATAAACTTCTGTTACTTCACTGCCTGCAAGGAAACGCGCCATATCAAAATCGTGAATTGTCATATCAAGGAACATTCCGCCACTGACTGCCGAATATTCTGCCGGCGGGGGAGCGGGATCTCTTGATGTGATTTTAACAATATGAACATCGCCGATTTTTCCGTCATTAACCATTGCTCTTACATTTGCAAAGTTGTGGTCAAATCTGCGGTTAAAACCAACCTGAAGCTTTACTCCTGCTTTTTCAACTGCATCAATAACAGCATTAACTTTTTCAGGTGTAAGATCAACGGGTTTTTCACAGAAAATGTGTTTGCCCGCCTGAGCTGCTTCAATAGCAATATCAGCGTGTGTGTCTGTTGATGAGCATACAAGAACAGCCTCAACTTCGGGGTCAGCAAGCATCTGCTTGTAATCATCATAAATTTTGGAAATGTTAAGCTCAGCAGCTACTTTCTCTGCGTTTGCTTTGAAAACATCTGTAATGCCTACAACAGTAGCTGTAGGAACATTATATGTAATTGATTTAGCGTGCAGAGAACCTATTCTTCCGGCACCGATAATGCCGATTTTGAGTTGCTTCATTTTATCGGTCCTTTCTTATTTTAATAAGAGGAAAAACCTCTTTATATCAAAATAATTTTATCATAATATTTCTTTAAATTCAATAATAATTAAGATTATTTTGAATATTTTTCTTTTGTTGCAAGCCCGCCCCTTATATGCCGTTCTGCTTTGTTGAAATCTAGAACTTCTCTGACATTCTGATATAAAACCGGATTAAGTTTTTTCAGTCTGTTTGCAACATCCATATGAACCGTTGATTTAGAAATTCCGAATTTAACTGCTGCTGCCCTTACCGTTGTTTTGTTTTCTATAATATATTCAGCCAATTCAATTGCTCTTTGCTCAACCAAGCCTTTCAAAATAAACCCTCCTCAAACTTCATAATTAATCTTATGAAATTAAAAGAAAGTTTATAACCGCGTAAAAAATTAACTCCCCTGATAAAAGGGGAGTTTGAGGGAATATTTATCGTTCTTCTCTGAAATATGAAAGCCCGAGGCTCTGAGGGGGAAGATTCTCACGTTTACGCTTCATACTTATAACTACAAGCACAATTATTGTTACAACATAAGGAGCCATTTTGAATAATTCCTGAGCACTCAATGTGAGGTTGGGAATATAGTTATGAATTATAAGTAATCCGCCGAACAAAAATGAACCGAGAATGCCTATATTCGGTTTCCATACTGCAAAAATAACAAGTGCAATTGCAAGCCAGCCTCTGTCTCCGAAGCCGTCATTTGACCATACGCCGTCTGCGTAATCCATAACATAATAGAGTCCGCCAAGGCCAGCAATAATACTGCCTATTACTGTTGAACCGTATTTATATGCAGAAACATTAATACCTGCTGCGTCTGCCGTTGCGGGGTTTTCACCAACAGCTCGCAAATGAAGTCCGCTTCTGGTTTTATTGAAATAAAAAGAAGTGATAAGAGCAATAATAATTGCAACATACGCAAGAAAACTGTATGAGAAAAAGATTTCACCTACAACTCCGAATTTATCTGCAAAAGGTAAACCGGTTTTAAAACATTTGCTGGTTGCACTTAATGCTATTGAAGGAACATCTGTATCGAGAATTTTGATAAGAGATCCGCCAAAGAAATTACCGAATCCAACGCCGAATGTTGTGAGCGCAAGACCGGTTACATTTTGATTTGCTCTTAATGTAACAGTAAGTAATGCATAAATAAGGCCCATAATTGCAGAACCGAGAACTGACGAAAGAAGAGGAATCAGGACTGCAAGAAAAGGATTTACGGTTTCAACGGATTGTTCATAAATAAAAGCACCGATAACACCCGATATTCCGCCAACATACATAACGCCCGCTGTGCCGAGGTTTAAATTACCGCTTTTTTCGGTAATTATTTCACCTGTTGAGCCGAACAGAAGGGGAATGCCCTGAACAATTGCACGTTGAATAAAAGCAACTATCATTTACCGTTCGCCTCCTTTTTGGTGCGGAAATTAACCTTATAATTAATAAAAAACTCGCAACCGATAATAAAGAATATAATTATTCCTGAAATAATTTCTGAAAATGAGCTGTTGAGACCAAATGTTGTTGAAATTTCGCCTGCACCTTTTTCAAGAAAAACAATAATAAATGCAGTTAATATCATTGTTATCGGATTAAACTTTGCAAGCCACGAAACCATGATAGCGGTAAAGCCTCTGCCGTCAACTGTATTGCTTGCTATTGTATGGTTGGTTCCGCTGACAAGAAGAAGACCTGCAATACCGCAAACAGCACCGGAAAGAATAAGAGTTCTTATAATTACTTTCTTAACATTTATTCCAATATATTTTGCAGTATTTTCACTTTCACCAACAACTGAAATTTCATAACCGTGCTTGCTGTATTTAAGATAAATATACATACCCATCGTTATTAATGTAACAATAATTATATTGACAAGATAATCATTGTCACCGATTGCGGGAAGCCAGCTGGCTTTTGGCAAAAGGGGAATCTTGCCCGAGCCTTTGGGCACTGAATAAACAAAGCAGAAGTATGAAACAAGCTGAATTGCAATATAGTTCATCATCAATGTAAACAGAGTTTCATTGGTGTTCCAATGAGCTTTGAAAAATGCAGGAATAACCGCCCAGATTGCACCTGCAACCATACAGGAGATAAACATAACAGGAATGAGGATGTGCGGGGGAAGTTTATCGCTGAGGAACATTGAACACATAGCTGTTGCAAGTCCGCCGATAAGAACCTGACCTTCTGCACCGATATTCCAGAATTTCATTTTAAAAGCCGGAGTAACAGCAAGTGAAACACAAAGAAGAATTGCTATTTCCTGAAAAAGTCGCCAAACTCTTCGTTCTGTACCTATTGCGCCGTCAATCATCGATGAATAAACATTTATGGGATTTTCGCCTGTAAGAAACATTGTTAAAATACCGCAAACAATTAAAGCGAATATAACGGCAATAATTCTTATCAACCACGCTTTGATTGTTGGTATTGAGTCTCTTTTTGTAACATATAAAAGAGGTTCGTGAGCGTTCTTTATTTTATTGCTCAATTGAATCACCTCCGTTGTGTTTGGTCATAAGAAGACCGATTTCTTCTTTTGTTGCGGTTCTTGCATCAAGTATACCTGAAATCTCACCTGATGAAATAACCATTATTTTGTCACAGAGTTCAAGCAAAACATCAAGGTCTTCTCCAACAAAAACAACTGCAACACCTTTTTCTTTTTGCTCGTTGAGAAGATTATAGATAAGATATGATGAATTTATATCAAGACCTCTGACGGGGTATGCAGCCATCAAAACGGTAGGGGATGAAGCAATTTCTCTGCCTACAAGAACTTTCTGAACATTACCGCCTGAAAGTCTGCGAACCGGTGTGTTAACATTGGGAGTTACAACACCCAAATCTTCAATAATTTTATTTGCAAGGTTTTTTGGCTGCTTTCTTTCAAGGAACATGGATTTACCTTTTTTATAGCTTCGAAGCATTATATTATCAACAATATCCATATTGCCGACCAGACCCATACCCAATCTGTCTTCAGGTACAAAGGAAAGTCTGACTCCAAGCTCTCTGATTTGAACGGGTGTTTTATCCCTTAAGTTCTCAACTGAGCCTGTCTGGGGATTATAATAAAGAATTTCTCCGCAATTAAGCTTTTGTAAACCTGCAATTGATTCAAGCAGCTCACGCTGACCGCTTCCCGCTATACCGGCAATGCCTAAAATTTCACCTGATTTGATTTCAAATGAAATGTTCTTTAAAACGGTAACACCCTCTCTGTTTTTGCAGCAAATATCTTTAACTTCAATTCTGTTAACCGGGTCAACAGCTTCTGTTCTTCCGATGTTAAGAGAAATCTTTTCACCAACCATCATTTCTGTAAGCTTGTTTTCGTCTGTATCTTTTGTTTCAACTGTGCCGATATATTCACCTTTTCTCAGAACCGATACTCTGTCTGATAATGACATAACTTCATTAAGCTTATGGGTTATAATTATAATTGCTTTTCCGTCTTCTCTCATTCTTCTTAAAACATTGAAAAGCTTTTGGGTTTCTTGCGGTGTAAGAACGGCGGTTGGCTCATCAAGAATAAGGATATCTGCGCCTCTGTAAAGAACTTTAATAATTTCAACCGTTTGCTTTTCGGAAACAGACATTTCATATATCTTTTTATTTAAGTCAAGTTCAAAACCGTATTGGTCGCAGATCTGTTTTATTCTGACCGCTGAGTCTTTCATATTAAATTTTTTGTCATCTTTAAGACCAAGAAGAATATTTTCAACAGCTGAAAAAACATCAACAAGCTTAAAGTGTTGGTGTATCATTCCGATTTTATACTCAAAAGCATCCTTTGGAGAATTTATAACAGCTTCTTTTCCGTTTATCAGAATCTGACCTTTATCAGGGTGATAAATACCTGAAATCATATTCATTAATGTTGTTTTACCGCTGCCGTTTTCGCCAAGAATTGATAAAATTTCACCGTTATATACAGTTAAACAAACGTTTTTGTTTGCAACTGTTTTTCCGAAGGTCTTTGTTATGTTTTTAAGTTCAATTGCAGCCTGTTTATTCATTTTCAACCTCCTGTTTATTTTTTCAAAAACCGGTTTGTTAAAATATAATCGGCTTTTGAAAAGGTAAACAATAAAATGTTAAGCGGAGCGTTTAAACTCCGCTTAACTTTAAAAAATATAATTAATAAGCCTCGTTGAGAAGTTTAATTCCGTCAATTCTTGCATCAAAATAGGGAGCTGAACGGAATTCGGATTCGTGGAAATAACCGTCTGATACAACTTCAGTATCCTTTGTGTAAGCAGCGTCGGTATCAACGTCTGCCATATATGAGGTAACAGCTTCACCGTTAATTGTGAATGTTGATGTATCAAATACATGGCGGGTACCTGCTACAAGTTCAGCTTTTGCAGCTTCAATTGCTTCAGCGGTGCCTGCTGCTGCAGCCTTTTCATTAATTTCGGTAAGAACTACAGAACCCTCGGGAATACCCTTGCACCAGTCTGTGTCAATTGTTTCGCCGTTAGCAACACAATTAATCATATATTTGAAATAGGGTGTCCAGTCAATTCTTGAGGAAACAATGAATGTGTTGGGGCAAGCTGCAACTGTGCTGCCATTATATGAAACATTGGGGATACCTGCGTTTTCACAAGCTGTAGGAGCGCCCATTGAGTCAGCATGCTGGCTGATAAGCTTACAGCCGTTGCTGATAAGAACGTTTGCAGCTTCTTTTTCTGCTGTTTCATCATACCATGAACCTGTGAACTGAACTTCCATTGTAACAGTGGGGCAAACTGACTTTGCGCCAAGATAGAATGATGTGTAGCCTGAAATAACTTCAGCAAATGTAAATGCACCAACATAACCCATCTTTGCTTCTTCGGCGGTGAACTGACCTGCATCGATCATTTCGTTAAGCTTTAAGCCTGCTGCAATACCGGCAAGATATCTGCCTTCGTAAATTGAAGCAAATGCATTGTGGAAGTTTGCAAGACCTGCTGTGTGTGCCTTTGTGCCGGTTGCGTGGCAGAACTGAACATCAGGATACTTCTGAGCAGCCTGAATCATGAAATCTTCATGACCGAAGCTGTCTGCAAAAATAATTGAGCATCCGCGGTCAACAAGGTCACAAGCTTCTTCGAAGCATTCGCTGCCTTCAGGAATATTATACTTCGGAATCATTTCAACACCAAGAGCTTCACAAGCTGCTTTAGCTGCGTTGATGAAGTTAAGGTCATAAGTTGAATTTTCATCGTGAAGGAAAATAAATCCTACTTTAAGATCTGTTTTTGCGATGTCGCCTGTTGATTCGTTACCTGCGTTGGGGTCAACATCTTTGTTACCGCCGCAAGCTGCAAAACCGAAAACAAAAACAAGCGAAAGAATTACTGCGAGGATCTTTTTAAACTTCTGCATTTTGAATTACCTCCAAAAATTTTTTATTAAAAAGCCATTTTACTGACTTGATAATTATATATAAACAATTATAATTATAAAATGTACAAAAATCAAGTATATATTTACATATTTTGATTAATAATTGCAAGAAAAACAATAAAATAATTCACTTAATTATTAAATAATTTTTTCTCTTATTGACTTTTTATTTTTAACAAAATATAATTACCATAT
Source organism: Acutalibacteraceae bacterium (assembly GCA_045658585.1). GTDB lineage: Bacteria > Bacillota > Clostridia > Oscillospirales > Acutalibacteraceae > CAG-177. Next base: position 18,823 of record JAZOVH010000056.1, on the reverse strand, counting down.
TAAATTCAAAGGAGACATTATAATGTCATTTATTAGTGTTTTTGATGTTATCGGACCTAACATGGTTGGTCCTTCAAGCTCACATACAGCAGGTGCCGCAATGATTGCACTTCTTACAAGAAAAATGATAGGTGATGACATCAAAAGAATTAAATTTATTCTTTACGGTTCATTTGCGCAGACATATCGCGGTCACGGAACCGACAGGGCATTGCTCGGCGGAATTATGGGATTTGAAACTGATGATATCAGAATTCGTGATTCATTTGAACTTGCCAAAGAAGCCGGAATTGAATACGTTTTTGAAACCAATGAAGATGAGACTGATATTCATCCTAATACAGTTGATATAATTGTTGACTGCAAATCAGGCAGAACTTTAACCGTAAGAGGAGAGTCTCTTGGCGGCGGAAAAGTCAGACTGACTAAAATCAACGGGGTTAAAGTTCATTTTACCGGAGAATACCACGCTCTTATTGTTGTTCACAAAGATTCACCGGGTGTTGTTGCAAATGTTACTTCTGTTCTCAGTGTTTGTGAGGTAAATATTGCATTCTTAAGGGTTTTCCGCGAAAAGAAAGGCGGAACAGCTTTCACTATAATTGAATCCGATGAAGAAATTAACGAAAATGCCGTAACAATTATCAAGGCAAGTTCTGCCGTTGAAGATGTTATGTGCTTTAAGAGATAAGGAGGGGAGAAAATGGATTTTCATAATGCATATGAACTTATTGAGCTTTGTGAGAAAAGCAATAAATCAATTGCGGATATAATGCGTGAGCGTGAAGCTGTTGAAACCGAAACTTCCCTTGATATAATTGAAGCAAGAATTAAACACTCACTTGATATTATGCGCAGTTCAGCTCATAAGCCTTTGGAAAATATAAAAAAATCTGTTGGCGGGTTAATCGGCGGTGAAGCATCAAAGCTTAATGAACACTATAAATCAGGCAAATCAATCTGCGGAAATGTTTTAACAAAAGTTCTGATGTATTCTCAGGCTGTTCCCGAGGTAAATGCTTCAATGGGTGTTATAGTTGCCGCTCCGACTGCAGGCTCAGCAGGTGTTGTTCCATCGATATTATTTGCACTTGAAGAAGAATTTAACCTTGATGAGAAAACACTTGTTGACGGTCTTTTTACTGCAGGTGCAATAGGATGCTTGCTTATGAAAAACGCTTCAGTATCAGGAGCTGAAGCAGGATGCCAGGCAGAAGTCGGTTCTGCATCTGCTATGGCTGCCGCGGCTGCAGTTATTATGATGGGCGGAAATACTTATCAGGCTTTTGATGCAGCTTCCATAGCCTTAAGCAACTTACTCGGACTGGCTTGTGACCCTCTTGCAGGATTGGTTGAAGTTCCTTGTCAAAGCAGAAACGCAATTGGTGCCGCAAACGCTATTACAAGCGCTGAAATGGCACTCAGCGGAATCAAGGCTGTTATTCCGTTTGACGAAATGGCAGATGCTATGATGAGGATCGGAAGAAGAATGCCGCGAGAATTAAAAGAAACCGCTTTGGGCGGTTGCGCCGCAACTCCTACAGGCTGTGCTTATAAATGCAGCATTTTCGGAGGATGTCAATAAATAAAAAAGAAAGCCCTTCAGTTAATTTCTGAAGGGCTTTAATTATTGTGTTTTCAACGATTCATAACGTTTTGATATTTCATCAAAATTGCTATAATTTTCAAACTGTTTAATACATCTCTGAGCATCAACATACGGCTTCAACGCTCTGTTATAAAGGTTAAATTGCTTTGTTTTTTCCTTTATTTCAACTTTAATTTTTGCCTTTTCAATTCTTAAAATTGAAAGCTCAGATTTCAGCTCGTTATAAATGTTTTTATCACCGCTTACATTGGCTTTTTTCATCTCATTAAGTATAAAATGAATTCTTTTTTCTGCAGTTTCTTCTCTATCAAACAGTTTTTCAATTTCCGCTGAATTAATTTCGTTTATACCGTTTTTAAAGTATTTTTTTATTGTTTTTTGGGAAACTTTAAAATCATTTTTTCTTGAAGAAACAAACGCATTATCTGTAAGTGATCTTGATACTTCAATAAATCCATTAATACCGGCAGATACAAGTTTTTGTGCCACCATCAAATCGTTGATCCCTTTTTCGGTTTTGAATTTATTTATTTCATCAAGCACATATGTCGAAATAATAATTTTTTCATTTTCTGATTTTAAATATTCAAGTTTAAGTTTTTCCGCTTTTATCTTATCTTTATCTTTCGACTTTCGTGCTTCTTTTAATTCTGCGTCATTTAATACTGATGTTTCTTTTCCCTGATATTCTTTTGCTTCATTGATTATTTCAATAGCTTCAATTAATGATTCATCAGAAAGAACACCGTTTCCGTAATCTTCAAAAAGTGCACGAATTTTCAATACAGTAACCATTGCTCTTTGTTTGGTTTCCGTAAGGTCATAGAAGAAGTAAGGAATAACATTTAATGCAGCACCGATAACCGAAGCGATTATCAAAACAGAACAAATGTGAACGAAATAATCATTATTATAAAGCACATCATAAACATTTGAGCCATCATAACCCAGTGAAATAGCGGCATCTCGGTTTAGTCCGGCACGTTCATAAATTGCAGGCAAAACAGAATTGGTTGCTAATGTAATAACGCTTCCAATCAACCCTACCGCTGCAAACATGCCGTCGATCCGTTCACCGGTTATAAATTGTTGATAATCTCTGATATCGGCATTTAAACTTGGGTTCATAAAATGCCCGAGTGAAGTAAGCATTTGGTTTACAAAAGTACAAATGAGCAAAACCCATATAACACTTGAGCCTCTCATTCTTATTACGGGAAGCATACATGCGATAAAAGCAATGTTCATTAAATTGCTGAAAATCAAAACTTTTTTCTTGCCGTATTTTCTGATAAGATATGGTGCAAAAAGATTGGGCCAGAGTGATGCATTGCCTGCAATGGCTGTTATCAAAGCATACTGCCCCGCGGAACACGCAGCCTGATAGTTATACATCCATCCGATAATTGTGTTGAAAGAACTTTCAAGAAAGCCTATCCAACCAGCAAGGGAAATAATCCAGAAATATTTATTTTTTGTAACTGCTCTGAACGCATCGATGAAGCTGATTCTTATTATTCTGCTCTTGGGCTGAACAATTCTTTCTTTAGTGTTAACATAAACAAGAACTGATATCATAAATCCGACAATCAGCATCGGCGGATAAAGATATCTGTAAACCCTTAAATCATAGAGTGTATTATCACCTGTTATTAATTTTGCAACGAGCGGTAAAAATATGTTTGCTATTGACGGAGAAAGATTTTCGATTACTGCCTTAACCGCATAAACGTCAGTTCGTTCAATAGTATTCGGCGATAAAACATTAATTAAACTATCATATGCATCAGTGTAAAAATTATAGAAAAACTGAAAACCTATATTAAACGCCAATACTGCCGCACATTTTGCCGTCAGACTCATATTTTCATACGGCATCCATATAAAGAGGATTCCAAGAATAACAGTGGGAATACCCATAGATATAATATAGGGTCTGTATTTACCCTTCATACTTTTGCAGTTATCAATCATTCTTGCTCTCAAAGCAGTGAGCGGAAATCCGGATAAAACACTAATTATATAAATTACATATATCGCTGTAGGATCTATGCCTATTGTATTTCCTATAAGACTGTTTCCGATGCTAATTATCATATTGCCTACACAATAAACAATAAATTTAACGCCGATTCCGCCCGCAGACATCGAAACAATTTCTTTAAATGACATAAATCTGCCTTCAGGAGGGGTTTTCCAATTGTTTTTTACTGATTTTAAAACAGAAAATATTTTCTCTTTCAAATTAATCCCTCCATTATCAATAGTTAAATATCAGAGTATTTACTGATTTAGCTGATATGTTTATCATTTTATTATCAGTTTCATATTCTGTCAGATTATTATCTTCATCAGTAACTGCAATTTTGAGCATTCCGTTTATCGGATTGCTTAATTTCTTTGTTACATCGGCAAAATTGATTATTATAAGAGATATCTTGCCGCAATATTCAAAAGCAAGAGTCAGAATATCTTTATCATCGCATTCCGCTTTAATTCTGACTGAACCGGGAGTAATATATTTTGAAAAATTGCCTGTAACAAAAAGTCTTTTTGTCAACTCAAAAGATTTATCATCAAGATTAATATATATTAACCCATCGCAATAATCAACCTCAGAAACTGCAATCCAATGCTGCCAGGAAATAACATTGAGAAACGCAATATCTTCATACATTATTTTTGCGGTAACCAATGCAGAATCCATTGATTTATCCCTGCCGCCTTTCATATGACACCATTCACTCATTTTAACGGGAATATCAGGATATTTTTTATCCATCCATTTTCTGAATCTTTTGACAAACGACATTCGATTATTTAAAAACGGGATATTAAAGGGGAGAGGAACAGGTAAAGAATATGAATGAACATCGACAGCATCAAGTGAAGCTCGTACTTTATTATTTTTTAAAAGATTTCTCGTATATGATTTATTAAACCAACGAAGATCTCCTGATTCCGCACCTGAAAGTTTGATATTATTCAGTGTTGATCTTTTGCTTATCTCATCAGCAAATATTTCAAAAACTTTACGAACACTTTTGGGTCTGTAGTGACAGCCTTCCTGACCGCCGTTCCAAATCCATACCGGTTCATTAACGGGGGATAAATATTTAATGGGTAAGCCTTCGATAACAAAATGTTCAGTTATATCCAAACAATAATCTGCGAACTCTTTATAATTATCACTTGAAATATTTTCTTTAAAAAGCTTTCCTTTGTCAGCGTGTGCCATTCCGTTTTTGGTAAGTCTTTCCGGCGGGGAATTAACAAAAAGAATAACTTCATCCGCACCGTCTTTAACAGCCTGACGCATCATGTAAACAGCATTGGCATCTCGGTTCCAATCATATTTACCTTTGGAGATTTCAAAACATTCCGTACTTCTTGCGGGCTCGCTGTAATATCCCTTTCCTGAGTGCTTTGAACCTGCCCCGATGTTATAACGGTAAACCTGCATTCCGATACCGTTTTCTTTACTGTAAAGCAATTCTGAAATTCTGTTTCTGACCTCTTTTCCGCTTTCAGGGTCAATATGGGACCAACCGCCAACGATTTGTGCCCACCATGCACCGCTTGCACCTACACCTTCAAAACGCTGATATTTTACTTTCGGATTAATTTCTATTTTCATACAATTCACCCTATTTGTATTTTAAGAAAAAGAGGCGATAAAATCGCCTCTTAATTTTTATCTCTGCACTCTGCCTGAACCGTCACCGCCCGCAAGTTTTTCAACCTCTGAAACACTTACGCGGTTATAGTCACCCTCAACAGAATGTTTAAGAGCTGATGCAGCAACTGCAAATTCAATAGCTTCCTGAGTTGATTTGCCGCTGAGAAGCGAATATATCAATCCGCCGCCAAAGGAATCGCCTCCGCCGACTCTGTCAACTATATGAAGATGATAGCTTTTTGAGAAACAGTAATTTTCTCCGTCATAAAGCATACCTGCCCAATCGTTATCGCTGGCTGAAACTGATGTGCGAAGAGTTATTGCAACTTTTTCAAAACCGAATTTATCTGCAAGTTGTTTTGCAACAGATTTATAACCCTCGTGATTAAGTTTTCCGCCATAAATATCGGTGTCTTCAGCCTCAATACCGAAAACATCCTTTGCATCTTCTTCGTTTGAAATACAAACATCAACATACTGACAAAGGTCCGTCATTGCCTCTCTTGCTTCTGCACGTGTCCAGAGTTTTCCTCTGTAGTTAAGGTCACAAGAAATCTTAACTCCCTTTGCTTTAGCGGCAATACAAGCCTGGCGGCAGATTTCAACAAGATTTGAACCAAGAGCGGGAGTTATACCTGTAAAATGGAACCAATCTGCTCCGTCAAAAATACTGTCCCAGTCAAAATCATCAGGATTTGCCTGCTGGATTGCGGAATAAGCTCTGTCATAAATGCAAACAGAGCCTCTCTGTGAAGCGCCTTTTTCAAGGAAATAAATACCTACTCTTTCGCCGCCGCGAACAATTTTTGATGTATCAACGCCGAAATAACGAAGAGAATCAACAGCCGCCTGACCTATAGCGTGCTTGGGAAGCTTTGTAACATATACACTTTCCATTCCGTAATTTGCAAGAGAAACAGCAACATTTGCCTCTCCGCCGCCAAAAGTTGCCTGCATCTGGTCATTCTGAAAAAATCTGTAATATCCGTTGGGTGCAAGGCGAAGCATAAGCTCGCCAAAAGTAACTATTTTAGCCATTTGCTCTTGCCTCCTTAACTATTTCAACTGATTTCTTGCAGAGTTCAGTAATTTCATCCCACTTATGATTATCAATAAGATCAGCAGTTACCATATATGAGCCACCGCAAGCCGCAATAACGGGTGCCGAAATATATTCTTTAAGATTTTTAAGTGAAATTCCACCTGTAGGCATAACTTTAAACATGGGGAACGGAGCACTCATTGCCTTGATTTTAGCGAGTCCGCCTGACTGTTCTGCAGGGAAGAATTTAAGAACTTCAAGACCGAATTTAAGTGCTGCGTGATAATCTGTAGGTGTTGTGCAGCCGGGATATATAGGCATATTCTTTTCAACACAATACGCAACAATTTCAGGATCAAATCCGGGAGTTACAACAAATTCAGCACCTGCTTCAATTGCTTTATCAACTTGTTCTGTTGTGAGAACAGTACCTGCACCAACAAGCATTTCAGGGCAAGCTTCTTTCATAAGTCTTATAGCAATATCGGCACCTGCAGCACGGAAAGTTACTTCTGCAACAGGAAGTCCGCCCTCACAAAGAGCTTTTGCAAGGGGCACTGCATCGGTTTCGGGATTGTTAAGTTTTATAACGGGAACCACACCGATCGAAGAAATTCTTTCATTCATTATATTCATAATTTTTCACTCCAAATAAATTTAAATCAAACACCTGAATAAGCAGAGAATCCGCCGTCAACAGGAAGAACAACACCGGTAATAAACCCTGCCGCTTCTTCATTTACAAGGAAAAGGAGACCTCCTTCAAGTTCTTCACTTTTTCCGAATCTTCCCATAGGAGTTGCGGCAAGAATTTTGCCTGTTCTTGCAGTAGGAGTGCCATCATCGTTCCAGAGAAGCTTTGCATTCTGCTTTGTTGAGAAGAATCCGGGTGCAATTGCATTAACTCTGATTCCAACCTTTGAAAAATGAACAGCAAGCCACTGTGTAAAATTAGAAATCGCAGCCTTGGCTCCTGAATATGCGGGAATCTTTGTAAGGGGAGTATAAGCATTCATTGAAGAAATATTAAGGATGCTGCAGCCCTCTCTTCCAACCATCTGACGTGCAAATGCCTGTGTAGGAATGAGAGTACCGAGAAAATTGAGATTAAACACGAAACCCACACCCGATGCGTCAAGGTCAAAAAAGCTCTTTGTTTCTGCATCAATATCGCCGAGTTCAAAGTATTCTTTGTCTGTTGTTGCTTTAGGATTGTTGCCGCCGGCACCGTTAACAAGAATATCGCAGGGGCCGAAATCAGCAAGAACCTTTTCTGATACCTCATAGCAGATATCTTTATCAAGTACATTGCAGGCATAGGCTTTTGCAATGCCGCCTTCGGCAATTATTTCATCGGCAAATGCTTTTGCAGCTTCCTCATTAAGATCAAGAAGAGCTACTTTAGCACCTGCTCTTGCAAGAACTTTTGAAAAATAACTGCAAAGTACACCGCCTGCACCTGTAACAACGGCAACTTTACCTGTAAGATCAGTATTTAAAACATTCTTATTCATTATATTTCTCCTTATTATTTATCGGATTTTTCACAAGCTTCAAAGAGACCGTTGATATATGCGGCACCAAGAGCTCTGTCAAAAAGGCCGTAACCCGGTTTACCCGTTTCGCCCCAAATCATTCTTCCGTGGTCAGGGCGGACATAACCGTCAAATCCGTTATCCGTTAAAGCTTTAACAACATCAAACATATCGAGGCTTCCACAGGATGAAAGATGTGCTCTTTCTTCAAATGAACCGTCATCCATAATCTTGACGTTTCTGATGTGCATAAAAGCAATTCTGTCCATTTCAGCATATTTTCTTACCATATAAGGACTATCATAGCTGTCTGCACAGCCAAGACTGCCAGTGCAAAGGCAAAGGCTGTTTGAAGGGCTGTCAACGATAGCAAGGAATCTGTCAAGATTTTTTTCATTTGTTATAATTCTGGGAAGACCGAAAATGGGGTAGGGGGGATCATCAGGATGAATTGCCATTCTTACTCCGCATTCTTCTGCAACCGGAATAACTTTTTTAAGAAATCTTTCAAGATTTGCCCAAAGGCCTTCTTCACCGATTTCACCGTATGCATTAATAAGCTCTCTGACTTCTTCCTGGGAATAGCTCGAATCCCAACCGGGAAGATGAATATCATCTTTAAGAGGATCAAGCCCTCTCATCTGATCCCAATACATTACAAGGCTGGTTGAGCCGTCGGCTGCTTTTTTATCAAGCTGAGTTCTTGTCCAGTCAAAAACAGGCATAAAATTGTAGGTTACACACTTTACACCGTATTCGGCACATCGTCTTATATTTTCACAATATACTTCAAGGAGATGTTCTACATCACCTCTGCCGAGTTTGATATCTTCATGAACGGGAATAGACTCTACTATATCAAAAATAAGACCGTGTGCTTCACATTGTTCTTTCATTTTGGCAAGGCTCTCTCTGGGCCAGACCACACCCGGCTTAACATCATAAACCGCAGAAACAATTGAGCGCATACCCGGTATTTGTGATATATATTCCAATGAAATCGGGTCATCTTCTCCGTACCAACGGAAAGAAAGTTTCATTTTCATAATGGTTCCTCCTGAAAATCTTTATATTCCTGAATATTTTAACATACAGATAAAGTTATATCAACAAAAAATTGATATTGACATAAAATTTTTTATTTTCTATAATTTAAACAGGAGGAGATATTATGGCTAAATTAGAAAAAATTCTTAACGGAAATTTTGATGAAATAATCAATCGTATAACTGACGGAATATTAAACGGCAGTTCAACGGCGAGCCTTGAAGAAAAAAGCGATTTTATAACCGATAATTCCCGTTGCAGTGTAAGAGTTTTTGAGCGCTACAGTTACACCGGCGGCAACAGAGTCAGTCTCAGTATCACTCTTTTTCAAAGCGATAATAACGAAATTTTCCTCTCTGCGATAACTTCAGGCGGAAGCCAGGCTATGCTCTTTAAAATCAACACTTTTGGCGAAGAAGCGTTCCTTGATAAACTTAAGGAACTTATTTGAACTGAAATACAAATACAAAAAGCCGAAGTTCAGTCAGTCAATCGACCGAACTTCGGCTTTGCTTTAATCTGCTTTATATAAAATTAATTCAGATGAAAGAGCTGAAGGAATATTGATTTTTATTCCTTTCATCAATTCATATCCGCTGATTTTAAAAGTTGAACCAGAATTATCAAGCGTTACCGTATATTTAAATGACGGGTTAATTCCTTTTGGAATAATAAGAAAATCATTATCTTTTCCTTTACCTAAAGTAAATACAGCAAGCGCACCTTTTTTATTATCTTCAGAAGATATTTCAAGGGCTGAAAAACCGTTTTTTAAACTTAAAGCAGTATCGGGAGTGTGATGGTATATCAATGATTCGGGAAGAAATTCACGAATAAAATTTTTATATATATCAACGCTGTGCTTAACAAAATCCATTTGAACAGGGTTTATATTTGCAGTTGCAGGAGCAATAACATTCAGCGACATATGCGTCAACATAACGTTACGCATTTGCAAATCCAATGAACCGAATTCATGACCGCCCATTCCTGCAAAAAGTCTGTCAACTCTCTCAGGCGGCAATGCAAGAGTCATACCGTTTGTAATCATTACCGAGCGGGGAGCCTTCTGCCAATCAGAAACCCAGGTGTGATTGAAATTTTTCATCATTCCAAGGTCGGTTCTTCCGCCACCGCCTGCGCAGTTTTCAAATATTACATCAGGGAATTTTCTTTTCAGATTGCGATACATTTTATAAACCGCATGGGAGTGTTTTATTGAAACACATTCAGATATACCCGTTCCCGTATCTCTCATCGCAAAATAATCCCGATATGAAATGTTATGGTCAACACGGAGCAGGTCTAAACCATATTCAGAGATAATTCTTGAAAGTTCAGTTTCAGCCCATTCAGCAGCTTCAGGGTTGCTTAAATCAATCAAATTATTACTTTTGTCTCCAAATATGTTTTCAGCTCTCCATTCCGGATGTTTATTGAAACATTTTGAATGTTGCCCAAGATTTTCAATATCTACCCATAAACCGAATTTCATTCCTAATGAATGACAATAATCTGAAAGTTCTTTTATACCATTGGGATAACGCTCATTATTCGGAACATTGATTCCATTATATTTATGCCATTCGGTTTCTTCGGCGGGAGGACATTGCCATCCTGCATCGATATAAAACATTTCTGCGCCCATTTCCGCAAACTGACGCATAAACGCTTTTGTTGTTTCAACCGACATATCATGTTCAGCACCCATCCCTGCGCCAACAAGACAAGACGATGCGGAAGCTTCAGGCAAATTAAGCACAGATTTTCTTGTATGCGAATGCATTTCATTAACCGCATCATCGAGTCCGCCTGAAACTGAACCCATATGAACCTCGGGGGTTTTAAAGGTAGATTTCGGCGGTATAACAGTTAACGGATTATGAGATATTATTTCGGCATTAAAACATAATGAAATGTCAGATTTCTCGGCAACGGCATTATAATCAACAGTAAATCTGCATCCGCCGGACCAACCGATTTGTGAGAAAAACATTGAACCGGTTAAATTGTTTTTTATGAATATCAAAGGATGTCTGAATCTGTCTCTGCCAAATCTGCAATTAAAAGAGAATGTATCGGGCATCAAATCGCGCCAGATAAATTCACCCTCTCTGCCCCAAGCATCATTCCCGAAATACCCTACAGAATATATCCCGTTAACATCATTATCATCCGTAAGCTGTCTTCGGTTTTTCTGCTCAATGCAACCACTCAGTAAGGAAAGCCTGCTCAGACAAATGTTATAATCAGATAAATTTTCAATCTCAATGTATCGGGTAAACATCTGAGTACCGTCAAGAATTGTGTGTATTTTAAGCATTACGGGCTTAATTTTGCTTTCAAGAGTGAGAATACATTCTGTTGCTTTATCGTTTTTTACGCTCTCAAAACCAACAAAATCAAGATTATAATCGATACTATGCCCGTCAATTTCAATATTAAATGATGAGGGCTCCGCTATATTAAGTACATTATTTCTGCTTGGAAAATTTGAAAGAACATTAAGCGGATAGCCTGCAGAATTATAACCTGATGAAACCAAAACACCGTTCATTAACGTTTCTTCATAAGTTAAAAGACCGCTTCTGTAACAGAAAACGGGATTTTTTCCTTGTTGGTAATATACATCATAAAACAAATTGTCTTTTTTCATTGTGCTCACCGTTTAGTTTTATTGTAATTTTAATCGGGACTTGCTCATATAATCTAACAAAAATCTTTTGGAGGTTAAAAATGAGCAAATCAAATTATAAATATAAGATTTATAACGGGAAAATTATTAAAGAAATAATTAAAAAATCAGAAATATATATATTTGCATTATTTTTTATCTGCGGAATTATTTTTGGCGCATACTTTGTTAAACAATGCGATATTCTGACAAGAGATAAAATTGTTGAAATATGCACATTATTTATTAAAAACAGGGCAGGGCAGGGGATAACGGAATGTGTTTTACAAACAGCTTCCGTTAATCTGATTTATACTGCTGTAAATATTTTTTTAGGTTTCTCTCTTATTGGTTTTCCACTTTTATTTTGGGTTCCTTTTTTAAAAGGTTTGGGTATCGGAGTCTTCAGCGGATATATGTATAGCTGTTATAAACTTTCAGGCCTTGGATATTGCGCTTTAATGGTTTACCCCGGCGCAGTTATATCGGTTTTCTCTTTGATATTGGCTTGCTGTGACAGCAGCGTTTACTCAAAAAATGCTTTTGAAAAATCAATCAGAGGAAAAGGTCAGTTTGAGAAAGATGAAACCAAAATATATTTAATAAGACAGTTTATTTATTTTATAATATGTATTTGTTCATCCGTAACAGATGCTTTATTAAATTTGTTTTTCTCAAGCTTATTTAATTTTTGATAAATTATTTAACGGATTGCTGTCAACCGCATTCTTAAGCTGTTCATCATGAATATGAGTGTAAATTTCAGTTGTTGAAAGATTCTCGTGACCGAGAATTTCTTTTAACTGTAACGGGTCAACATTTCCGTATTGATACATAAGAGTTGCAGCGGTATGACGAAGCTTATGAGTTGAAAATCCCTGACCTGAAAGACCTATTTTAGCAAGATAACCTTCAATCATTTTTTGAACGCTTTGTCTGCTGATTCTTATTTTTCTGTTACTCAGAAACAATGCGTCACGGTCTTTTACAGCGTCTTTTGGTCTGACAGATAAATATGACTCAATAGCAGAAAGACAAGCGTTATTAAGGTAAACAACACGTTCTTTATTACCTTTACCGGTTATAACGAGTGTATTATTATCTCTTATATCCGATATATTAATTGAAATAAGTTCGGAAAGTCGAAGTCCGCAATTAAGAAAAAGGGTAAGTATGCAATAATCTCTTTCTTTGTTTTTGCCGTCAACACTTTTAAGTAATTCAATACTTTGTTCAAGAGTCAGATATTTAGGTAATGATTTCTTGGTTTGAGGGGATTCAAGAAAAGCTATCTGATTATTTTCAATTCTACCGTTAATTTCAAGGTATCGATAAAATCTTTTAATTGCAACGGCTTTTCGCGCTCTTGCGTTATTATCATTTTTTCGGACACTTCTGCAATATTTTAGAAATTGATAAGCATCATCAAGTGAAGCTTTTAATATAATCTCTTCATTTAAATCAGAGACAGTTAACTCATCAAATTCAACCGAAGCATCTGCAAGACCTCTTTGAACTTTCAAAAAACGGAAGAACATTCTTAAATCAGATGCATATTCAAGAACAGTTAAATCAGACTTGCTTTTTATTGCAGAAAGATAGTTTAAGTATTGAACAGCAATTCGCGGAAGAGTTGCAAGTTCTTCTTTTCTCATTTTTTCACCACCAAACAGAAAGGGTATCAATATAAATGATTATAATACTCCTATCTGAAAAAATCAAGATAATTATACAAAATAAATGTTTTGTATAATTTAGGGGGGTTATTTAAATAAAATAACTAATTATGTTGTAATAACGGCAATATGCCGCCAATATCCTCAAGCTTGCCTTTTTTTAATTCAACAGGCTCAACACCGTGTTTTTCAAGAAAATTCAAAATCTGTTTATAATCGCTGTGATATTTTAATTCACCGTTAAATGCAATTTTATCCTTATCAATTTTGCCGCTGCATCCGCCTATGAACCCATAATTGTATCCTTTTAATTCAATGGAATTTTTTGAAATGAGTAACACATCGTTCAGAAGATTTCCAGCGGCTCTGTAGACAGATTCATCATCGGTAATTATTGCATTTTCATTAATTACGCAAACTGAACATCTGGCATAGCCTTGATTAACTGATACAACAGTCAAATTACGGTCGTTTGCCAATTCAAGAACTTCTTTTGCAACGGTTTTCGGATTGCATATTAGTTTATCACCAATTATTGTGCAATTAAGTAAAACATCATCGGGATATTTATCTGAGCACTTTTTCTCTATTTCCTTTAAATTTAAAAATTTTTCAAACTCCCCTAAAAACAAATGTTCGTTCTGACAAAAAATGTCATTATTACCCAAATGCAATAATTGCATATCCGCATGATTTTCTACAGGCTTCGGCAATCTGTTATCAGCATCAATTTCAATGCAATGTATTTCCATAGAGGAAAGCTTCTTTATTGCCTCCCCTGCCCGTGCATTTATTGCTGCTGCGGCAACTCTGTTTGTTGGTAAATTAGGAGTTGTAACATATTCAGCTTTGTCATACAGCTGCATCAAAAGCTTCATTAACGTTTCTTGCGCCGACAATTTCAATGTCTCCTTTAAATCCGTCAGAGAGAGTTTTCAAATTATGTCTGGGGATTATACATCTCTTAAAACCAAGTCTTTCAGCTTCTTTGATTCTCTGTTCACAATATGATACCGTACGGAGTTCTCCGCCAAGACCGATTTCACCAATAACAAGAGTATCATCCCTGACCGGTGTATCCTTAAGACTTGAAATAAGTGCAATTGCAACCGAAAGGTCTGTAGCGGGCTCGTCCAATCTTAATCCGCCAACAACATTAATATATGCATCGCAGTTTCCGAAGAAATAACCCGAACGCTTTTCAAGAACGGCAAGAAGCATTGACATACGGTTATAATCAAAACCTGTTGCCATTCTTCTGCCATTACCGTAGTTAGTTGCAGAAACAAGGCCCTGAACTTCAGCAAGAATCGGTCTGCTGCCCTCCATAACGCACGCAATGCATGTTCCAGCTGTATTCTTGGGTTTACCCGAAATCAGCATTAAAGAAGGGTTCTGAACCTCAACAAGACCTTTATCAAGCATTTCAAAAACACCGATTTCATTTGTTGAGCCGTATCTGTTTTTAACCGCTCTTAAAATTCTGTATGAAAGATGTCTCTCACCCTCAAAATAAAGAACACAGTCAACAATATGTTCAAGCACTTTAGGGCCTGCAATATTACCGTCTTTATTAACGTGTCCTACAATAATTGTTGGGATTCCAAGATCTTTCGCGCAATGCATAAATAAGTTAGTTGATTCCCTAACCTGTGTAACACTTCCGGGCGATGAACTTATATCGGTAACATTCATAGTCTGAATTGAGTCAACAATAACAAGATCAGGTTTTTCTGATTTAATATACTCTATAATTCGCTCAGCATCAGTCTGGCACATTACATAGAGGTTATCTGTTGAAACTTTTAATCTTTTGGCGCGGAGTTTAATCTGCCTTGCCGATTCTTCACCGCTGACATAAAGTATTCTTAATTTTTTGCCGAGATATTCGCAAATCTGCAAAAGAATTGTTGACTTGCCGATACCGGGGTCACCGCTCAGCAAAACAAGAGAACCTTTAACAATTCCGCCTCCAAGCACTCTGTCAAGTTCAGACATACCGGTTTTGAAACGAATTTCATCAGCAGCACTGATCTCATTTATGGTTTGTGCGGTAATTGATTTTGTTGAAATCCTGGAAGCTTTCTGCTCTTGAGGAGTTCTGTAATCTTCTTCCATAGTGTTCCATTCGCCGCACGAAGGACAGCATCCATACCATTTTGCGGTTTCATATCCGCATTGATTACATATATATATTGTTTTTGATTTTGATGCCATTTATTAAACCTCCGTTTGATTCAGAAAATCAATAATACCCATTGCAACAGTGAAAGCAAGCTTTCGCTGATACTCTTCATCTTTAAGTAACTGTGTTTCATTATAATTTGATAAGAATCCGCACTCAACCATTACAGCAGGAACTTTTGCATGGTGAAGAAGATAGATTTCAGAACCGCTTGGTTTTATTTCTCTGGTATTTTCCGGTTGCAAAACACTTATTAATTGAAACCTGATTTTTTCCGCCAAAACCTGCGATTGCGGATTGTTTTTTGAATAAAAAACCTGTGCCCCGCTGTATTTTTCCTGAGAAAAATGATTCTGATGAATGCTTACAAAAACCGCATCATCGGTTTCATTTATAATTGCAAGTCTGTTTTTTATATCACTTACTTTTTTCTGTCTTATTGTTGAAGCGTTTTGGTCATTTAATGAAGCGTCATCTGTTCTTGTCATAACAGTTTTAATGCCCATTGATTTTAATATTTCATTGATTTTAAGAGAAATCTGCAAATTCAAATCTTTTTCAACTGTTCCGTCTGACGCTGAAGTTCCTCCGTCGATACCGCCGTGGCCTGCATCTATAATAATCGTTTTATTCTGAAGATTATCTGATGAAACTGTATCAACAGCAAACTTATCTATAATATGAGAACCTACCGTCAGGGCAGAAAATATAATAACCAAAACAATGCTGAGATAAAAACGAATTTTAATTTTATTCGGTGCAATAACCTTCATAATAAATCACTCCACATATTGTTTATTTCAATATATGCAGCTAAAGGCTATATTTTGCTAATTAGTTTAAGTTGTTTAATCTTCTGTAATCTAAGTAATCCTGTAATATCATTACTGCCGCAACCTGGTCAACAACAGCTTTTCTTTTTTTGCCGCGTGTGTTCGTTGCATTTAAAATATTATGTGCACTGACAGTTGAAAGTCTTTCATCTCGCATAACGCAGTTTATGTTTGTTGCTTCTGAAAGAGCTTGCGCAAATTCAATACATTTCTGAGCTCTAGACCCCAAAGATGAATCCATGTTCTTGGGCAATCCAACAACAATTTCTTCGGCTTTATACTTTTCAACCAATGCTTTAATTTCTTCAATAAGTTTTTCGGCATCGGTCTGATTTATCATACAAACCGGAGACGCGAGCATTTCAAATTTATCGCAAACTGCAATACCCGTTCTGACATCGCCGTAATCCACTGCAAGAATTATCAAATTTTATCATTCCTTTTAAAACAGCGGAGTTTGGAAATAATCAAACTCCGCCGCTGTTTTATCTGTCATTTATTATTCCGTTAAGAATCTCGCCAAGATCTGATGCAATGTCTCCAACAGAGGCGCCCGGAGCTGTGCCGGAGCTGTTAAGAAGTTTATCAGCTGCTGTGCAGGATGTGCAAACAGAAGGCAATGCTGTTATCTTATAGCATCCGTTACCGATTGAGTAACAATTTGTGCCCGCAAGCTGACCGGTAACACGGCAATATGACTTTTCAACGGTTTTTGTGCTCTTGGGGAAAGTTTTTTCGGGAAGACCCTTATGAATTTCATCAAAAACTCTGAAGAATATTTTTCCGCCGGGGTTAACCGATACACCAAGAGGCTCTTCAATATCAAATCCAAACCAAACTGCCGCAACATAATACGGAGTTCCCGCGCAGAACCAACGGTCTCTGTCGCTACTGGTCGTTCCCGTTTTAGCCATTATCGGGAATTTGCGAACTGTTGATGCAGTTCCGTAATAGCTTGTGTTAACAGTCTGAAGCAGTTCGCAAACAATATCTGATGTTTCCTCGGAAATCGCGCGTTGGTAACGGGGATTTTCATTGCTTAAAAGAGTCTGAGTGCCCTGACTGTTTGTAACTTTATAATAGCAGTAAGGTTCATAATAAAGACCGCCATTACCGAATGTTGCATATGCTGCCGCCATTTCAACGGTTGTTGTGCCGTTGGTCAGACCGCCTGTTGCCAAAGGAGAAAGGTCTCTGTCTTTCTTTTCGTCAAGGTCCGAAAGATGGAATCTGTCTCTGAGAAATGCAAATGAATTATCGATTCCTACATCATTATAAATGACTCTGGCGGGAACCGTATTGAGCGACTCCTGAATCGCGTATTCAACCGTAACTTTTTTGTTTGAACCGAGTGTTTTATCAACGTTATGAGGCCATAGTTCGCCTTTATATGCAAGAGCATAGTCAAGAATCATACTTGAATAATTGTATAAATTCATCTCTATTGCAGGAGCATATGTGGCAAGAGGTTTGATTGTTGAACCGGGCTGACGGAATGAATTTGCAGCTCTGTTAAGACCTCTGTTCTGTGTTTTTTCGCCTGCCTGACCTATTATAGCAACAACTCTGCCGTTATAATCCATAATGGTCATTGCAGACTGAACCAAATCTCCTGTTTTTTCACTCTTGAGTTCAGGGAAACCTTTACGGTTAACATAAACATTTTCAAGTGATTCCTGAACATCAAGGTCTACAGCGGCATAAATCTTAAGTCCTCCGTAATAAATCTGATCGGTAGCCTGCTGCTTTGAGTAACCGTATTCTTCCATAAGGTCATCTCTTACGCACTGGATAACATAGTCAACATAAAAGCTGTTGATAATGTCATCTTCCTGCTTTGCAACGGTCTGCTCCATTTCAGGGCTGGGAACATAACCTTCACTATTTGTAAAAACAAGCTTGAATTCTTTAGCCTCATTAAGTTCATCTTGTGTAAGGAATCCTGAATCAAACATTTTTTCGAGGCATTCAAGCTGACGCTTTCGATTATTTTCGGGATTAAGAAGAGGATTGAATTTTGTGGGAGCCTGAGTGATTGAAGCAATAACGGCACATTCAGCTGCGTTAAGCTCTGAAATATCTTTTCCGAAATATTTCTCGCTTGCAGTTTTAACACCGTAGCAACCGCTTCCGAGATATAAAGTGTTAAGGTATGCTTCGATTATCGGATCTTTCTCGTAATTCTGTTCCAGATTAAGAGCGGTTATAATTTCATTGAATTTTCTGACAAAAGTAACATCTTTATTGTTGGTAAGGTTTTTTATAAGCTGTTGAGTTATTGAAGAACCGCCCTGACCGATGTTTTTCGGCTTAACAATAACACCAACCGTTCTTATCCAGTCAACGCCGTTATGCTCTTCAAATCGCTTATCTTCCAATGCTATGAAAGCTTTTGACATATAAGGTGACATGTCATCAAGGTCAACCCAGACACGGTTTTCTTCACCGTGAAGTCTTGCAATTTCAACGGTTTTACCCTCCGAATCCGTTGCATAAATAAACGAAGTCTGATTCTGATTATTTTTATACTCATCAAGATTTAT
>JAZOVH010000055.1:0-18380 GCA_045658585.1 Acutalibacteraceae bacterium | reverse complement strand
ACCCCCGCAAAGCCTGCAAATGCCCCCCGCCCCGCAAACGCCCCCAAGAAAAACGCGCCCCCTCAGAATGCAGCACAAACCGTTATCATCTCTGCGGTTATTGCCATTATTGCGGGTCTGCTGATTTTTTCGGTTCTTGCTTTCACCGTTTTCAAGGATAATTTCAATTTCGGTTCAGGCAACAACACTACAACCGTTTCGCAAACCGAGGCTCAGCCCGTTGCCGTTCCCGAATTCGCAGGCAGAAGCTATCTTGATATTTCGTCAAACCCCGTATTCAAAGCAAACTTCAAATTTGAGGCTCAATACGTTAACAACGATGAAATCAACGAAGGCTATATCGTAACCCAGAGCATCGCCGCAGACACAATGGTTCAGCCCGGCACAACAATAACTCTTTATGTAAGCAAGGGCAAAGAAAAAATTGTGCTCCCCGATGTTAAAGGTTATGATTACGAAGAAGCCGAAAAACGCCTTACAGAGCTTGGCTTTGTTTGCGAAAAAATCGAAACAAAAGAAGGCTCATACAGAAACAATGAGGTTGTTTCAATGGCTCCCGTTGCAGAGCAGGGCTACTATAAAAACACAACCGTTTATCTTCGCGTTTTCGTTGCCGAAAACGAACCCGTAACAGACGAGTTCGGAAACATTATCGAAACTGAAGAAACAACATCGGAAGAAGCAACAACAGAATTTTAATTACACAGCGCCGAGGCTTTTTCTTCGGCGTTTTTTCTTTTTCCGTTGACTTTGAGTAAGGATTAATATATTCTTTAAAGTGAAATAATCTGGTTTTGTTGCTGGGGTGCAGAATGAAAAACACCGTTCCGTCATATTTCAAAAAGTTTATATGCATTGCCGATAAATGCCCCGACACCTGCTGCGCAGGCTGGGATATTGTTGTTGACGAAGAAAGCCTTGAAAAATACAATTCAATGCAAAGCGGATACGGCGAAAAAATCCGTTCTCTTATGACCGTTGACAGCGACGGCGACACCGTTTATAAATCCAAAAACGGAAGATGCCCTTTTCTTCTTGAAAACGGTCTTTGCGATATGTTTATTGCCGTCGGGCACGATAACCTTTGCCGCACCTGCCGCCAATTTCCCCGCCACATAACCGATTTCGGTTCAAGAATTGAAACGGGTCTTTCTTTCTCCTGCCCCGAAGCAGCAAGGCTGATAACCGGAAGCGACGATCCGATAACATTTGAAACCGAAGAAATTGAGGGAAATATCTCTCCCAACAGTATCGACCCGGATATATATTTTACTCTCCTCAAGGCACGGAATTTGGCGATTGATATACTTCAGAACAGAAAATATTCCGTAACAGAAAGATTATCGGCATTTCTTGTTTTTGCCGAAAAAATAAACGGTTTTATCCGAAAAGACCTCATTGACGAAGCAATCGGTTTTATTCAAAATTATTCTTTCGCTTTACCGCATTTAAGCCCCCGCCCCGCTTCGGCAAAAAAGGCTTTGAAAAAATATTTTTCGGATTTTGTTTCGCTCGAAAAGCTTAACCCCGATTGGGTCGGATACAGCGAAGAAATATCCGAAGTTTTCTGCAAAGAAATTGCAGAATTTCTTCGCAGAGCAAGGACCGATGAATATGAGCTTGAACATTTCGCGGTTTATCTTGTTTTCAGATATTTTTTAACCGCCGTTTTCGATTATGATTTGCTCACAAAGGCAAAATTCACCGTTCTTTCGCTTATCAATATCTGCAGAATTCAAGCCTTTTCAAACGCATCGGATAAACAGTCAAGGGTTGAAATAATGCAGAAATATTCAAAAGAGGTTGAGCATTCCGCCAACAATCTTGAAAGCTTGAATTTACTCATAAAGCAAAGCAAATATTATTCCGTTGGGAATCTTATAAATATATTGGAGATGATAAAATGAAATACTGCAATCTCGTTAACACAAAACAGGGCAGCAAATCCGTTCACCGTTTTTCAAGCGGCAACACTCTTCCGCTTGTTCAGCTTCCTTTCGGTATGGCGGCATTTGCACCGCAGACCGTTGAAGATAACATAAGATGGTATTATCACCCCGACAGCCACAGCCTTGAAGGCATAAGACTCACCCACCAGCCCTCTCCGTGGATTGCGGATTACGGCGCAATGGTCTTTCTTCCGCAGAATAAAATGCTGGGCGGTGCCGACGGCGAAGCACGCTGGTCAGGCTACAGACCCGAAGAAGCAATTTTAACTCCCTATTATCTCAAAACCCGTTTTCTTCGTTCAAGAGCAGATTTTGAGCTTGCCCCCACCGAAAGAGGTGCGGCAATAAAAATAACCTTTGACGAAAACAATGGCGATAATTATTTTTCTGCCGTGCCCGTAAAAGGTATGTGTTCTTACCGTTTTGACGCAAAAACCAACACACTCTACGCTTCAACAGATATGCATATGAGCGGCGAAGCTGTAAAATTCAAGAATTATATTGTTCTTAAATTCCCCGAGGGTGCCGTTGACGCAGAAAAAACTCTTGTAAGCAGCGGCGAAAAGTTCCGTAACGGAACAAAAATCCGCGGAAAAGAAGCAGGCATTCACCTTGCGCTTACAGAAAAAGTTACGGAAATCAAGCTTGCTACTTCATATATAAGCTTTGAGCAGGCTGTTTTAAATCTTGAAACAGAGCTTTCGGGCAAATCACTTGAAGATGTAAAAACCTTTGCCGAAGAAAAATGGGAAAGCTATCTTTCAAGAGTAAAAATTGAAGCAAAAGACGAAAAACAGCTCAGAACTTTTTATTCCTGTATGTACCGCGCATTCCTTTATCCCCATAAATGCTATGAATACGATAAAAACGGCGATGCTGTTCACTATTGTCCGCACGACGGCTCAATCCGCAAAGGCGTAAGATATACCGATAACGGTTTCTGGGATACCTACAGAACGGTTTATCCTTTCTTCTCTCTCGTTGCAAAGGACGAGCTTCGCGAGATGCTCACCGCATTTATTTATGAATACAAAGAAAGCGGCTGGCTTCCCCGCTGGCTTTCAATCGGCGAATGCGGCTGTATGCCCAGTACCCTTGTTGATGCGGTTATCTGCGACGGTGCGGTCAAAGGCTTTATTGATAACGAAACCCTTGAAGTTGCCCTTGAAGGTATGATTAAACATTCAGTTACAAATGCACCCCACAAGCGTTTCGGCAGAAACGGCGCAGAAACCTATTGCAAGCTCGGATATGTTCCTTATGAAGAAGAAAAAGAGAGCGTAAACCTCACTCTCGATGCCGCTTACGGCGACTGGTGCATTGCCGAAATCGCCAAAATTCTCGGCAAAAAAGATATTGAAAAAGAATACAGAAAGCGTGCTCTTAACTATAAAAACCTCTTCGACAAAGAAACGGGATTTATGCGTGCCAAAGATAAAAACGGCAACTTCCGACCCGATTTCACACCCATCGGCTGGGGCAGAGATTACACAGAAGGCAGCGCATGGCAGAATTCATTTGCCGTGCCTCACGATATGGAAGGTCTTGCAAAGCTTTACGGCGGCAAAGATAAGCTCATAGAAAAAATCGATGAACTTTTTGCAACTCCGCCCTATTATGAAATTATAGGCTACGGCTGCGAAATCCACGAAATAACCGAACTTGCCGCAATTGATTTCGGTCAGTGCGCAATCTCAAACCAGCCCAGCTTCCATATTCCTTATATTTTCTCCGAACTCGGCGAGGTTGAAAAAACCGCATACTGGGTTGAAAAACTCTGTGAAGAAGCATTCTCATTTGAAGATGACGGCTTCCCCGGCGATGAAGATAACGGTACAACCGCCATCTGGTATATCTTCGGTGTGCTCGGCTTCTATCCTTTCTGCCCCGGCAGACCCGATTATGTCAAGGGCAAAAAGCAGGTTATCAAAGCTTTCATCGGCGATAAAGAAATTGATGCCGACAGCTTTGAGGGCAGCAGAATTCCTTATGATGCACTCATTTGACAAAAATAAATTTGCTGATATAATTTAAATATAAAAATCAAAGGGGAAAAATTATGGACAGATATTTAATTCTCAATGCCGATGATTTCGGTATGTGCAGAGGTGCAAACCTCGCAGTTATGGACCTTTTCAAAGATAAAAATTCCGCTCTCACATCATCAACAATTATGGCTCCTTGCGCATGGGCACCCGAAGCCTGCAGATTTGCCGCAGAGCACCCCGAATTTGCCATCGGTGTTCACCTCACTCTCACAAGCGAATGGGGCAACTACCGCTGGGCACCCGTTAACACAAAGAACACAGATTCTCTTCGTGACGAAGAAGGCTTTATGTGGCACGAGAGCGACCAGGTTGAAAAGAATGTTGACATCGACGAGGTTGAAGGCGAAATCAGAGCACAGATTGAGCGCTGCAAAAAGCTCGGTCTTGTTACACCCTCTCACCTTGATAACCATATGGGTTCGCTCTATGGCATTGAAACAGGCAGATTTGAGCTTCTTCAGCTCACACTCGGCATTGCAGGCGAATACGGTCTGCCTTTCCGTATGCCCGCTAATGTTACCGACGCAATGATGGGCAACTCAATGCTTGACATCAATGTTGATAAGAGCCTTGTTGAAATGGTAATGGGCAAAATCGTTGAATTTGCAAAGATGAACAAGGTTGCAATTCCCGATTATCTTATTCCCAACGAATGGGGCGGCCCCCAGGACGAAAGCTACGAAAACTTTGTTGAATATGTTTATGACCTTTATGCAAATCTTCCCGAAGGCATAACAGAAACCTATATGCATCCCTCGCTCGAAACCGATGACCTCAAAGGCACAACAGGATGCTGGAATCGCAGAGTATGGGAATATCAGATTCTCAAAGACCCCAAAACCCGCCAGCACATTGAAGCTCACGGCATAAAGCTTATCAACTACCGTGATCTCGCAGAAATGAAAAAATAAATAAAAAATCAGGCTGTTTCGCAGAGAATATCTCCGTGAAACAGCCTTTTTTAATAATTATCTCAATGCAACATAAAAATACGTTGTTCCCAGCTCATTAAGCAAAGGATATGTGCTTCGTGCAACTTCGTTTGTTGTGCTTCTGACTTTAAAACCGCTTGATGTGATTTCAATGCCTATGCTGGCGCCCTTTTTGAAAGCTACCGCCGCATATGCCGCATTTGTTCCCGCAACGTGGTTGCAATAAATCAGCGGCATCTGACTGCCTGAAACAATAACAACATTAGGTTCAAAACCGAGATTGACGCTTTTGGTGGCATCTCCCGTGCCGAAATAGCTGCCCGAAACAAAAGGCTCATTAAGAAAATGAAGCTGGTCGGGCGAGAGATGCATATCACCATTGTTTATATGCGAACTGCAAAGAAGCTCTTTGCTTATAAACGACGGAAAATCAAGGCTTGAGCTTTCTGCGGGGCATAAAGAAGCATTCACCAGAGCCCACGCCGTCAGCACAAAAGCATCGGTATCTCTGTCTGAAAATATTTCGCTGCATCCTGAAGAAAGAATGTCCATTCCGGAAGCAAAGGTCAGGCAGTCAATTATATCCGTAAACGCTTCGTGGCAAGCGCTGCCGCCCGAAGAATACGGAGCGTGAATTGAAAGCCTTATTCTTATTTTTGCCTGCCTGCAATATTCATTTTCTATGAGCACTCCCTCATCGTTTTCGGTAAATGAATCAACAATTTCCATTCCCTCAATGCCGACTGCAACGGTTGTATGCTTCAGCGGCACAGCTTTTTTGACGGGAGGATATTCGGTGAGAAACTTAATATACGCAAGTTGTTCTCTCTCTTTCAGCCACGCAACAATATTTGCGGGCAACGCACTTATTTCACTCATAAATCTTTCTTCACTCCGTTTCAACAATAACCCTGATTATCGCCCAGATATAAAAAGGCTTATCTTTTTTATAAACCTTTTCGGCTCTGTCGATTCTGTATTTTTCGCCCATACAGCGAACATATCCGCCCTCATCCGCCGCCGTCAGATCAGGGTCGGGCGGCCCGATATAAAGATAATGTCCCTGCGAGTTATAACCGATTTCTGTGTTTACGCCGTAAAGATACATCTTGTTTTTATATCGGAGCGGGCTTATGAATGCGTTCATATTTTTTAAAACCTCGCCGTTTTTTGAAACAAATTCAGCAGGTCTGCCGTGTGAGCGAAAAACAGATTCAATATTCATATGCTCACCTGCCTGAAAACGAATTCATCGTCGCGAAGCAAAGGCAAAACATCAAGCAAAGCTCTGCTTCTTTCTTTTTCGGCAAAATCGCTTATGGCATTCTGTGATATGCTGACCGTTACATCGCCCGCCTTGAAAGACTCCGTGCCGTCGGAAGAGGCAATCTTTTTCATACATATGCGGTAATTGGCGATTGCCGCCGCCGCATTGATAATTCTTATATCATCAGGGTTTGCATTTTCTTTGAGCCTTGCCTGAATCTCGCTTGCTCCCGCCTTGCAAAGAGGCAGAAGCTCGCTGTCGCTCCCCTCGGGAGCATAATATTCTTTAAGTGCCGAAAGCACCTTCCAGAAATCAATCAATTTTTATCCCTCCGTTAAACGGAAAGTACCTTTGATGCACCGTCAAAAATCTTTGCAAAGCCCGCAGTGCAGCTGATAACCGCTCTTTCAAGCTGGCGGTCAATAAGCTTGTCATATTCTGTCATAACATCGCCTGTCTTAACCATTTCAAGTGCCGCACTCTTGTCAAGACCGATAAGTGTGCCTGACGCAACAGCGGGAGATTTGAGAAGCTTTGCGCCGAGAGGCGTAACAGCCTTGCCCGTGCCGTGGAAAGTAAGACCCGCCTGGGCATCCCTGAACTGCTCCATATTGAGAATTGCCGCCATAACCTCAGGCTCTGCAATAATTGTGTTGAGCTCATAGGGGTCAAAGCCGTTCCAGAAATTAACAAGGTCAGCATATGTAAGAGTGCCGCTTTCTGCACAGGAAATAATTTCCGCCGCATTGCCGTTGCCGTCGCCGTTTGCAAGCACATCGATGGCATCCTTAAGAAGAGTGCGTGCGATATATGCACCGATCTGACGAAGGGTTACCGTGAAAAGGTCAAGACGCTGATACTTGATAGCCTCGTATGAAGCAACAAGAGTTCTGCCTCTCTTGCGAAGCTTAACAAGATTTTCCTTTGTTCTGATGTTTGTTTCGGGGATGAATGCACCCTCTTTAACAATCTTGAGTTCCTTTTCTTCTTCATCGGGAACAGATGTGATTGAACGGTAATCAAGACCGTTGATTACTGTTGTTGATGCAACAATGCCGGGAAGAATATCCGCCTGCTCAAGACCCTGTCTTACTGCTCTTGAAACATATTCGGGGAAAAGCACTGCACTGTCTGCACTTAAGAAAAACTTATCAACAACATCGCTGCCTGCACCGCCTACCTTGATGCCGAAACGCTTGAGCTGACGCTGATATGCGTCAAGACCCTCAAGAGAAGTTCCCTTATAGTTTTCGCTGGGGTCAATGCTTTCAAGAGCCTTTGTGAAATTACCCGAAGAATAAAGTCCTTTTTCGAGTTTAATGTTATCAAAACCTGCCATTTCAATTCTCCTTTACATTATAAATGTTACGGTTTTTGCCTGGGTGTCAACCTCAACAACAAGATATTCCCTGCCGCTGTCGTTTGCCTGAACGCCGTCTGCCGAAGCCGCAAGCTTTGCATAGCCGCAAACGGGGTCTGTGCCCGAGTAGGTCATTTTTACTGCACCGCTGAGCTGAACTGCCGCATAAGCCTCATCGCTGTTTCTGCAAATTCCGCAGAAAGCATCTCCGTCTGCACAAGGTGCAACGGTGCCGCTTTCGCTCATCTTAACGGGCATACCGTTTTCAATTTCTCCGCTCACCTTAAAGGTTGCGGTGTTTTCGTTAAATCCGCCGAATGATACTGCCATAATTTTTCCTCCTTGAGTGGTGTTTTAAATTTTGTACTCGGAATTTCCGTTTCCGTTTTCTTCATTCTGAATGTCAAGCTGTCTGATTACGGGCAGCTTTTTTCTTGCACTTTCGCAGAATGCGTCACGCATTTCCTTAAGCATTTTAATGCTCATTGAATCGCACATTCCGCAAACCGTTTCGCTCTTCATTTCGGGCAGAGCGCTTGCCGCATATTTGATTACCGAAGCTTTGAGCTCCTCGCGGTATTCCTTCGCCAATTCGCCGAAATCCTCCTGAACGGAATTGGGATTAAATGATTTTATAACCCCCGCATTTCTCTGTGCGGGCACCGCAACAAAAGACCATTCATAAGCATCGGAAGGGTCCGAAAGATGATAACAGCAGAGTTTTCCGCCGTAAACCTTTCCTTTCTGATGCTCACAACCCTCTGTTTTGATGTTTTTGCCGCAAATTGAGCAGCTGATATCACGCACACAGCAACCAACGCTGGTTTCTTTTTTAATACCCGCCTCAATTTCCGCAATCAGATCCTTATTTTTTTCGGTTCTGACCATATACGCCTTGGCTTTTATGAATGTGTAATCCTCACCGTCTGCGGTTTTTCTGCCCGCATCGGTCACGACCTCTGCCGAATAAATTCTTGCGGTCTGGTCTTTGCTTTTCATGTTGTGGTCAAAAATTCCAGTTTTGCCAACAAAAAGCTTTGCCAGAGTGTGAAGAGCTGAAACCGTGAATTTCTCGTTATCTCTGTCAATTTCGTTATCGCAGAGAATAAGAGAAAATGTATAGATTTCATCTCTTTCAAGCTTTTTTCTTGTAAACTGCCCGATAAGCTCCAGCTCCTCATCGGGCAGAATATTATTGTTTGTGTTAATCATTATTCACCTCTGTTGATTTTCTCCGCCTGCGCTCTGTAGAGCATAGCTCTGCTGATTTCAACCTCATCCTGAAGTGTTATATCGTTCCACACAACCTTCGGTCTGCACACAAATCCTCTGCTTTGCAAAAATGCCGTGCAGATTTTTCTGATTACGGGTGTGAGAATGCGTCTGTAGGCTTCAAGCTCGCTCGTGAGCACATCCGCCTGCTGCGACGACATTCGTTCCGTGCTTGACCACGAAAGACCGAGCATAAAAGGCGGCAGACCTGTTTTTGCAACAATCTGCTCGAGCATCTGACGCACGGGCACATCGCTGTCCAGAATCTGATTATCTGCACCGATAACCTTAATCTGAACATCGCCCACAGCAACAAAATCCCTGATTTCGGTGCCGCTCTGCATCGCTTCGCCCCATTCCTTTGCCACCTGCAAAGCTCTGTCTTTCGCATAAGCTCTGTCCGAAGCATCGTTTCCGGGCTTATAGGTAACCGCAAAACGCAGATTGCCCACTCTTTCCCAGTTTGCACCTATGCTTTCAAATATCTTTAAAAGCACATTGCTCACAAACGGAAGCCCTTTGAGCATCGAATTTCCCGTCAATGCGCCGGGGTCGGGGTTGAGCACGCTGAGCATACACAACTCGGGTCTTGCAACCTTTTTAAGCTGTGCTCCGTCCCTGAGATAAATTTCAACATCAAATCCGTTTGAACTTCTTTTAAGCTCAATTCCGTCAAGCGGAGAATTGAAAAGTCCTGCAGGCTCTCCCTCGGTGTCCGTTATGATTTCACCCACCGCCGTACCGCAGGTCAGAAGCTGCTCAAAATATGTTTCAATAAAAGCGTGAAGTCCGCTTTGGTTTCCGCCCACGGGCACCGACAGAATAAATTCATCAATTGCCCTCTGCGCCGCCGCATCTTCACACTCAACTTCAAACCCGCCCGTAAGCCGCACAAGCTTAAAAATTGCCGCATCAATAACGGGCACCGCCTCGCGCAGGGCATAAAACAGCTTCATCTGCGGTGCGGCAAGCGGCGTATATCCGTTCAGAATGCCGAACGGATGCAGATTTTTCTGCTGTGTTACGGGTGCCGCCACCCTTGATGGGCTTCGGTTTTTAAAAATTCCCATTTATCCTTTCCTCCTTGCCGCAACGGCAAAAAATCCGCCGTCATCTTCGGCAGTAACAACACTTGAAACAAAATAACGGATATCATCCATCGCGTGGTCATTTTCTTTTCTGACGCTGTCCTTTGCCGAATTTTCTTCCCAGCGGTAAAGCCCGAATTCCCTGATACTGTCCGCACAGCAGGGCGAAAAAATCAGCGTTTCCTCTTTAAGGCAGTCCGAAACTCTGCGTATTCCGTCAACAACATCGTTTTTTGCGGATATAACTCTGTATTTTCCGCCGCGCCGTATGCACTCAATAAAGCTCGCTGCGGAAGGGTCAACAATAACCGCTTCAATTTTTCTGTTGCCCGCAAGTTCACACAAAGATTCATAATGCTCGCTGTCGGTTTTCTGCCTGCCCTCGGTGCGTGAATTGAAATAATATTCATTTATCCGATACCATTTGCCGCCGTTTCTGCCCCACAGACCGAAAGAGGAGGGGTTAACCGTTCCGTAGTCGCAGGAAATATAAAACTTATCAAAGTCATCGGGCGGCAGAGCAACGTGCTTGCTGTGTGAAAACATCGGATAAACACAGCCTTGGGCCGCAACCCAACGCCCCAGCACAAAGCGTTCATAAAACGCTCCCGAATAAAGCTTTTCATAACGGCGGATTATTGCGGGAGTCAGCGACGGGTTATCTTTCATGGTAAAGTGAAGATAAAAGCAGTTTTTTTCATCCTTCTTTTTTATCCACTCTTCGTGGAACCAATGCATCGGATGCTCGGGATTGCAGTTAAACCACAGCTTTGACCCTTCAACAGAGCATCTTGCAAGCGCCTGCTCAACAAAAGAACGCGGCATAAGCGTAACCTCATCAAGCAAAACTCCCGCAAGTGTCATACCCTGAATAAGAGCCGCAGAGCTTTCATCCTTACCGCCGAAAAGATAAAAACGGTTAATTTTTCCCGCATAGGAAATTTCGATTAAATTTCTTGAATATTTTTCATTGCATTCAAAGCCGAGTTCGCGCAAAACGGGCAGAATAACAGTAACAACATTTCTTCGCAGAGAAGCTATTGTTTTTCCGCAAAGAGCAAAAGAATTATCGTTGAACCGTGAAAATGCCCAAGTCACAAAGGAAACCGACATACAAAGTGTTTTGCCCGAACGCACCGCACCGTCACAGATTATCGCATCATAATTACAGAACGGGCTTTGTTCAAGCCACCAGCAAAGAGCATAAAGCTGTTTTTTTGAAAACGCCGTAAAGGCGGGCTTTTTTGCCGCTGAACTCAATTTTCATCCTCCTCCGAGAGAAGCCTTGCACCCTCGGAAAGAGCTTTCACAAAGCTGTTTTCAGTTTCTTCTGCGGCAACAGAAAGCTGAGAAAGTTTTTCAAGAGCTTTAAGGCGGTCAAAAAATTTTATTTCCAACCCACCGCCTTTGGGTCTTTTGATATCGGAAACATTGAAAAGGTCAAGCCTTTCTATCTCTGCGGCAGTCAGAATTTCTTCGCTCATCATCAGCTTTACGGCATCAGCCGATGAACCGAAGGCAAGCCTTTCAAGCCCCTTTGCAATCAGAGTGATATCAACGGCTTTTTCTTTTTCGAGCCTTGAAATTTCCTCTCTGATTTCTTCTCTTGCAAGCAGCTTCTCTGCACTTCTTCTGGGTGAAAGCGTATATCCCGCCCTCGCCGCGCAGCCTCTTGCATCGCCGTCGCGGGCAAAATAGGTGCAGAAAAGCAGCTCTTTTTCGGTCAGTTTGTTTTTTATTCTGCTCATCCTTTCCGAGAGAAATTATGTTACTTCTCTCAACCTAACGGTAAAACAGCCGTTTTTTTAGACTGAAAATGTTAAAATTTTTTCGAGATTCGCTTCAAACCATCGCCGATTTCCGCCGTTTTTTGCCCGTTTTAACCTATATATGTCCGTTTTTCGCCGTTTTTTAAAAATATTTTTCTCTGACGCATTTTTTTGTAATTTTACTTGACTTGAAGAGCTTCAGGGTGTAACATTAGGTGTGTAAAAATATTTTCAAAAGAAATGAGTGGTGAGAATTTTGGGCAGTACCGATACCCCTAAACCCCGAAGTAGATATTCAACCAAATACCGCATTGGCACCGCCCGCCGCTCTCAGAGTGATTTTATAAAATAAAATCGCTTCCTTTCGGTTTGCATCGCCTTTGCGAAAAGGAGATGCTTTTTTTATGGAAAATTTTGAAACCTTGATTGAACAGATAACCGAAATGATTGCAAAGGGCGAAATTTCTGCCCTGCGCGAAATGTTTAACGAAATCAATGTTGTTGATATAGCTTTGATTATCGACGAGTTGAGCGAAAAAGAGAGTTTGCTCGCATTCCGCGTGCTTCCCAAAGATATTTCGGCTGATGTTTTCTCATATCTTGACCCCGAAACGCAGGAAGAGCTTGTTCGAAAAATCAACGATACAGAGCTTGAGAGACTTCTTGATGAAATGTTCCTCGACGATACTATCGACTTCCTCGAAGAAGTTCCCGCCAACGTTGTAACAAGAGTTCTTGCTCATTCCGACCCCGAAACGAGAAAACTCATCAACAGATTTCTGCGATATCCCGAAGACAGCGCGGGCAGCATTATGACCATTGAAATGGTTCAGCTCCGCTCAAACCTCACCGCCGCCCAGGCGATTGAGCATATAAGAAAAACAGGTGTTGACAAAGAAACCGTTTATACATGTTATTGCATAGACGATAAACGCCACCTTCTCGGCAGCGTGCCTCTTCTTTCACTTCTTCTCTGTGACGAAAACACTCTTGTCGGCGATATAATGGAAGATGAAGCGCAGTTAATAACCGTTAACACTCTTGACGACAGAGAAATGGTTGCTGAAATTGCCGGTAAATATGACCTTTTATCCGTGCCCGTTGTTGATAACGAAAACCGTCTTGTCGGTATTATCACCATCGACGATATCGTTGACGTTATTGAAGAAGAAACAACCGAGGACTTTGAAAAGATGGCTTTGCTTGCTCCCTCGGATGACGAATACCTTAAAACGGGAGTTTTCAAGCTTGCAAAAAACAGAATTCTCTGGCTTCTTATCCTTATGATTTCGGGCACATTCACGGGCAAAATCATTGAAGGCTACGAAACTCTGCTTGCGGGATTTGTTGCTCTCACCGCATCAATGCCGATGCTTATGGGCACGGGCGGTAATGCGGGCAGTCAGGTTTCAACCCTTATCATCCGCGGTCTTGCAGTCGGTGAAATTGAAATAAAAGATTATTTCAAAATCGTGCTCAAAGAGCTTCGCGTTGCCGCAGTGTGCGGTCTTGTTCTGGGTGCGGCAAACATTCTGCGAATGTATCTTTTCAGCGAAGGCACTCTTGAAGTTTTCCTTGTTGTTTCGCTCGCAATGTTCTGCGCAATAGTTGTTGCAAAACTCATCGGCTGTTCGCTCCCCATATTCGCAAAAATCGTTAAGCTCGACCCCGCACTTATGGCAGGCCCGATGATTGCCACCCTCGTTGACATTGTTACCCTTGTTATTTATTTTGGTCTTGCAAAAGTATTTCTTTTATAAAAACGCAAACAGCACCAATTCTGCTTGGTGCTGTTTTTTATTGACTGATATAATATAAAGTGGTATTATTTTTATGTAAACTCGGGTTTACATCTGTTTTTAAAGCAATATTTACATTAAAAATATGAATTGCCAACCCGAATTGATTGAAAATTTCATTGAAAGAGAATAGAATTGACTTGTAACAACAAGGAGGAATATAAAATGAATATTTCCGAAAAAATACTGAAACTGCGAACCGAAGCAGGTCTTTCGCAGGAAGCTCTGGCAGAAAAGCTCGGGGTTTCCCGCCAGTCCGTTTCAAAATGGGAATCAGGCTCCGCTCTGCCCGATACCGATAAAATTGTTGCAATGAGCGAACTTTTTAATGTATCAACAGACTTTCTTCTTAAAGCGGATACTCAGGTTTCGGCTCCCGTAATTGAGAGCATTCCCATTGCTTCCGAAGAACCGAAGAAAACCGAAAAGCCCAAAAAACCGATAACAAAAATCATAGCACTCATTCTTGTGCTTTGCATCGTTGCCTGCGGAATAGGTGTGCCCGCATATTTCGGCGGAGTGCGTGAAGCCTGGTGGGCACTCAACGGCGGTAAAATTCAGTATTCCTATGTGCTCGTTCACGGTCTCGGCGGCTGGGGCGAAGGCGGCGAAGGCATAAATGAAATTTCAACCTATTGGGGTGCCACATCAGGCAGCCTTGTTGAGCATCTTAATTCACAAGGTTATAAGGTTTATGCTCCGAGTGTAGGCCCCGTTTCAAGTGCGTGGGACAGAGCCTGCGAGCTTTATGCACAGCTTACGGGCACAACCGTTGACTACGGCGAGGCTCATTCAAAGGAACATAATCATGACCGTTTCGGCAGAACATATGACACTCCCCTCGTTGAGGGTTGGGGCACCAAAATCAACGGCGGTCAGAGAGTGAAAATAAATCTCGTGGGACACAGCTTCGGCGGTGCAACCGTAAGACTTCTCACCTCGCTTCTCGAATACGGCAGTGAAGCCGAGAAAAATGCAGAAAACACAGAGGGTGAAATTTCTCCCCTCTTTGAAGGCGGCAAGGGTAACTGGATAAACAGCGTTACCGCACTCTGCGCACCTCATAACGGCTCATCTCTCACCGAAGTTCTCAACTCCGTAGGCGGTCTTGTAGGTATTAAAGACACAACGGATATGCTTGTCAATCTCTGCTTCGGCGTTGCGGGAATAACCTCACCCTCGGGTGATTTCTATGATTTCAAGCTCGACCATTTCGGTTTTGACTCGGGCAATTATAAAGAAGCTGTTGCGGCAGTTACCGCTTCGGGCAACGACCACGCAGGCTACGACCTTTCACCCGACGGTGCGGCAAAGCTCAACGAACAGATAAAGCTCGTTGAAGGTGTTTACTATTTCTCATATGCCTACAGCACAACCAAAGAAGGCTCTTTCCTCAGAGGTCAGGTGCCCGTTTCAACAACTCTGCCCATTCTCTATCCCTTTGCATTTGCAATGGGTTCATTCAAGGGCACAACCGCAGGCGGCATTGCCATTGACGAAAGCTGGCAGGAAAATGACGGTCTTGTAAGCGTTGTTTCTGCAAAATATCCGACCAACGATGCTTATATCGAATTAACAGCCGACCCGAAAGACACTCCCGAAAGCTGGGAAGAAATTGAAACCGGCACATGGTATGTTGCCCCCACAAAAGACGGCGACCACGGCACGGTTATCGGTCTTAACGCACACTCCGACACAACGCAGAAATTCTACACCGACCTTTTCACAATGGTTGATGCTCTGGAGAGATAAATATGAGTAACGGCAATACGATTGATTTTTTCTATCTCAAAGACCCGATAAAATCTCACTCAATAACCGTTTCCTGCATTTCCCTTGCGGTTATCGGAATAATAATTTATTCTTACATAAGCCTCTGGGGCGTTCCCGAATCATTCAACGAAGTTTGGGAAATGATTGGGTTCAGCGGTTTTATCGCGGCTGAATTTGCTGCTCTTATTGCCGCTTTGCTCGCAATAATCTGTTCCGTTATTTCATATTTCACAAGAAAAGATTGCTATATTGAATTCACCGAGACCGTTCTTTACGGCAAACTCCCCGCTTTTCCCCTCAGAACAAAAGATGTTGAAATTCCATACAGCGAAATAATCGGTATAAAAAGAGCAGATTTTTCCCGCAACGGTTCATTCAATGCATTGATTGTCAAAACAGAAAACGGCAGAATTCTGATTCCGCACAACAGTAGTGTTAAAATCAGAAAAATAGAAAATCTGCTTTATGATTTGAAAGGATAAGAATAATTTATGGGTGCATCATTTACTGTTATGCTGTTCTTGCCGATACTGCTTATCGGCGCATTCATTATGAATATTTTCGGCTTTGTGACGGGTGCCGACCAAACAAAAATTGCCCTTCCCTATGACCCCGACAAAGGTCTTGTATGGGAATATGATAACAAAAACGACCCTTACATAAAGCTTCACAATACCGTTGTTGAGGGCGATGAGCAGATTTTCTGTTTCCGTGACAAACGAGGCACAACCAACTTCGAAAACGGCGAATGGATGGATGTGATTTTTACCGATAAAAACGGAAATCAGCTCAAATATTATTTAAGCTTTGACCACGAGGGTGTGCTTGAAGACAATCATCAGGATTTTCTTGTTCTTGCCCCCGGAGAATATCTTGAATATGAACACACCGTCAAAGCCGATAAAACCAAACCCGGCGGCGATTGGTACATAACATATCTCGATAACTACAGAACAAATCTTGACATCGCCTATATGCCCAAGCAACAGAAAAAAGCCGAAGAAACCTTTAAACTCGTTTTTGCAAAACCCGCAGAGGGTGAAAGCTATAAAAGCAAGCTTCTTTTCTCTTACGGTGTGCTTCACTCAATCCCCTTTGAGGAGCTTGTTTCTGAATTTGAAATAACAGCCGATGCCGTAACGCTTATCGGCGAAGAACGAACCGAGATATCATACGAAGAAAGTTAAAATATTCGGGTAGGGTGGAATGCCTACAAGCAGCCCTACGCTTACATTTTTATAACAAAGGAGTGTTTTTATGGGTGCATCATTTTTTGCATTTTTTATTCTTCCGTTTTTGCTGGTGCCGACACTTCTCGGCAACATCTTTTTTTCGATAACAGGACTTAACATTTCAGACATATCCCTGCCATATGACCCCGAAAAAGGTCTCGTGTGGGAATATGACAACAAGGATGATATATATATTGACCTTGTAGAAACGGTGATCAGAGGTGATGAGCAGATTTTCCGATTCAAACGCAACAAGCAGGATTTCATAGCTGATACCGGATGTATGATGGACCTTGTTTTCACCGCCGAAAACGGCAGCACAGAAACATACTATGCTTCTACGAAATATGTCGGTTTCGGAAAAACAAAAATTCTTTCCGAGGATGAGGTTGCTGTTTTTGAATTCACCGTAAACGCAACAGAAACCTATGAGGACTCCGTGTGGATTGTTGATTCTTCATACAGCCACGATGACCATGTTCTCTACAGCCCCGATATGAAAGAAAACCCCAAAACAGTCACCGTAGCATATGAGCTCGGCAGCGATGATGACGATAAAATCTATGTTGGCATCAGAACTTATTCCGAAAAGGAAGATTATCTTGAAAGCTTTGGCGTTCTGCTTTACTTTACAAGCGGAGAAGCAGAACTTATCAGAGAAGATCACTTTATAAAAGGGGTTTCCGTGTCTGCCGTTCAGTAACACTTATTTGAAAGGAGTAATTTTATGGGTT
Source organism: Acutalibacteraceae bacterium (assembly GCA_045658585.1). Lineage (GTDB taxonomy): Bacteria > Bacillota > Clostridia > Oscillospirales > Acutalibacteraceae > CAG-177. The sequence continues at coordinate 1,157 of JAZOVH010000055.1, read as the reverse complement.
CAGTAACTGTAATTCTTGTTCCGTTTTTAGCGGTTTTGGTTTTTATCGCCGACTTATTTCTTTCAATAACGGGGCTGGACATCACAAAGGTTGCCCTTCCCTACGACCCCGAAAGCGGTCTTGTCTGGGAATACGACAACGAAAATGACCCGTATATAAAACTTAAAGATATGGTTATTGAGGGTGACGAGCAGATTTTTAAATTTGTGAACCGCGGCTACAATAAAGATATAACCTATAAATACGGCTGCGGATATATGATGGACCTTATTTTTACCGCCGAAAACGGTGAAACAGAAACCTATTATGCAACAACCCGTAACGTAAGCCTGGGCAGGGTAAAAATATGGGCTAAGGACGAAGTTTTTGTTTATAATTACACCGCAACCGCAAGAAAAGTATATGATGATTCCGAGTGGGAAATGGATTTCGGTTCGGCATCAGATTCCGAATATGTTGTTTATAATCCGGACACGAAATCTACTTCAAGAACCTTCACAGTTGTTTACGAAAAAGGAATGACTGACGATGATATAATATGGATAAGTTTTGATAACCGTTCAGGCGAAGGAGATTATTGGGAAGCTCATCATATTAAACTTGATTGCTCGGGCGAAGAAGCAAAACTGCTTGAAGAAGAATTCTGGTCAACGGATTCCCTATATAATAGATAAAAAATATTTATATATCACATTTCACCAAAAAAGGCTGCCTTGTGCGGTCTTTTTTGTTTGTGTAAATTATTGACTTAAATGTATATTTAAGGTATTATATACACATAAAAATTATAATGGCGGGAGTTTTGGACTATGATGAATAATCAGGAAAAGACCATGGAAAAAATTGTTGCTCTCTGCAAGGGCAGAGGCTTCATTTACTCAGGCAGTGAGATCTACGGCGGTCTCTCAAACTCCTGGGATTTCGGCCCGCTCGGCGTTGAATTTAAAAATAACGTAAAGAGAGCCTGGTGGCAGAAATTTGTTCAGGAAAACCCGTACAACGTGGGTCTTGACTCAGCTATCCTTATGAATCCGCAGATCTGGGTTGCATCAGGTCATGTAGGCGGTTTCTCTGATCCTCTTATGGACTGTAAAGACTGTAAAACACGTCACAGAGCGGACAAACTCATCGAAGATACAGGCGTTAATCCCGCAGGT
>JAZOVH010000054.1:0-28476 GCA_045658585.1 Acutalibacteraceae bacterium | reverse complement strand
AAATATAAGCTGTAACGTCGTTTCAGACAAAGGCAGAGAGGGGTTGCATAATTGAAAGAAAATGTTATTATCGATTTGAAAAATATCTCCGTTACCTTCGCGGATAATCAGGTGTTAAAAAATCTCAACCTCTACATTCGTGATAAGGAGTTCATAACATTTCTCGGTCCTTCAGGCTGCGGTAAAACAACCACGCTCAGGATTATTGCGGGATTTATTGAACCCGACGAAGGCGAGGTTATTTTTGAGGGCAAAAAAATAAATTCTCTGCCTCCTCATAAAAGGCAGGTAAACACCCTTTTTCAGCGATATGCGCTTTTCCCTCATCTTAATGTATATGAAAATGTTGCTTTCGGTCTGCGAATAAAGAAAGTTCCCGAAAAGCAGATTAAAGAAACAGTTGAAGAAATGCTGGCTCTTGTTAACCTCAAGGGCTTTAATAAGCGTAATATAAATTCTCTTTCAGGCGGTCAGCAGCAGAGAGTTGCTATTGCAAGAGCTTTGGCGGTAAAGCCCAGAGTTCTGCTTCTTGATGAGCCTCTCGGCGCTCTTGACTTAAAGCTTCGCAAGGATATGCAGGTTGAGCTTAAAAACATTCAGCAAAGGCTCGGCATAACCTTTATCTATGTTACACACGATCAGGAAGAGGCACTTTCTATGTCAGACACCGTTGTTGTTATGGATGGCGGTATCATTCAGCAGATAGGCACCCCTCTTGATATTTATAATGAGCCCAAAAACGCTTTCGTTGCGGATTTCATCGGCGAAAGTAATATTATTGACGGCGTTATGATTGATGACTGCCTTGTTGAATTTTCGGGCAGACGCTTTGAATGCCTCGATAAAGGATTTGCCAAAAATGAAGCGGTTGACGTTGTTGTCAGACCCGAGGATGTTGATGTTGTTGCTCCCGAAAAAGGTATGGTTTGCGGTGTTGTAACCTCTGTTACCTTCAAGGGCGTTCATTTTGAAATTATTGTTGATATCGGCGGTTTCAAATGGATGATTCAGACAACCGATTACCAGGCAGAAGGCAGCAAAATCGGTCTTTTCATTGAGCCCGATGCTATTCATATTATGAAAAAATCCGAATATTCGGGCATTTACGGTGACTACAGCTCTTTCAGCGAAGAGTTCGATGAGCTTTCCGACCCCGAAGAGGAGGAAGAGGAATGAATAACCGTTCAGTTCTCAGAACAAAGCTTGTTTCCGCGCCGTATATCGTCTGGTCGGTGCTTTTCATAATCGCTCCGCTTATTTTTGTTGTTTATTATTCATTTACGGATGCTTCGGGTGCATTCACCTTTGATAATATTACGGCATTAAGCAAATATACTCCAACCTTTCTGCGCTCAATATGGTTCGGAATTGTTGCAACAATGATTTGCCTTGTTATTGCATTCCCGCTTGCATATATTATGTCGCAGAAAACAGAAAAGGTTCAGCGCACACTCATTATGCTTGTTATGCTGCCTATGTGGATGAGCTTTCTTATCAGAACTTATTCATGGATGGCGTTACTTCAGGATACGGGTATCATCAATTCATTTCTTATTAAAATCGGAATTGACCCCGTTCATATGATTAACACATCGGGCGCGGTTATATTGGGTATGGTTTATAACTTTTTGCCCTATATGATAATGCCGATTTATTCCGTTATGGCAAAGCTTGACCATTCAATGGTTGAAGCGGCGCAGGATCTTGGCGGCAACAGACTTACAGTTATCAGAAAGTGCATTATTCCCATGAGTATGCCCGGTGTTGTTTCAGGCATAACAATGGTTTTTGTGCCTTCGGTAAGTACATTCTATATTTCCCAGAAGCTTGGCGGCGGTTCCTTTGACCTTATCGGTGACGTTATAGAAAGGCAGTTCCAGCAGTCTTATAACTATAACCTCGGTGCATCGCTTTCGCTTGTTCTTATGGTTCTTATTCTTATAAGTATGGCGGTTATGAACCGCTTTACGGGAGATGAGGAGGGAATGGTAATATGAAGGCTGCATCAAAAATCTATACCGTTCTTGTTTTCCTTTTTCTCTATGCACCGATTCTTGTTCTCATTCTTTTTTCGTTCAACGAAACGAGCAGCACAAGTGTTTTTTCTGGCTTTTCACTTCAATGGTATAAAAGACTTTTTGAAGATGAAGCAACTCTCAGAGCTTTTTCAAACACAATAATTCTTGCGGTTTCATCATCTGCAATAGCAACCGTTCTCGGAACTGCGGCGGCAGTAGGAATAGATAAATATAAAAAGGGTATTGCCCGTTCAAGCATAATGGCAGTAACAAATATTCCTATGACTAACCCCGAAATAGTAACGGGTATTTCAATGATGCTTTTGTTTGTTTTCGTGGGCAAGCTTGTTAATATTGATGCCGTTCTCGGCTTCGGAACTCTGCTTATCGCCCATGTAACATTCAATCTGCCCTATGTTATTCTTAATGTTCTGCCTAAGCTTCGTCAGACAGATAAAAACCTTGCCGAGGCGGCGCAGGATTTGGGCTGCAAGCCCGTATCGGCATTTTTTAAAGTTGTTTTGCCTTCAATTATGCCCGGTATAATTTCGGGTATGATTATGGCGTTTACCCTTTCGCTTGATGATTTCATTATCAGTTATTTCACAAGCGGACCGGGCTTCCAGACTCTTCCCATTGCGATTTTCTCAATGACTAAAAAGAGAGTTAAGCCTGATATGTATGCTCTTTCCGCAATCATTTTTGTAAGCATTCTCGTGCTTCTTATTCTTCAGAATGTTGCACAAAACAAGAGCGAAGAAAAAAGCAAGAAAAAGAATTGATTATTTCTCTGAAAGGAGTGTCGGAAGTGAAAAAAGTTGTTTCGGCAATTTTTGCTCTTCTTATAATGCTTATGCCCTGCACGGTTGCTTTTGCTGCAGAGCAGAGCGACATAGATGCCCTCAGAGGCACAAAGCTTTATGTTTATAACTGGGGTGAATATATTTCAGACGGCACCGACGGTTCACTTGATGTTAACAAGGCTTTTGAAGAAAAATACGGAATCGAAGTTGTTTATGATACTTATGATAACAACGAGGTTATGTATTCAAAGCTCAAAAGCGGCGGTGTTTCATATGATATAGTTATCCCTTCGGATTATATGATTCAGCGTATGATCAAAGAAGATATGCTTCAGAAGATTGATTTTTCAAATATTCCGAATTATAAGTATATCGACGAAAAATACCTCAATCTCGCATATGACCCGTCAAATGAATATTCCGTGCCATATACCATCGGTATGGTTGGTCTTATTTATAACGAAACCATGGTTTCCGAAGCTCCCGACAGCTGGACTGCTCTCTGGGATAAGGAATATTCCAACAGCATTCTTATGTTCAATAATCCCAGAGATGCTTTTGCAATTGCGCAGAGCGTTCTCGGAATGGATTATAATATGGAATCCGAGGTTGCCTGGAAAGTTGCTTCCGAGCTTCTTAAGGAGCAGAAAAGTGTTTCTCCCGTTTATGTAAACGATGAAGTTTTCCTTAAAATGGAGTCAGGTGAGGCGGCATTTGCGCCCTATTATGCAGGCGATTATCTTACTATGAAAGATAACAACCCTGACCTTAATCTCGTATTTCCCAAGGAAGGCGTAAACTATTTCTGCGATGCGGCCTGTATCCTTAAAGGTTCAAAGAATAAGCTTGCCGCAGAGCTTTATATCAACTTCCTTCTTGAGCCCGATGTTGCTCTTGCAAATGCTGAATATATCTGCTATGCAAGCCCTCACACAGAGGTTTTCAACAATCCCGAATATTCATTCTATCAGGATGAAATTCTTTATCCTGAAACGGGAAAATTCAAAACACAGCTTTTCCTCAACCTTTCTCCCGAAACACTTGCTCTTATGAGCACATTATGGGACGATGTTAAAAACTACATTCCCGAGGGCGAAGGAAACCACGCATTTTTCTTTGGCGGTGCAGGAAATTCAACTGTTGTTGATGACGGAGAAAAAATGACTCCTGAAGCCCGCAGATATGCTCTTTACATAGGCATATTCGTTCTTGTTTGCCTTGCGTATGTTGTTTTCAGATATGCAAGAAAAAAATACCGCGAGAGCATATAAATTAAAGCCGCAGTCCGACGGATTGCGGCTTTTTAAATCTTACAAAATTGTAACATTCATTGACATTGACAAAGGCTTGTTATATATTATAGGTAATATTATTTATATAATAATTTGAGGTTTGTATGGAAAGAATAAGAAAGTTTTTGGTTTCCGATTGGTATACCGTTATACTTTTTGCTCTTGCCTGCCTGGTTGTTATAACCGGCACAGAGGTTTTGGGCACGCTTATATTTGCCATAATCATAGGTTTATCAATGACCCTCACCGATGATTGGCTTCCTCCTCTTCAGGGGGTTATGCTGACCTTTTGCTTCGCGATAAGGTGTAAACATTCATTTGATGATTTTATGAAGTATTGGTATCTTGCCGTTGGTGCGGGAGTGCTGATTCTTCTTCACTTTGTTTTTTACAAATTTAAATTCAGAAAAGGCAGTTGCTTTAACGGTATTCTTGCAACCTCTCTCGCAGTAACTCTCGGCGGTCTGGGAATAATAACCGCAAAAGAATATTTTTCTTCAACCTCAATATTTTATATTATAATGCTCGGCTTCGGTATGCTTTTTGTTTATTCATATATGAGCGGGGCGCTCGATAAAAAATATGACTATGATTTTTCTGACAGATTTGCAAAAATGATGGTCAGCGCAATTCTTCTGCTCGGCATTTGCCTTGCAGAGGAATATATCAGCAGAGCATCTGAACTCAGCGGCGGGTTTGATATTCTGCCTTTCCAATGGAGAAACAACGGCTCAACAATGCTTATGCTTGCAATGCCGTTTGCGTTTTATCTGTCTGTGAAAAAATTCGGATATTTCTTTATCGGTATGCTTTCTTATGTCGCAATTCTTTTTGCGGGTTCAAGAGGCGGAATGATATTCGGTCTGATAGAGCTTGTAATTTGTATGGCGGTTATGCTGATTATTGATAAACGCCACAGAAAAGCAATTATTGCCGTTGCTCTTCTCTGCCTTGCAGGCGTCTTTGTTATGCGCCATTCCCTTATTGATATGGTAAGCTATACAATTGAACGTCTTCTGAATCCGTCGGAAAATGCCATAAGACTTGAGCTTATTCCCCGAGGCGTAGAGGATTTTCTTTCTAATCCGATTTTTGGCAGAGGAATAGGATATATGGGCAATAATGATGTTCATAATAACGCGGAATTTACCCTTTGCTGGTATCATTGTTCACCCATTCAGATTATCGGAAGCTTCGGCGTTTTCGGCGTTGCGGCTTACGGCTGCCTGATTTATCTCAGAATCAGAACTCTTGCAAAGAATTTAACATTTTTTAATATTGCAATGTTTTTATCATATATCGGGCTTGAAATGATGTCACTCGTAAATCCGGGCATCTTTGTTCCGTTCCCGTATCTTTTCCTTGTAACAATTTATTTTGTTATTATGGAAAGATGTAACAGTGAAAAAGACAAGCAACTTCTTTCAAAAATTTTAAAAGGTGAAAAATAATGAATGTTTTATCAATAGGCAACAGTTTTTCAACAGATGCCCATACCTATCTGCCTCAGATGGCAAAGGCGGCGGGCAAAGAATTGCTGCTTTGCAATCTTCACATAGGCGGCTGTTCTCTTGAACAGCATTGGACAAATTGGAGCGAGGAAAATCAGGATTATTTTTATGAGGTATTTCTTCCGTTTGAAACAGAAATGAGCAGACCTGACGGTGTTGCTCTTCACGAAGCGGTTGAGGATGAAGAATGGGATGTTATAACCCTTCAGCAATGCAGCCCTCTGAGCGGAATAAAAGAAAGCTATTCACCCTATCTCGGTGAGCTTGCGGAATATTGCAGAATGATGCAGCCTCAGGCAAAAATAATGTTTCACCAGACATGGGCATATGAAAACGGCTGCAAAAATCCCGCTTTCGGCAATTACGGCAACAGTCAGGATGAAATGTATGCAGAATTAACTCAGGCATGCGTTGAAGCGGCTTATGAGGCTGATATTGATTTGTTTATACCCAGCGGAAGAGCGTGGCAGACAGCAAGACAAACGCTGATTGGCGATAAACTTACAAGAGACGGTATGCACGGCAATGAGCTTGGATGCTACCTTGCAAGTGCTTGCTTTTATGAAATGATTTTTGGCGAAGATGTCAGAGAAAATCCGTTTTATCCGGAAGAAATCGGGCCCGAAATAACAGAACTCCTCAAAATCTGTGCGCATATTGCAGTTGAAGAGGGGATAACAAGATAAAAAAGAGCCGCATCTTTAAGATGCGGCTTTTATGTTTATTCATCAATACCGAGAAGTTCGGTTACGCTCATATCAAGAACTTCGGAAAGAGCCTTGATTTCAAAATCGGTAACATATCGAAGCTGACCTTCAAGCTTTGAAAGACCCGATGCATTTAAATCTATTCCTTTAATCTGAAGCTGAGTGAGCAAATCCTTCTGCTTCATGTTGATTTCTTTGCGTCTTGCTTCTACTTTGGCACCAACAATGTTTCTGTCGCCAAGTGCCTGCTTTCTGATTCTCATAAATAGTACCTCCTGAGTGCCGTTTGAAAAGGAATCTTTGCTAAATTATACAAAAAGTATAAATTTTGCAATATCATTTAAACTATACGCATTATTTGCGCTCTACGGGTATTATATTATCATAATTTGTATAAAAATGCAATAGTTTTTTGGTTTTTTGAAGGATATATTATTGCTTTTTTAACGATGAGTCAGAAAAGTTAAGTTGAACAAAGAAAATAAATTATGTTTAAAATTTGTTTGCGGGTGTTGACTTTTTTGTTTGAAAAGTATATTGTAAAACTCAATAAAATAATTCATAATAAAGAAAAGGAAGTGATAATCTTGAATAATGAAAAACTTGCAAGAAATCTCACTATGCTTACCGACTTTTATGAAATAACAATGGCAAACGGTTATTTTAAAAATAACTTTAAAGATACCGTTGCTTATTTTGATATGTTTTTCCGTAAGGTTCCCGATGGCGGCGGATTTGTTATAGCTGCGGGTCTTGAACAGCTTGTTGAATATCTTTCAAATCTTCATTTTACCGATGAGGATATTGATTACCTCAGAGGCAAGGGCTTCGGAGAAGAATTTCTTGATTACTTAAAGAACTTTAATTTCGAATGTGATGTCTGGGCTATTCCCGAAGGCACTCCCGTTTTTCCGGGTGAACCCATTGTTAAGGTTAAAGGGCCTGTTATTCAGGCTCAGTTTATTGAAACAATGGTGCTTTTATGTATAAACCATCAGAGCCTTATTGCAACAAAGGCAAACAGAGTTTCCCGTGCTGCAGAGGGCAGGGCGGTAATGGAATTCGGCTCAAGAAGAGCGCAGGGCTTTGACGGCGCAATTTACGGTGCAAGAGCAGCATATATCGGCGGCTGCGCAGGCACAGCCTGCACAATTTCTGATGAGCTTTTCGGGGTTCCTGCTCTTGGTACTATGGCACACAGCTGGGTTCAGCTTTTCGACAGCGAGATTGAAGCTTTCAAGGCATATGCAAAAGAATATCCCGACAGCTGTACTCTGCTTGTTGATACCTATAATGTTTTAAAATCAGGTATTCCCAACGCAATCAAAACCTTTGACGAGGTTCTCAAGCCTATGGGCAAGAGACCGAAAGGAATAAGAATTGACAGCGGTGATATTGCTTATTTGTCAAGAAAGGCAAGAAAAATGCTTGATGAAGCAGGCTATCCCGATTGTTCTATTGTTGCATCAAACTCACTCGATGAATATATAATCAGAGATATGCACCGTCAGGGCGCAAAGGTTGATTCCTACGGCGTTGGCGAAAGACTTATAACATCATCATCAAGCCCAGTTCTCGGCGGTGTTTATAAGCTTGTTGCTGTTGAAAAAGACGGAGAGGTTATTCCTAAAATCAAGCTCAGCGAAAATGTTCAGAAAATAACAACGCCTTGTAATAAGAGAGTTTACAGACTTTACGATAACGAAACGGGCAAGGCTATAGCAGACCTTATGACGCTTTCCAAGGAGTTTGTTGATGAAACAAAGCCCTATGAGCTTTTTGACCCCGACTACACATGGAAACGCAAAGAAGTAACCAACTTCACTGCAAGAGAGCTTCTGGAGCCTGTTTTTGCAAAAGGCGAGTGTGTATATCAGAAGAAAGATATAAACGAAATAAAGGCTTATTGCAAGGCTCAGGTTGACACGCTCTGGGATGAGGTTACCCGTTTTGAAAATCCCCATAACTATTATGTTGACCTTTCTCAGGATTTGTGGGATGAAAAACAAAGATTGCTTAATATAAATAATATGAAATAATAAAATCAGGCATCGGTAAATAAAACCGATGCCTGATTTTTATATAAACTTGCACTTTATGCTACTCTTTCTGAACTTTTGCCGCCGTTGATAACAGTAAAAGCAACAACCTCTTCGAAATCCTCTTCAAGGTCTGAGGGAGCTCTTGACTGCACATTTGCGCTTGCGTATGCATAGCTGAGCTTCTGCTGCTTGTTTGCGCGGTAGGTGCGGGCAACAGCTTTAAAAAATCTTGCAATATTTGTTTCGAATTTTATGAGTTTCTTTTCGAAAACGAAGCATAAAACAACTGCAACTGCGGCAGCAAATTCAAGAGCGGTTCTGATGATATCTGCGTTTGACATATTTAAATCCCCCTTACATCGAGTGGAAACATTTGTTCTGTGATTTCATTATAGCAGACGAACATTCGTTTGTCAACACAAATGTTCGATTTTTTCGAATTTTTTATTTCACCAACAGAATACCACAATATATTGTTGCTGTCAATAGCAACAAACACAATAAATTGTAAAAATCTATTTGCAAAATCCGTCAAATTTTTAAAAAATAACATTGTGTAATAGATAATATGCAACCGAACAAAATAAAATTCCTAAAGAATTCCTCGGGGGATGTTGACTTTAAAAAGTGAAACAAATATAATAATTGGGATTGGAGTTGATATGTTATGTATAATTTATGGGCTTTTGTCAGACAGAGTCTGATAAAAATCTGGCTTGCGGCGGAGAGTGTTGTTTTCAAAGCTTCAGGCGGCAAATATCCAAAGGCTCTTTTTTGCAGCAGAGCAAATCCCAAACATATAGGAAGCAAAGTTAAAGTGCTTTCCGAAAACGAATATTCAACCGATATTGCAAAGGTTGATGAAAACGGAAACATAACCGATGAGGATTTTGTTATCGTTTCAAGCACCGATTTTCATATTGATACAAACCATGATCTTAACTATAAAACAATTTATTATTTTGTTAAGCATCTTGAAAAAATCAAACCCGACCTTGTTGTTCTGACGGGTGATATTATTCTTTCAAAATTCCAGCAGATTGATGCCATTCAGTTTGCACAGATGATGGAAAAAATCGGTGTTTACTGGACTATTGTTTTCGGTAACCACGAGGTAAGAGAAGAAAAGGGCTTTTACAAGTACCTTATGATGAAAAGCTTTTCTGATTATGAGCATTGTCTTGCAAAGCACGGCCCCAAAGATTTGTTTGGCTATGGCAACTATTCGGTCAGAATCCACGGCAAAAACGGCAAGCTCAGGCAGGCTCTTTTTATGTTTGATTCGGGTCGCGATATAAGAGAAGAATATACCGAGCAATACGGACTTCCCAAAGATATTCAGGGTTATGATTTCATAAAGAGAGAACAGATTGATTTCTATAAAAATGAAATCGATTCATTGAAAGCGAAATACGGCGATTTCAAATCAATGGCTTATATGCATATCCCCATTAAAGAATATGAGCTTGCTTTTAAAGATAACGGTAACGGAGTTTATGAACCTACGGGCGAGTGCGAAATTCTTTACGGCGAAATGCTTGAAAGCGTTGGCAGTTCACCTTATAACAGCGGTTTGTTTGATGCGTTCCTTGAAAAGGGAAGCACTCAGGCTGTTTTCAGCGGACACGACCACGTTAACGATTGGTGTGCACGTTACAAAGGAATTTATCTGGTTTATAATCAGGAGCTTTGTTATAATCTGTATCATTACGGAGAAAGAAAAGATGTTCCCGAAAAATATTGGAACCATGGTGTGACCGTAACCCGTATAAAAGAGGATGGCTCGGCAGAATTTTCGCAGAGCAAAAACGGCATATTTATGTAAAAATAAGAATAAAAACGCATTGAAAAAACAATCTGTTCTTTCAATGCGTTTTTTATTGTATTCACCAAAAATGACGGAAAAATCACTTTAACTTGCAAAACTTATCCACACAGTTATACAGTATATACTGCATAAAATTATGCTGATTTGGAAATAAAAACGCTTGTAAAGTGGAAAACTTTACGCTTTTAATGCTTATAAAGAAAAATTCGTTGAAGTTATCCACATTTTCCACGGAGTTATCCACATATGAAAGTTTTTAAACTTTACACCTCAAATATGTAAAGTGAAACAGCTTTACTGCATATTTTTATGTATATAAATTAAATTATACACTATATTATAAATATATATTGCAAGAAACATTTCATTTATAATATAAATATATATAAATTATATAATATATTATATTATATATAATAAAACCCTGCCGCTTTTAACACGGCAGGTTATTTTCATATAATTTTTTTGCCTTTAACGAAAACGGCTTTTATCATTTTCATATCTTCGGATAAAACCAGCAGGTCAGCATTTTTTTCTTCTTCAATGCTTCCAGTGATTTTATCTGCGCCGATAACCCTTGCAGGATTTATTGAAACGGATTTGATTGCCTGCTTAACAGGAATGCCGAATTCAATGATATTCTGAAATTCTTCAAAAAGATTTGTTGCGCTGCCGGCAAGAGTGCCGTCGGCAAGTCTTGCGGCGCCTTTTTTGATAACGCGCTGACCGCCGAGTGTGTATTCGCCGTCTTCGAGGTCCGCTGCCATCATAGCGTCGCTTATAACAACGGTTCTGTCTTCGCCGAGTGCTTTAAAAGTAATTCTGAGAGTGGGCTCGCTTATGTGAATACCGTCGCAGATTAATTCAGCTGTCACGCTGTCGCTGTCAAGCACTGCACCGACTGCGCCTGCCTCTCGGGAGGTCAGTCCGTTCATCGCATTATAAAGGTGTGTTGCGTGTGAAATACCGTTCTCTATGGCGCTGTGTAAACAAGCATAGTCTGCGGTTGTGTGTGCGGCAGAAACGGTGCATATATCTTTTGCTTTTTTTATAAATTCGTCGGCACCGTTTATTTCGGGTGCAATGTCAACAAGCTTAACGGGACATATTGCGTTAAGCTTTTCAAAAAGCTTAAAATCAGGCTCAATTATATTTTCTTCGGCTTGGGCACCTTTTTTGGCAGGGGAGATAAAGGGGCCTTCCATATTAATGCCGTGAATATAGGCGCCCTCTTCTTTGCCCATTGTGTCTGCGATGTATTCAAAACTCTTTACTATTTCTTCAACGGGGATTGTCATTGTGGCAGGGCAAAATGAAGTAACTCCGTGCTTTGCAAGCGATTTGCTCATATTTGCCGCAGACTCGGGTTTGCCGTCGGTTGCGTCAGCCATATTAATTCCGTGAATATGAATATCAATAAATCCCGGCAGAATAACGCAACCTGAAAAATCAAGATGCTCTCCTTCGAGGTTGCCGATGTGCACTATTTTGCCGTCTTTAATTTCAATATCCGCTTTTTCAAAATCAAAATTCTTGTTGCATATTGTTGCGTTCTTTAAAATCATATTAATCACCCTGATTTAATTATATCACAGAGAAAACTCCGTGTCAAAAACAAAAACGCAGCGATAAAACCGCTGCGTTAAAAGATATGTTATCCGATTATGTTCTGTCCTCAATATAAGCAACAAGGTCGCTTACTGTCTTGATCTTCTCAAGTGCTTCGTCTGAAAGCTCAATGTCAAATTCATCTTCGATTGACATTGCAAGGTCGATAAGGTCAAGGCTGTCTGCGCCGAGCTCACCGGTAATTGATGCACCTTCTGTGATGATGCTCTGGTCAACTTCAAGCTGTTCGCTGATGATTTTTTTGAGTTTTTCGAATACCATGATATTTCTCCTTAAAATTTGATTTATTGTTTCCCCCCGGAAACCACAATATAAATATTATTAATATTCGTGAGTTTTGTCAATAGTTATTTTAAATAAAAGCGGAATATTAAGAAATTTTTAGAGGATACTAAAATTAAAAAATGTGAGTGAGGCAAATTTATGGATATTTTGACGGATTTATTAAAAGCATTTTTGGTCGGCGGAGCAATTTGCCTGATTGGTCAGATTCTTATAGACTTAACAAAGCTTACTCCCGGAAGAATTCTCGTGTTGTTTGTTACTGCTGGAGTTTTTCTGACGGCAGTAGGTTTATACGAGCCTCTTTATAATTGGGCGGGGGCGGGGGCGAGTGTGCCGCTCACGGGATTCGGATATACTCTTGCAAAAGGAATTGAAAAAGCAATTTCAGAGCAGGGAGCAAGAGGAATAATAACAGGAGCATTTACCGCGGCATCGGGCGGAGTTACGGTTGCAATAATCTGCGGGCTTATCGCTTCGTTTGTTTCAAAGCCGAAAGAAAAATAAAAAAGGCCCTGTTTTTAAACAGAGCCTTTAAATATGCGGTTTTTATGCTTCAGCTTCGCAGCATGAGCATGAAACGTAGTTTTCTTCGCAATCTGCAGTGCTGTTTTTCTTCTCAAGGAACTTTTTAACTGCGAAATAGATGCCTGCGGCTACACCTGCGATGGCAGCGATAATGCCGATAACTTTAAGAACTTTCTTTAAGGTTTCCATTGAACTAACCTCCGTAATTTTATTTACAAGCAAATTATAGCTTAAATGAAATAGATTGTCAATAATTAAACAACCGTGGTCATAAAAATTTTACAACCACGGTTATCTTTTCGTATTTGCTTATTTTGCAAGCTTTGCAAGAGCTGACTTCTTGCGAGCAGCGTTGTTCTTGTGGAGAAGACCCTTAGCTGCAGCCTGGTCAACCTTTTTGATAGCCTCTTTTACGAGAACTGCGGTCTCGGGAGCGTTTGCTTCAGCGGCTGCGTGAGCCTTTTTGATAGCAGTTTTAAGAGCAGTGTTGCGAGACTTGTTTCTTGCAGCTCTGGTCTTGTTAACGATAACTCTCTTTTTAGCTGATTTAATATTGGGCATAATGGCACCTCCTTCTTCATACAGCTTGATATGTTATCACATTTTTTTGTAAATTGCAAGAATTTTTTTAAAAAATATTTCAAATTATCGCATTTATATTACTAAAAAATTCAAAAAAAATCAAGAGGAAAATAAAATTATGAATTTCAGAACAGATTTAGCGCTCGAAAGGTGCGAGTTTTTAGGAGAAAAAAACATTGAAGGAATTGAAATTGAACGCTTTGATGCCAAAGGTGCAACGGTTTCAAGAATAGATGTTGTTAACGAAAAAGGTGCACGGGTTGTTGAAAAACCTGTTGGCAGATATGTTACCGTTGAGGTAACGCCTTTTGCAAAACATGCTCAGTTTATTGATGACAGTTTTGAGGCGCTGTGCGATGAAATGAAAAGAATGATTCCCGAAGAGGGGAGTGTTCTTGTTGCGGGTCTCGGCAATATAAGAATAACACCCGACGCACTCGGGCCGAAATGTGCATCAATGATTTTTGCAACCCGCCATATAACCGGGGAATTACTCAAAAGCACGGGTCTTGACGGCTTGAGAAGTGTAAGCGCGTTTTCAACGGGGGTTATGGGTGAAACGGGTGCGGAGGCGAGCGAGCTTATTGAAGGGGCGGTAAAAACGCTTAAACCCGATGTTGTTATAACCGTTGATGCTCTTGCGGCAAGAAGTGTTTCAAGACTCGGTAATACCGTGCAGATGTGTAACACGGGGATTGTGCCCGGTTCGGGAGTGGGAAATTCAAGAAAAGAAATAAGCGAAAGAACGTTGGGCGTACCCGTTATAGCAATAGGAGTTCCCACAGTTGTTGATGCAGCAACTCTTGTTTCGGATTATTCGGGAACAAATGAGGTTGAGGATGAGGCAAAAACGATGATGGTTACCCCGCGAGAGGTTGACCTTATGATTGAACGCGCCGCAAAGCTTACATCGCTGGCGATAAACTGTGCGCTTCAGAAAGGAATCAAGCCCGAAGATATGCTGATTTTAACAGCGTGAAAAATGCCTTTTTCAATATCTTGTGTATATTGGAGCGCTGAGACGCAATTTTTCAAAAAAACCGATGAAATTTGCCGAAAAAAAATAAAAATTTTTTCAAAAAAGGCTTGTATTCTTGAATTTTATATTATATAATCTAAACGTTCAAGGGAGGCAAAGGGAGCTTTTGGTTAAAAAATCCACAAAAATTCATTCGAAAGGGAGGCGGAAAAATGTCATCGTTTATAGGAACAGAAATGAGAAAGTTTGACCAGGTTAACCGAATGTCAATACCGCCTCAGTTCAGAAATGAGTTGGGAAGCCCCGTTGTTATTATGAAATCTCTTCACAACGATCCCTGCCTGCTCATATTCTCCGAAAAAGAATATGACAGATTCAGCAAGGGAATCGTTCGTACATATAAAGGCGAAATGCAGGCGAGGGCACAGCGCCAGCTTGCAAACAGAATAGACCTTGCTTCGGTAGATAAGTCGGGAAGAATATCCCTTAAAGAAGATTTCAAAAAATTCGCACAGCTCAATGAAGAAATGATTGTTGTTGGTATGGATAACAGAATTGAGCTCTGGGATAAAAATATCTGGGATGAATATAACGACAGCGGCGATTTTGATTTCAGCGACACAAGCTATTCAAATGATTTTGACGATGCGGAGGGTGAGCGATGAGCGGCGAGTTTCATCACATTCCCGTTTTGTTCAACGAAACAATTGAGTCACTCAATATTAAGCCCGACGGGATTTATGTTGACTGCACTTCGGGCGGCGGCGGTCATTCGAGTGCAATAGCAAGCCGATTAAAAGGCGGCAGGCTTATTTCCATAGACAGAGACCCCGAAGCGATTGAAATTCTTAAAGAAAGACTTTCAAAGTTCGGTTGCGTAACGGTTGTTCACGATAATTTCTTTAATATAAAAAGCATTCTGGCTTCGCTCGGTATTGATAAGGTTGACGGCGTGCTTGCCGATCTCGGCGTAAGCTCACATCAGCTTGATGAGCCTTCAAGAGGATTTTCATTTCATCACGATGCTCCGCTTGATATGCGAATGTCAATTTCGGGAATGAGTGCGGCACAGGCGGTAAACACTCTTTCGCAGCAGGAACTTCAGAAAATAATTTTTGAATACGGCGAAGAAAAATTTGCTCCGTCGATATCAAGAGCAATCGTAAAAGCCAGAGAGATTAAACCTATCGAAACAACATTCGAACTTTCGGATATAATCAAATCCGCAATGCCCGCCGCCGCAAGGCGCGACGGACATCCTGCAAGAAAAACTTTCCAGGCATTAAGAATATATGTCAACGGTGAGCTTGACGGTCTCGGAAATGCCGTTACCGATATGTTTGATTGCCTTAAGGTTGGAGGAAGGGTGAGTGTTATTACCTTCCATTCGCTTGAAGACAGAACGGTAAAGCAGGCGCTTGCACCGCTTTCAAAAGGATGCACTTGCCCGAAGAATTTTCCCGTCTGCGTATGCGGCAACAAAGCGGCGGCAAAAGTGTTCAAGGCAGTAACTCCGAGCAAAACGGAACTTGAAGAAAATCCCCGCTGCAGAAGTTCAAGACTTCGCACGGCGGAAAAACTTGATTAATATATGTATTAATAATATATAACACTTGAGAGAGGAGGAGAGAAAATGACGGAGTATAACAGAAGCGAAGCATATGACCTGAGCTTGTTCGGTTCGCAGGCGTTTTCAACAGCAATTCCCGTAATTGATTTGCCCGAGCCTGAACCGCAGAAAAAAGAAAAGCCTTCGGCAAAACCAAAAGCTTCAGCTGTTGCAAATACGCGTGCCGAAACAATGGCGGAAACAAAGCAGGCGCTCAAGATTTTTGCTGTTATTCTGGTGATGTTCTCTCTCTTTGTCGGTGTTCTTTCTGCCAGACTTAATGTTTATGAACTCAAGGCGCTGGCAAACGAAAAAGAAATTTTGCTTGATGAAGCAAAGAGCGAAAACATAAGACTTAATATGGCACTTAACGCCTTGATGTCCCGCGAAAAAGTTGAGGACTATGCGGTAAATGTTTTGGGAATGCAAAAAATAGAGCGTTACCAGATATATTACTTTGATGACAGGGATGGCGACAAAGTAGTTGTTTCCGGTGGCGATACTGTTAATGCTGAAATTAAAGCAGACAATTAAACTTGAAAGTTTTTTGTCTGCTTTAATTAGCATATGCAATACCGTAACAAGCATATAGTAAAATCAGGGCTGTCTCAATTTGGCGGATAAAAAACAGTTAGGATTAATAAATTCTATGTTGCAAATCTGCTTTGAGACGGCATTTTTTTCTGAAAGGGTGACTTGCTTTGGCAAATAACAATATAAAGTTGTTTTTATTAAAAAAGAAAAAAGAAACAGAGCGAAAGTCGCCCAGAGCAAGATTCAATATGAGGGCAAAAGCGGTTTTTGCAGTTCTTACAGTGTTTATCGGAATTGTTGCGGGTAACCTTGCAAGAATTCAGATTTTCAACAGCGATTATTATAAGGAACAAGCAGAGAAAAATCAGCTTTACGATACCGTTATAGATGCCGAAAGAGGAATTATTTATGATGCAAACGGCACCGTTCTTGCCAAAAGTGCATCCGTCTGGAAAATATATTTAAATCCTCACGAAATTCATAATGACGACAGAAGTGACGAGGTTAACGAAAACTTCAAAAAAGATGTTTGCCGCAAGCTTTCAGAAATAACGGGAGTTGAATATGAAAGTATTCTCGATAAGGCGAACAAGAGCGGATATAAATATATGGTTATCAAACGCCGTGTTGAATTTGCTGAAAAAGAAGCGGTAACGGCGCTTTTTGATGAGCCTTATAAATACAGTGTTTACACAACCGATTCAAAGGGCAATCCCGTTCAGGAAACCAAGAAAATTAAATACAGCACGGTTATAGGAATAGACCCCGATGTTAAAAGATATTATCCCTATTCAAATCTTGCATCTCACGTTATCGGCTTTACCAATGATGACGGCGAAGGCAGAGAGGGACTTGAAAATTATTATAACGAAGAGCTTTCAGGCATTCCCGGAAGAATAATAACGGCGCAAAACGGTAACAGCGAGGTTATGGATGACGAGTTTGAAACCGTTTATGATGCCGAAATGGGCACAAGTCTTGTGCTTACGGTTGATGAAGTTGTTCAGAGATATCTTGAAGAAAGTCTTAAAGAGGCTTACAAAGAAAGCGGCGGAATGGGTGCTTACGGCGTTGTTATGGATGTTCACACAGGCGCGGTAAAAGCGCTTGCCTGCATAGACAGTTTTGATCTTAACAATCCCCAGCATCTTGAAGAAGCGGATTATGAATATATAGCAAAAGAAGGCGACAATCCCGACACAGAGGCTCTTGATGAGTTCCAGAGAAAGGAAATTATCAATAAATATCCCGATGACGAAGAGGCTCAGGCATCTGCAAGAAGAGTTTCGATAAGAAACAATATGCTTTATCAGATATGGCGAAATCCTTTGGTAGGTTACATTTATTATCCCGGTTCGGTATTCAAAACCATAACTCTTGCGGCGGCACTCGAAGAAAATGTTGTTTCTCCCGAAACGAGCTTCACCTGCACGGGCAGTGCCAAGGTTGCAAGTGAAGTTATGAGATGCCATAAGCGTGAAGGCCACGGAACGCAGAATCTTACCGAAGGTCTGATGAATTCCTGCAACCCGTTCTTTATAAATATGGGCCAGAAGCTCGGCAGCGAAAAGTTTTATGAATATTTTGAAGCCTTTGGGTTTACGGAGAAGACGGGAATTGACCTTCCTGCAGAAACCCTTCCCAAGGCGGGATATAACTATTACACAGAAGAAAACCTCGGCATAGTTGAGCTTTCAAGCTGCGCTTTCGGTCAGTCGCTTCAGGTAACCCCGATTCAGATGATAACCGCAGTAAGCGCAATTGCAAACGGCGGCTATCTTATGACTCCTTATATTGTGGCAAAACAGCTTGATTCAGACGGAAATGTTATTTCCGAAACCAAGCCTACGGTAAGACGTCAGGTTATTTCGGAGCAGACAGCTTCAACGGTTTCAGGAATGATGGAAGCGGTTGTTACAAAGGGAACGGGCAAGAACGCATATGTTGCGGGCTATAAAGTAGCGGGCAAAACGGGTACATCGCAGAAATATAACCAATCAGGTATTTATATTGCTTCGTTTGCGTGCTTTGCACCTGCGGATGACCCCGAAATTGCCGTTCTTATTATGATTGATGAGCCTCAGGGTACAAGAATCAACGGCGGACAGATTTGCACCCCCGTTGCGGCTCAGGTTGTTGAAAAAACGCTTGAATATATGGGCGTTGAAAGACAGTATTCCGATGACGAAATAGCTTTCCTTGACACAAACACACCCAACCTTGTTAATCTTTCGGTTGAAGATGCAAAGGCAAAGCTTAAAGCAGAAGGTTTTTCGGTTAAAGTTTCGGGCAAGGGCGATACCGTTATCAGCCAGATGCCTGCATATAACCAGACAATTCCCAAAGATGGCGTGGTTGTTCTTTATACGGAACAGAACGCACAGCAGCTTATGACAACCGTGCCCGACCTTAAGGGTCTGACCTTGTCGCAGGCAAATAAATATGCAATATCATCAGGTTTAAATATACGCATTTCAGGCAATGCTTTGAATGAAGGCGAAATCATTTCCAGAAGCCAGAGCATAGAAGCGGGAAATGAAGTTGAATACGGAACAACGGTTACGGTTTATTTTGAATCAACCGTAGGTGTTGACGACTTGGCTGATTAGTCAGCACACAGGAGGACAGAAGATGAAACTTGAAGCGCTTGTAAAAGAGCTCGAATATGTTGGCACATTTGAGGATGCAGAGGTTAGCTTTATAACCGATAATTCCCGCAATATAAAGGAAAACTGCATTTTTATATGCATTGAGGGCAAGCATTTTGACGGACACACAAAGGCTGCCGAAGCGCTTGAAAACGGAGCGGCTGCAGTTGTTGTTCAGAAGGATTTAGGTCTTAAAAATCAGATTCTTGTCAAGAACACAAGAGCTGCTTATGCCCGCCTTTGTGCCGAATTTTACGGTCACCCCGAAAGAAAACTCAAAATAATCGGTGTAACGGGCACCAACGGCAAAACAACATCCTGCTTTATTCTCAAATCCGTGCTTGATTCGCTCGGATATAAAAACGGTTTGCTCGGTACTGTTAAAAATATTGTCGGAGATAAAGAATATCCCGCATCGCTCACAACCCCCGATTGCTATGAACTGTTTTCACTTTTTGCACAGATGGTTGAAGCGGGCTGTGAATACTGCGTTATGGAGGTTTCTTCGCAGGCACTTGACCAGAGAAGAGTTGACGGCGTTCATTTTGCCGCGGCAATATTCACAAATCTTACTCAGGACCATCTTGATTATCACGGAAGCTTTGAAAACTATCAGGCGGCAAAGCATATGCTTTTTGAAAATGCCGACCTTGCAGTTGTGAATATTGATGATGAAGCATCAGAATATATGCTTTCGGGAACCGAATGCAGAAATGTTACTTTTTCTGTTGAAAACAATAACTGCGATTATTCCGCAAAGAATATCAGAAATACTGCTCAGGGCGTTAAATATGAGCTTGTAACAACGGGCGATATCGGCAGAGTTAATTTTGCCGTTCCCGGAAAATTCTCGGTTTATAATTCAATGGGTGCGGCGGTTTGCCTTATTGAACTCGGCTTTGATTTCAAAACCGTTATAGAAAAGCTTGCATGCTGCACGGGTGTTCCCGGCAGAATGGAAGTTGTTCCCGCCGATAAGCCTTACACAATTCTTATTGACTATGCACACACTCCCGACGGACTTGAAAATGTTATTTCCTGCGTTCGCGAAATAACGCAGGGCAAAGTGATTACCGTTTTCGGCTGCGGCGGCGACAGAGATAAAACCAAAAGACCTCTTATGGGTAAAATCGCAACAAGACTTTCGGATGTTACGGTTATAACATCGGATAATCCGAGAAGAGAAGACCCCGATGCAATAATCGAAGATATCGTTGCGGGTGTAAGCAAGCACGCAAAAAAAGTGATTGTTGAGCCTGACAGAAAGAATGCAATCAGAAAAGCAATGGCAACCGCTCAGGCGGGGGATATAATCATTCTTGCGGGCAAGGGTCAGGAAACTTATCAGATTCTTGCAAGCGGAAAAATTGATTTTGATGAACGCAAGGTTGTTGCAGAAATACTTTCCGAAAATGCGGAGGGCTTGAAATGAAGCCTATGACTTTTAAAGAAGCGGCGGCTGCGGTAGGCTCAAAAACAGAGCTTAACGGCAGCTTTGCCTGTGTTTGCACCGATACAAGAAAAATTGAAAAAGGCTGTCTTTTTATAGCTATTAAAGGCGAAAATTTTGACGGTCACGATTTTGCCGCAAAGGCAATAGAAAACGGCGCCGAAGCCGTTATCTGTGAGAGAGACTGCGGGCTCGGAGAAAAGCAGATTCTTGTTGAAAACACAAGACTTGCTCTTCTTGATCTGGCTGGTTATTACAGAAGCCTTTTTAACATAAAGGTTATCGGCATAACCGGTAGTGTGGGCAAAACAACAACAAAAGAAATGGTTCACGCCGTTATTTCTTCAAAATATAACACCCTTAAAAATGAGGGTAATCTCAACAACGAAATCGGTGTTCCTTTAACACTCTTCAGGCTTGAAAAAACTCATGAAGCCGCAGTTATCGAAATGGGAATGAGCGGTTTTGAAGAGATTTCGAGAATGACAAAAGCGGTGAAACCCGATGTTGCAATAATAACAAATATCGGCGTTTCTCATATTGAAATGCTCGGTTCAAGAGAGGGCATTCTGCGTGCAAAGCTTGAAATTCTTGAAGGAATGAAGAGCGATGCTCCGATTATTCTCAACGGTGATGACGATATGCTCGTTACCGTAAGACCGGGTGCTCACCCCGTGAAATATTACGGCATTGAAAACGAAAAATGTAATGTTAAGGCATTTGATATAACCTCCAAAGAAAACGAAATCGCAATGAGTGTTGATTTCGGAAACGGCACGGGCAGGGTGAGCCTGCCTTTCCCGGGCCGACACAATATCTATAATGCTCTTTGTGCGGTGAGTGCGGGGCAGTTTTTTGATATTGAACCCGAGCAGGCTTTCGAAGCACTCAAAGGTTATGTTCCCGCAGGAATGCGCCAAAGAATAAATAAAAAGTGCGGAATAACCTTTATTGAGGATTGCTATAATGCAAGCCCCGATTCTCAGGCGGCGGCAATGGCTGTTCTGGGTGAAATGAATTCAAAAAGAAAAATTGCCGTTATCGGCGATATGCTTGAACTCGGTTCCGTTAGTGAAAGTGCTCATTACGGAGTTGGTGTTAAAGCGGCTGAAAACGGTATTGATGTTTTGTTTACTTACGGAGAGCGTTCTTTTGAAGCTGCAAGAGGTGCAAGAGAAAACGGAGTTGAAACCGTTGAAAGCTTTACCGATAAAAAAGTGCTTTCGTCAAGACTTTCCGAAATGCTGGAAGCTGATGATGCGGTTCTGTTCAAAGCAAGCAGAGGTATGAAATTAGAGGAAGTTATTTTTGCTGTTTATGAAAATTTAGACAAAAATAACTGAAAGGGTCTTTATTGATGAATATTATAACCGCTCATATTCTGGCAGGTGCGTCGGCACTTGCTGTTACGGCAATTCTCGGTTTTGTTATGATACCGTGGCTCAGAAAGCTTAAATTCGGGCAGACCATTCTTGATATCGGCCCCAAATGGCATATGAGCAAGCAAGGCACGCCAACAATGGGCGGCATAATGTTTATAATCGGTCTTTGTGCTGCGGTTATTGTTACGGTTGTAACCGATAAAATTATGGGCGGCGATATTGTCGGCGAAGGCAGTCTTGTTAAATCCGAGATGTATACAAAGCTTGTGAGCGGAATAATAATGGCTCTTGCTTTCGGTCTTATCGGATTTGTTGACGATTATATCAAGGTTGTAAAGCATCAGAATCTCGGGCTTACTATCAAACAAAAAACCGCCGCACAGCTTGCGGTTATACTGTCTTATCTCACAAGCCTTTATATGTCAATGCAGGGTCAGCCCTATATGTTCATTCCGTTTATAGGCGTTGTTGAAATCGGATTTTTCTTCTGGATATTCGGTATTGTTATTATCTATGCGGCAATCAATGCAGTTAATTTTACCGACGGCGTTGACGGGCTTTGCGCAAGTGTTACCGCAACAACGGCGGTGTCGCTCGGTGCGATAGCTGTTTTTAAAGAATATTTCGGATTTTCAATGCTTGCAAGTGCACTTTTCGGTGCCTGCATAGGATTTTTGTTCTGGAATAAAAATCCCGCCAGAGTTTTTATGGGTGACACAGGCTCAATGTTCCTTGGCGGAATGGTAGTTGCCCTTGCATATGCGCTTAATTGCCCGCTTATTCTTTTGATTTCGGGCATTGTTTATGTTATTGAAGGTGCCTCCGATGTGCTTCAGATTGTTTATTACAGAGTAACGGGCGGAAAAAGGATATTCAAAATGGCACCCATACACCATCATTTTGAAATTTGCGGCTGGAGCGAAAAGAAAATCGTTTCAGTCTTTACCGCAGTTAATATCGCAGGCGGAATTGCCGCTTTTGCATTGATGTATTACGGCGGATATACGGTTTAATATTAACGAAAGGAGAACGGCGGAAATGTCTGAATCGGTTGCCTCAAAAAAGAGGCGGGGATTTTCTTTGAAAAATATGTGGTCGGTATCGGTAAGAACCGCTAAAAACGAAATCATTGCAATCGGCAAAGGCTTTGCTTTTTTATGGCATATTATTGCGGACAGATTTGTTTATTACTTTTCAAGAAATAAAAAGAAT
Organism: Acutalibacteraceae bacterium; assembly: GCA_045658585.1. GTDB lineage: Bacteria > Bacillota > Clostridia > Oscillospirales > Acutalibacteraceae > CAG-177. The sequence goes on along the minus strand of JAZOVH010000054.1, from coordinate 5,440 downwards.
ATCAAGAAGCCCGAACCGTTATTTTTCAGAGGGCAGACAAATCTGACCTTTCTTTTATCGGTAATTGCGCTTCTTGCTTTCGGTCTTGTAATGCTCTTTTCGGCAAGCTATGTTGAGTCTTTTGCCGAGCATTCGGGTGAGGGCGGCCTTGGCGGTTATCACGTTTTTGTTGAACAGCTTAAAATTGCCATTCCGGGTTTATTGATAATGATGCTTGCGTCTCACGTGAGAATTGATGTTTACAGAAAACTCGCGGGTGTGCTCTATGTTGTTTCTTTGGTGCTTATGGTTTATGTTCTCATAAACCCCGATATCAAAGACGGAAAAGATCATATCAAACGTTGGATAAGTCTCTTCGGAATATCGATTCAGCCCTCTGAAATTGCAAAACTTTCGCTCATAGTCTATATGAGCTATATAATGGAAAAATATCAGAAATATATTCAGAAAAGCGCCTGGGCGGTTGTTCCTAATGCAATACCGATGCTTATTGTTGTTGCGCTGATGATACCCGAAAGCCATAACTCGGGTCTTATAATTATCGGAATGCTCGGTCTTGTTATGCTTTTCTTCGGCGGAATAAAAATGAGATGGTTTGTTCTCGGCGGTGTGGTTGCAGTTATTGCAATTATAGCTGTATGGATTTACGGAAATCATCTTGTTGAACAGATAGAACTCGGTTCATACAGTCAGAGCCGAATTTCGGTCTGGATTAAGCTTTTAACAAACCGTGAGCTTACCCGTGATGAAAGACTCGGCGAAGCCTGGCAGTCGCTTCAATCGCTTTATGCAATAGGTTCGGGCGGACTTTTCGGTCTTGGATTCGGTCAGTCAAAGCAAAAGCATATGTATCTTCCGGAGCCTCAGAACGACTTTATTTTTGCAATTGTCTGCGAAGAACTCGGTTTCTTCAGAGCAGTAATTATAATGGCGGCATTTGTTCTTCTTGTCGGTATGGGTATGTATATCGCGTGCCAGGCAAAGAGCAAATTTGCGGCTATGATGGCAATGGGTCTTACCTTTAAGGTTGGGCTTCAGGCACTTCTGAATTTCGGAGTTGTAACTTCAACAATACCGAATACGGGTATCAGCCTTCCGTTCTTCAGCTCGGGCGGTACAGCGTTGCTTTTGCAGCTTTTTGAAATGGGAATTATTCTTGCTGTGGCAAGAGAAAGCAGAAAGAAGGGTAGCTATGCTTTGCAATAAAAGAATTTTAATAGCGGCAGGCGGAACGGGCGGTCATATCAATCCCGCTCTCGGAACTGCAGGATATATAAAAGAAAAACATCCCGATGCCGAAATAGTTTTTGCGGGCACCGCCGATAAAATGGAAGCAAGACTTGTTCCTGAAGCAGGATATGAGCTTAAGACCATTGAAATCAGCGGTTTCTGGAGAAGCTTTTCACCCGAAGCAATAAAGCATAATATCGGCACGGTTTCAAAACTTCTCAAATCATCATCACAAGCTAAAAAAATAATCAAAGAATTCAAACCCGATCTGGTAATAGGCTTCGGCGGATATGTAAGCGGCCCCGTTCTCAGAATGGCGGCAAAAATGGGTATTCCCACAGCAGTTCATGAGCAGAATGCTTTTCCCGGTGTTACAAACAAAGCTCTTGCGGGAAGTGTTGATAGGGTAATGCTCACCGTTTCGCAGGCAGAGAAATATATGAAACCCAAAAATCCTTGTGTTATCACGGGTCTTCCCATAAGAGGCGATTTGCTTAAGGGTGACAGAGATTTTGCGAGAGCAGAGCTTGGTATAACCGATAAACCCCTCATTCTCTCGATGGGCGGCAGTCTCGGTGCAAAGCCCGTTAACGATGCCGTGCTCGGCATGATTATTAACAAACATAAGGATAACGATTGCGTTTTTCTTCACGCAACGGGTAAGGGTGGCAGAGATGCCTTTGTTGAAAAACTTAAAGAACAGGGCGTTGATGTTGAGAATAACCCCAACATCAGAATTTCGGAATATATCGATATTCCCAAGTCTCTTCCCGCGGCGGATTTGGTTATCAGCCGTTCGGGCGCAAGCTCACTCAGCGAGCTTCAGGCACTCGGAAAGCCTTCAATATTAATTCCGTCACCTTATGTAACAGAGAATCATCAGTATCATAATGCAATGGCGCTTGTAAATAACGGTGCAGCAGAGATTCTTGAAGAAAAAGACCTTACTCCCGATTCACTTACGGAAAGAGTAAATGCTCTTATTTCGGATAAGAGCAGACTTGCCGAAATCGGTGCAAATGCAAAAAATATGGCTGTGCTCGATGCAACACAGAGAATTTACGAAACTCTTTGCGAAATAATAGAGTGACGGGAATAATCCGAACAATGCCTGAAAGCGAGTCTTTTCAACGCTTTTCGGTGTTTCGTGATTGAAAGGCGTCAGCCTTTCTGCTCACTCAACATCCAAAAATCATTTTAAAATCCTTCGCTTCCAGGTCGAAGATTTTTTATCGAGATGATTTTTGGCTTATCAAGGCACAAAACGGAGCAAATCCTTGACGGATTTGCGAGTATTTTAACGAAGAAAAGGCGGAAATCATCCGATAAAAAACACAGTTCGGATTACTCCCGCCACTCCAAATAAATTCACAATAATTACGCTTTCGGAATAGCATATTAGTAGTTCTGTTCCGAGGAGCGTGAGTATGAAAAAACTTGTTATTGACGGCGGAAACGCCTTGAGCGGAAGTGTTGTGCTTCAGGGTTCAAAAAACGGTTCTTTGCCTGTTCTTGCGGCAGCTGCCGCAGTAAACGGTATAAGCATAATACATAATTGCCCCGATTTGACCGATGTTACGGCGGCAATAAAAATACTTGAACACATAGGCTGTAAGGTCAAGCGTGAAAAAACAACGGTTATTGTTGATGCGCGCGGTGCCTGCAGATTTGATATTTCCGAAAAATTAATGCGTGAAATGCGTTCATCAATTGTTTTTCTCGGTGCCTTGCTTGCAAGATTCGGCAAAGCGGAAATGACACCGCCCGGCGGATGCGAAATAGGTCTTCGGCCCATAGATTTGCATCTTTCTTCGCTTTGCGGTATGGGCGTTGAGATTACCGAAAACGGCGGCATACTTGAATGCAGAGCACAAAACGGATTGAGAGGGCGCAATATAAATCTTGCTTTTCCCAGCGTTGGTGCAACAGAGAATATTATGCTTGCTTCGCTCGGCGCAACGGGTGAAACGGTTATAACAAATGCGGCAAGAGAACCCGAAATAAAAGACCTTGCGGATTTTCTTGTTAAATGCGGCGCAAAAGTAAGCGGTGCGGGTCAGAGTGTTATCCGTATTGAAGGCAGATTTTGTGTCAATAATATTGAACACACTGTTATTCCCGACAGAATAGTTGCTTCAACCTATATGGCGGCAGTAGCTTGCGCGGGCGGAAAAATAGCTGTAAAAAAAATAAACAAAGAGCATATTATGCCCGTTGTTCATGCATTTGAGGTGGCGGGCTGTGAATTGGAATTCAATGCAGATGAGCTTATAATCGAAGCACCCGAAAGACTGCGCAGGGTAAGATATATCCGAACGATGCCTTATCCCGGATTTCCAACCGATTCGCAGGCGGTTGTTATGGCTATGCTTACCAAAGCAAGAGGCACCAGCATTATCAATGAAAATATTTTTGAAAACAGATTCAGACACGTGCCTGAACTCATAAAAATGGGTGCGGATATAAGAGTTGAAAACAACAGCGTTGCGGTTATTGAAGGCGCAAGCAGACTTCACGCGGCAAAGGTTACTGCGTGTGATCTTCGCGGCGGATGTGCTCTTGCCGTTGCGGCATTGGGCGCAGAAGGAACAACCGTAATAGACGGTATACATCATATAGACCGAGGATGCCAGTCAATAGAAAAAGATTTGGTTCAGCTCGGAGCAAAAATAAAAAGGATATAAAACCGGGTGGGACAGGAATGGAAAAAGAAATTTTAACTCCGGAAGAAAGAGAAATAAGAAAAAAGCGTGCGGCTAAAAAAAGAAAAATGAGGCTCGCTCTTGTTGTGAGCATTTTTGCTCTTTTTATAGTTGCGGTTGTCGGCGGAGTAACCTCTCTGTTTATTTTCAGAGTAAAGAGCTTTAATGTTCAGAATGAAAGCAGTATGTATACACAGCAGGAAGTTATTGAGGCAAGCGGAATAGAGATTAACAAGAGCCTTGTTTTTATTAATCTTGATAAAGCGGAAGAATCGGTAGAGAGAAAGCTGCCTTTCCTTAAAAATGTTAAAATAACAAAAAAATTACCTGATAAGCTTGTTATCCGTTTTGAGGAATCGGGTATGGCATATGCTGTTGAAACAGCTGGCAATATTTATGCGATAACAAACGATGAATTTAAAGTGCTCAGTATGTCAGGAGGAATTCCCGAGGGTATTATTCCCGTAAAAGGTCAGACTCCCGTTAAAACCGAAATCGGTGAAACCATTGCGTTTGTTGCGAAAAATGAAAAGGAAGAGCTTGTTGAAGACAAGGTTCTTAACCTTCTTTCCGATATTGCTTCAACAGTTTCCGAAAGCGGACTTACAGGCATTACGGCAATAAATGCTGAATCGCTGACAGATATTTATCTTATTTATGAAGACAGAATTCTTGTTGAATTCGGAGATGCACAGAATATAAAAGCGAAGGCATCAATGTTCGTAAGAGCAATTGAAAAAGAAAATGCCATCGACAGCGGAAAAACGGGCATTATGGATATTACCATAGCGCAGTCAGCATATATCTATCCTTCCGATATAAGAGATATTCCCGAGTTGGCAGAGCATCTCGGAATAAACAGCGAAGAAGAACCTGAAGAAGATAAAACACAAGAGGATGAAGAAGAAACAACCTCTGAAGAAGATTGATTCTGTCATAATTTGAATTAAAAGATAAAAATCTCATTTAAATTGTAAAAAAACTTGCAATTTAATGAGATTTTTTCAATTTCTTCTTGTATTTTTAATAATAATGTGGTAACATAATTCTGTTTAAATATATAGTTTTTTAAATAAGGTATAGGAGGTCACTACAATGGCATTTGAAATTGATTACGATTTTGAAAGTGCAGTGCAGATAAAGGTAATCGGCGTTGGCGGCGGCGGCGGAAACGCTGTTAACAGAATGATAACTTCAGGCGTTCTCGGCGCTGAATTTATCGCAGTTAATACCGACAAGCAGGTTCTTGTGCACTCAAAAGCAACTCATAAAATCCAGATCGGTGAAAAATCAACTCACGGTCAGGGTGCAGGCGGTAAGCCCGAAATCGGCGCAAAATCCGCAGAAGAAAGCAGAGATTCAATCGCTGATGCTCTTAAAGGCACAGATATGGTATTTATCACCGCAGGTATGGGCGGCGGCACAGGAACAGGTGCAGCTCCCGTTATCGCTACGGTTGCAAAAGAAATGGGCTGCCACACCATCGGTGTTGTAACAAAGCCCTTCAA
>JAZOVH010000053.1:0-18910 GCA_045658585.1 Acutalibacteraceae bacterium | reverse complement strand
ATTAACATGAAACACGGAAAGAAATATAACGAAAGTGCAAAGCTCGTTGAGAGAGCAACTCTCTACGATCCCGCTGATGCACTTGAGCTTGCAGTAAAGACTGCAAGTGCAAAATTTGACGAAACAGTTGAAGTACACGTTCGTCTGGGTGTTGACTCAAGACACGCTGACCAGCAGGTTCGCGGTGCTGTAGTTCTCCCCAACGGAACAGGCCGTACAGTAAGAGTTGCAGTTTTCGCTAAAGGCCCCGATGCTGACGCAGCAGCTGCTGCAGGTGCAGGAATCGTTGGTGCTGAAGATCTTGTTGCAAAGATCCAGGGCGAAGGCTTCATGGATTTCGACGTATGTATCGCAGCACCTAACATGATGGGTCTTGTTGGCCGTCTCGGTAAGGTTCTCGGTCCTCGCGGTCTTATGCCCAGCCCCAAGGCAGGCACTGTTACACCTGACGTTGCAAAGGCTGTTACAGAAGCTAAGGCAGGTAAGATTGAATACCGCCTTGACAAAACAAACATCATTCACTGCCCCATCGGTAAGGTATCCTTCGGTGCAGAGAAGCTCGGCGAAAACTTCAACACTCTTCTTGATGCTATCATCAAGGCTAAGCCCGCAGCATCAAAGGGACAGTACATCCGTTCCTGCGTTCTTGCAACAACAATGGGCCCCGGTGTAAAGGTTAACGCTAACAAAATCGGCAACGTTGCTGAAGAAGCATAATTAAAAAAATGCTTGACAAGCGCATTTTTATGTGCTAAACTAATTAAGCTGTTCTTTTAAAGACAGCAGGTGCTTTTCGCATAAGGTCAATTGACCGCCTGCCGAGAAAGGATGCATAGTTGATATAAAACAGTATCATTATGTATTTACGCCCTTTCTGCGGTATGCGGAAAGGGCTTTTAATTTGCATTCAATCCTACGGAGGTGAAAAATAAAATGCCCAGTGAGAAAGTTTTAGAACAAAAGAAACAAGTAGTTGCAGATCTTACCGCTCAGCTTCAGAATTCAGTAGCAGGTGTTGTTGTTGATTACAAAGGCATCAACGTTGCTGATGACACAAAGCTTCGTAAGGAGCTCCGTGAAGCAGGCATTAAGTATTCTGTAGTTAAGAACACTCTTCTCGGTCTTGCAGCAAAGAACGTAGGTCTTGATGACCTTTGCAATGTTCTTGAAGGCACAACTGCTATCGCAGTAAGCCCCGAGGACCACACTGCAGCCGCAAGAATTCTTTCAAAGTTTGCTGAAACACACAAGAACTTCTCTGTAAAGAGCGGTTACCTTGACGGCAAGGTTGTTGACACAGCAACAATTGATTCGCTTGCAAAGCTTCCCACAAGAGAAATTCTTCTTGCAACAGTTTGCAACGCATTCAATGCTCCCATCGCATCATTCGCACGTGCTATCCAGGCTATTGTTGATAAGAACGGCGAAGCAGCTCCTGCAGCTGAAGAAGCTCCCGCAGAAGCATAATTATTTTACATTAAATTAAATTTTATTTGAAATTGGAGGAAAATAAAATGGCATCAGAAAAGATTGCAGCAATGATTGAAACAATCAAAGAACTTACAGTACTTGAGCTTTCAGAGCTCGTTCACGCAGTAGAAGAAGAATTCGGCGTATCAGCAGCAGCAGCAGTAGCAGTAGCAGCTCCCGTTGACGGTGGCGCAGCAGCAGCTGAAGAGAAGACAGAATTCGACGTTATCCTTGCAGAAGTTGGCGCAGAGAAGATCAAGGTTATCAAGGTTGTTCGTGAGATCACAGGTCTTGGTCTTGCAGAAGCTAAGGCAGTTGTTGACGGCGCTCCCAAGGCTCTCAAGGAAGCAGTTTCCAAGGACGATGCAGAAGCAATCAAGGCTAAGCTTGAAGAAGTTGGCGCAAAGGTTGAAATTAAATAATTTAACTTTTCAAAAACTTAAAGGCTCTTCATTTGAAGAGCCTTTTTTCTTTGCAGATGTTAAGAAGAAATATATAATTAAAAGTTTAATTCCATATGTAAATAAATTTGGCTTGCAAAGGTAATTTCCTCTGCAAGCCATTTTCTGTTTATTGGGTTTCTTTTGTTCTTCGCTTATTGAAACAGGCTATTTCCTTAATAATATCTGTAGCTTGCTATTACCTTGCCGAGAATTACTACCTCGTCAACGATAATCGGTTCATAAGCATCATTTTCAGGCTGAAGTCTGAAATGGCCGTTTTCTTTATAGAAAGTTTTAACCGTTGCCCAATCCTCAACAAGAGCAACAACCATTTCGCCGTTGGTTGCCGTTGGTGTTCTTTCAACAATAACAATATCTCCGTCAAGGATACCAGCCCAGAGCATACTTTCACCCTTTACCTTAAGCGCAAAAAGCTCTTTGCTGCCTGCACCGGGCATTGAGAACGGAAGATAGCCTTCAATATCTTCAACTGCAAGAATGGGCGCGCCCGCCGTTACCGTGCCGAGAACGGGAACGTGGGTAACATTTTCTGCCTGACCAACAATTTTAATGCATCTTTTAAGCATAGGCGGACGCTGGATATAGCCCGCCGCCTCAAGCGAATCAAGATTCGCCTGAACTGACGAGGTTGAACGCAGACCAACCGCCGCACCGATTTCTCTGACACTGGGGGTCATATTATCTTTTGCTTTTTCAAGAAGATATTCGTATATTTTTTGCTGAATAGGAGTTATAGGTTTCATATTTCATCCTCTTTTCATTAAAAAAACGGGGTTTTTGTTTAAAATATATTTCCTCGGGGCTATTATAGCACAAATGTTCGCGAAATGCAAACATTTGTTTGCATTTTTTTAAAAAATTTTTTCTGATTAATATTTGAAACTTTTTATATATTATGCTATAATTATAATTCCGAAAAAATTCTTATAAAGGAAGCATAAATGGATACAACTGCAATCAAAAATAATAATGCAGTGAACGGCGGCAACAAGAAAAAATTTCTCAAAATTGCCGCTGCGGTTATCTGTGCCCTTTCTGTTCTCCTTATTGCATTTCTCGCTTGCAAAAACACTTTGTTTTTTCATCTTGCCCAAGGCAAAGCACTTGACGGTAAATACCGCACCGCCGCCGCTTATGCCGACGAATCAACCGACAGCAAAGCCGAAATACTTTCCGAATACATTAACCTGCGTGTTTCCATAAATGAAAACTACCCTGACCTTCTGGCTGAACTTAATACCGATTTGATGAATGATTGGTATTCCGCACTCTGCCGCATAACAGAGAACTCAGACGGTATTGATGAAGAAATCATAAAGAATGCAGAGGGAATAAAGCAAACCCTTGAAACTGTTTTCAACAGATTGGAAACATACAACACGCTCAGACCCACTGTTTTGGGCGTAATGGATGTTTTCAATGAAATAAACCGTCTTTATTCCAAAGATGCTGACGGCAAAAATACTGCTTTCACTATTAACGAAGAGTATGAACGCATAGCTGAGTGGGAATATCAGAACGAGCTGCTTATTGCTTATCTTTCAGAAACTCCCAACGGAGAAAGCATTTATCTTTTTAATTTTCTTGTTAAAGAAGTTGAAGGAGAATGCGCGGAATTAAAGAGCACATTCAACACGGTTTTTGAAAGCGGATACACTGCTGAAGACCTCGTAAGATTTCAGGGAAACGCAAAAAAGACTTTTCCCAACATTCAGAACGGCAACGTTACACTCAATGTGCTTGAAAAAGAGACCTATGAAGAATATCTTTACAAGGGTCTTTGCCGTTCGTTGGTTGAAAACCTTCTTGTTTATTATCAATAAATATTGACACAAAACAAATCGCGTGATAAAATTACCATATAAAGTCAAAGGGGAGTAGCTTTAAGGCTAAGCCTGAATTTATCTGTCAACATCCGTTGCCATCCGGCATCTGGCAGATAACCTAAAAAGGAAGCAAGACCTTTGGCAGAGAAAACGCAAGTTCTCTGCCAGAGGTTTTTTAATACTCAAAAATTTTTTTGAAAGGATTGAGCCCAAAATGAAGTTCTACCTTGAACAGATTGAATCTGTTTTTGCCCATGTGAAGAGCTCCGAAACAGGTCTTACTTCCGCAGAAGCTGAAAAGAGACTTGCAGAAAACGGCAAAAACAAGCTCAAAGAAGGAAAAAAGAAAACTATTTTCCAGAGAATTCTGGAGCAGCTTTCCGACCCGATGATAATCATTCTTATCGTTGCCGCAATTATTTCGGCAGTAACAGAATGGTTTGAGCACGGATATTTCCATTTCGTTTTCCCCACCGATACCGTTATTATTATGGTTGTTGTTGTTATCAACACAATTCTCGGCGTTGTTCAGGAAAGCAAGGCTGAAGCCGCAATTGAAGCTTTGCAGGAAATGAGCGCCGCAATGTCAAAGGTTATCCGCGACGGCAAACAGATTTCCGTTCGCAGCGAAGACCTCGTTGTTGGCGATGTTATTATTCTTGAAGCAGGCGATGCTGTTCCCGCAGACTGCCGTATTTTTGAATCCGCAAGCATGAAAATTGAAGAAGCTGCCCTCACCGGTGAATCCGTTCCCGTTGACAAAATCATCTCTCTTCTTAAAGGCGGCGAAAACGGCGAAGTTCCCCTTGGCGACAGAAAGAATATGGCTTATATGGGTTCAACCGTTCTTTACGGACGCGGTAAAGCAGTTGTTGTTGCAACAGCTATGGACACCGAAATGGGTAAGATTGCAGATGCAATCGCTCAGGCTGAAGAAGGACAGACTCCCCTTCAGATTAAGCTTGCTCAGCTTTCAAAGATTCTCACAAAGCTTGTTCTCGGTATCTGCGTTGTGCTTTTCGCATACCAGATGATTGTTTCATATATCCAGACAGGTGCAATGCCTGGAATCGCAAAAATTCTTGACAGCTTTATGGTTGCCGTTTCTCTTGCAGTTGCAGCTATTCCCGAAGGTCTTGTTGCGGTTGTTACAATCGTTCTTTCAATCGGCGTTACCAATATGTCAAAGAAGAACGCTATTATCAGAAAGCTTACCGCAGTTGAAACCCTCGGCTGTGCACAGATTATCTGCTCCGATAAAACAGGTACTCTCACTCAGAACAAGATGACTGTTGTTGACCACTACGGCGACAACGAAAATCTTATTGCAAAAGCTATGGCTCTTTGCTGTGACGCAAATATCGACGAAAACGGCGAAGTTACCGGCGAACCCACAGAAGCTGCGCTTGTTGGTTATGCATATGCTCTCGGCATGAGCAAGAATGACCTTGTTGCTGCTAACCCCAGAATCGGCGAAGCTCCCTTCGATTCAGGCAGAAAGATGATGTCAACAGTTCATCAGACTGCAGAAGGCATTGTTCAGTACACCAAGGGTGCTCCCGATGTTATTCTTAACCTTTGCAAATACGCACTTATCAACGGTGAAACCGTTCCCTTCACAGAAGAGGTTAAAGCCGCTGTTCTTGCAGATAACAAGAGAATGGCTGACCAGGCGCTCCGTGTTCTTGCAATCGCTTGCAGAAACTATGACGCTGCCCCCGCAGACTTTGCTCCCGAAGCACTTGAAAACGACCTTATCTTCATCGGTCTTACAGGTATGATTGACCCTGCCCGTCCCGAAGTTAAGGCTGCTATCGAGGAATGCCGTTCAGCAGGTATTACTCCCATTATGATTACGGGTGACCACAAAGATACCGCCGTTGCAATCGCAATGCAGCTTGGTATTATTGAGGATGCTTCAAGCGCAATCACCGGCGCTCAGCTTGACGAAATCAGCGATGAAGATTTCGCAGAAAGAGTTACCGAATTCAGAGTTTATGCCCGCGTTCAGCCCGAGCATAAAACAAGAATTGTTAACGCTTGGCGTGCAAGAGGTATGATTACCGCTATGACAGGCGACGGCGTTAACGATGCTCCCTCAATCAAGAGCGCAGATATCGGCGTTGGTATGGGTATCACCGGCACAGACGTTACAAAGAATGTTGCTGATATGGTTCTTGCAGACGATAACTTTGCAACAATCGTTTCCGCAGTTTCGGAAGGCAGAAGAATTTACGATAACATCAGAAAGGCAATCCAGTTCCTTCTCGGTTCAAACCTTTCAGAAGTTCTTTCAATCTTCACCGCAACAATTCTTAACTTCACCATTCTCAAGCCCGTTCACCTTCTTTTCATCAACCTTGTAACCGACAGTATTCCCGCTCTCGCTCTCGGTCTTGAAAGACCCGAAAGAGATATTATGCAGCGTAAACCCAGAAACAGCAAAGAAGGCGTTTTCGCAGGCGGTATGGGCTTTGACGTTGCATACCAGGGCATTCTTGTTACAGTTCTCACTCTTGCCGCATTCTTCATCGGCGAATTCCTTGAAACAGGCCACTGGCAGTTCACAAACATTGCAGACTGTAAAGAAGGCATGACAATGGCTTTCCTTACAATGTCAATGTGTGAAATCTTCCACTCATTCAATATGCGTTCACAGAGAGGCTCGGTTATCGGAATGGCATTCGGTCAGAAGTCACACAACATCACCCTCTACGGTGCAATGATTGCTTCACTTCTCCTTACCACAGCTATTATCGAAATCCCCTTCCTCGCTGAAATGTTTGAATTCGTTCACCTCGATGCAAAAGCTTACTGCATCTCAATCGGTCTTGCATTCCTTGTAATTCCCGTTGTTGAAATTGTTAAGGCTATTCAGAGAGCAGCTGCAAAGAAGAAATAATTTTAAAATATTAAAGGCGATTATCGGATATCCGATAATCGCCTTTTTTTAATTCATATAATCAAGTACTCTCTCAATTAATCTCAAACGGTTTTCACCTTTGAGCATCTTAACCGCAATATGCGGTTTGCCGCCGCCTGCGCTGACAACAAATCTGCCCTTGAAATGTGCCGCCGCAGAAGCAACTCTGTTCATATCAAGGTCTGAAACCTTGAAAATGATGCGGTCTGCCTGCGAGGTTATTTCATAAACATTAACACCTGCCGCTTTGCCTCGGAGAAGAGCTATTCTCACAAGACCCTCAACGCTTGCGGGCGGGTCTCCGAAGCGGTCAACAAGCTCATCAATAACATCCGAAGCATCGTCATCCGTTTTGATATCGGCAATTCTGCGATAAATGCGGAGCCTTTGCGGAACGCTTTCAATATAATCATCGGGAATATGAGCATCAATCGGCAAATCGATAACACAGTCTTTATCGGGAGCAGAGCTTTTTTCGCCCTTTTCTTCGCTTATCGCCTGCTCAAGAAGCTTGATATACATTTCGTAACCAACCGATTCCATATGACCGTGCTGATTTGCACCGAGCACATTGCCCGCGCCTCTGAGTTCAAGGTCACGCATAGCAATATGGAAGCCTGAACCGAACTCTGTAAATTCCCTTATCGCATCAAGTCTTCTTGAAGCAATTTCGCTGAGCTGAACACCCTTTGTGAAGGTGAAATAAGCGCTTGCTCTTCGCGATGACCTGCCGACTCTGCCTCTTATCTGGTGAAGCTGGGCAAGACCCATTCTGTCGGCATGCTCAATAATCAGCGTGTTCGCATTGGGCACATCAACGCCCGTTTCGATTATTGTTGTGCAAACAAGAATATCAATTTCACCCTCAAGCAATCTTCGCCACACTTCGCTGAGCTCATCCTCACTCATTTTTCCGTGGGCAATTCCGATTGTTGCATCGGGAATAAGATTTTTTATTTCCGCCGCCTTGCGTTCAATACCCTCAACCTTGTTGAAAAGATAATAAACCTGGCCTCCCCTGCGAAGCTCCTGCTCCATTGCCTGAATAAGCACACCCATATTATGCTCGATAACATAGGTCTGAACGGGCATTCTGTCCTGCGGCGCTTCTTCGATAACCGACATATCCCTTATTCCCGTCATCGCCATATTGAGAGTTCTGGGAATGGGCGTTGCGGTAAGGGTCAGCACATCAACCGATGGGAAAAGCGTTTTAAGTTTTTCTTTCTGCGCAACTCCGAAACGCTGCTCTTCATCGATTATAATAAGACCTAAATCGCGGAATTGAACATCCTTTGATATAAGTCTGTGGGTGCCGACAACAACATCAACCGAGCCTCTGCGAAGACCCGCTATAACCTTTTCGGTTTCTTTCTTTGTGTTGAATCTTGAAAGCATACCCGCTTCTATCGGGAATCCCTCAAATCTTTTGAGAATGGTCTGATAATGCTGAAGTGCAAGAATGGTTGTGGGCACAAGGATTGCACATTGCTTGCCGTCTGCAATGCACTTAAAAACAGCTCTGAGCGCAACCTCGGTTTTGCCGAAGCCAACGTCGCCGCAAAGGAGTCTGTCCATCGGGAAAGGTTTTTCCATATCCCGTTTTATTTCGTGAATACACCGAAGCTGGTCATCGGTTTCAACATATTCAAATCTTGATTCAAAATCACTCTGCATATCAATATCCTGCGAGAATGAATGACCCTGAATCTTTATTCTCTTGGCATAAAGCTCAATAAGCTCTTTTGCCATTTCCTTAACGGCACCCTTGACTCTGGTTCGGGTTTTCTGCCAGTCAGTGCCGCCAAGCTTGCTGAGTTTAAGCGGTTTATCGTCGCTCTTGGGGCCGATATATTTTGAAACCTGGTCAAGCTGTGTTACGGGCACATAAAGATTATCGCCTTTGTCATATCGGATTTTGATATAATCCTTAACATTTCCCGAAGCTTCAAGGCTCTGTATACCCTCAAATATGCCTATACCGTGTGCCGAGTGAACAACATATTCGCCTCTGAGAAGTTCATCAAGGTTATTGAATGCGTTTTTAGCCGACCTCTTGGTTGATTTTACGGTTTTTGAGGGAGTTCGGCTTCTGTAAGTAAGCAAAGTAAATTTTGCACTCGGATATTCAAAACCAAAAGTTAAGCTGCCCGGCATAACGCAAACGCTGTTTTGCGGAAATTCAGCAGGCGGAACGGGGCACCATATTGCAGAAATACCCTCATTTTCAAGGTCTTCCGCAAGGGTTTTTGATGCCTTATCCGTGCCCGCAAGAATAGCTATGCAATGCCCTTTCTGCTTTTTGATTGCCGTTATGTCATCGGCAAGAACAGAAAGAGTGCCGTTCCACGGGCTTATCTGATTTGCGGTGAATGTTATAAGCTCCTTAACGGGAGTATCAAAACTGCCTCGGGGCAGATTATCAAGATAAACCGCACCGAAATCTTCATAAATCCTTGTTAAATCGTGCTGACGCAAAGAAAAAGTATCCAGCCCTTTGCAGAGAATGCCGTCCTGAAAAAGACCTTTAACCGTTTCATTCATAAGCTGGCACGCCGAATTGAATTTATCTTTTACCGAAAAGCTTTCGCAAACAAACAGCATACAGCCGTCTGTGTAATCAAAAATGCTTGCGCTTTCGGGATAAATAAGCGGCATATATTTATCGGCTGAAGAAAGACGGATTCCGTCATTCAGTTTGTTTATATCATCCTGAAGATTTTTGAGGGCATCGCCCTTTATTCGGCTGCCCGAAATGTGTTTTTCAATAAGCGCAACAAGCGCCTCATCGGAAATAAGCACCTCTCTTGCGGGGGTAATGCTTATTTCATCAAGAGAATCGGTTCTTCTCTGGCTGTCGGTTTCAAAAAATGAAATGCTGTCTGCCGTATCTCCCCAGAATTCAACTCTGCAGGGCAAAGCAGAATCGGGCGGATAAAAATCAAGAATACCGCCCCTTTGAGCAAACTGACCGGGTCCGTTTACCTGGTCGCTTCGGGTGTATCCGCAGGCAACAAGACTGCGAAGAAGCTCATCAATTTCATAATCCTCGCCCGCAGTTATCGAGAAGATGTTGTTCATCAGCACCGAGGGCGGAACCGTGAATTGCATTGCCGCCTCTGCAGAAAGAACAACCGCATCATATTCGCCCTTGAGCATTTTATCAAGCACCTTGAGCCTTGCGTGCTCATATTCTCTTGAAACGGTTTCGGTTGTTCTGAAAGAAAAATCTCTTGCGGGATAAAGATACGCATTTATTCCGAAGCTTTCCATATCCTGCCTGAGCTTTGTTGCCGAGGCTTCGTCTGCAGTTATAACAAGCGCTTTTCTCATAAGCCCCATACACAGCGAAGAAATAATATGCGCCTTATGGACAGCAGAAATGCCCGTCACGCCGAGAGGCAGACGGGTGTTTTTGATTGCTTTCGCAAGCGATATAAACTCGGGTATTTTTTTTGCTATTTCAGTGTAACAGTTCATTTGCTTTGCCTTTTCTTTTAATAGATAAATAATACCACTTTACAGCTTGTTCCGTCAAGAACAATATGTTGAAAAAAAGCATCGGGAATGATATAATAACACAAAGGAGTGATGTAATTGCTTTCAAAAATTCTGTCTTTATTTTTCGCTTTATTTATGGCGATTTCTTCTCTTTTCGGCTCCCCTTCTGCCTATGAAGCAAAACACCTTTTCAACGATGATGATTTTTCCGAGGGCTTTTCGGTTCTTTCTCAGGAGGTTGTTAACAACAACTCAGTTAAACTCGGAACTTTTTCTTATTACGACAGCACTATTCCGCCCTCTTGGATGATTGCTCAATGGGATTCGGGTGCCTGCCTTTGGGCAGACAGAGCAGAAAGCGATGATTTTACGATAACCGACGGCATTTCAAAAACCGTCAGATATAATCCCGATGACCGCTCTGTTTCAATGCGTCTTAACGCTGCAAATATTTATAACGGCAGCCCAGCGGGCGAATATAACTGGCCTCATCTTCTGCTTGAACAGTCTCCGATTGCAGATTATCATAACTTACCGGAAAGCAAAAAAGCATTCTATAACTGCTCTGCCGACAAAATGGTTTTATCTCTGGATATAAAAATTTCGGATTTCACCGATACAACAAACAGCGATGGCATAAACGCGTGCCAATACCTTGCATATTTCTATCTTAAAGGCACAAACGATAAGGATTTCATCTGGTTTGGCATTAATCTTTTTGACAACAGAGGTTATTCCGACACTTACTGGGCATTAGATAAAGCAAGCAATAATATGATTTACTGCGTTTCAACCAAAGATACCTTCGGCGGCAAAAACAAATCTCTTTTCCGTAACGGCAAGCCCTATGTTTCAGATGAATGGATACACATTGAGCTCGACCTTACTCCCCACATTGCAAAGGCAATAAAAAAAGCAAATAAATCGAACACCTTCGGAAGAAAGGTTTCTGAAAATGACTTTTATATAGGCGGCACAAATATCGGATTTGAAATTCACGGAAACTATGACTGCACCGTTGATATTAAAGATTTTAAATTAACTTCATATAACATAAAAAGGAGCTGAATTCAGCTCCTTTTTTATATTTTTACCCCTGCATCACGCAGAGCATTTTTCAGCCCTTCCATATCGGTGCTTGAATGGCAGTGACCAATCATACCCGTTGCTTTTGCACCGTCAATGTTTTTCTGAACATCGTCAATAAAAAAGCATTCTTCAGGTCTGAGCGAAAACTTTTCATAAAGCACTTCATAAATTTCTTTTTCGGGTTTTAAAAGCTTATAATCGGCAGAAACCACAACACCGTCAAAATATGAAAGTGCGGGAATTCCGCTTCTTCTCTCGTGAAAATCAGACGACGCATTTGAGAGCAGATAAATCTTATATCCGTTATCTTTAAGCTCCTTAACAACCTCGCACATATCTTCAAACGGCGGCATATACGGATAAAAATTATTCACCATTTCGCTCACCTTTTCAAAGATTTCGGCGGGGATAACATCTTTTTTCTGCTCCATTATCTCATCGGGGAAAATAATTCCTCTGTCTTTATCATTCCATATGGAATTTCTCAATATCTCACGCAGAAAAATTTCTCCGTGTTCCTCTGAAAAATGCTTTTTCATTGTTTTTTCGGGGTTGTAATCAATCAGCACCCCGCCCATATCAAAAATTATGTTTTTAATCATTTCATCATATCCTCTTTAAAATTACAGCTATAATAATAACACCACTGCCCCTTTTTCGTCAAGCAAAAGAAACAAAAAGGATTGCATTGTAACACTTATATATTATATATATAATATTTTAATCTTTATACAATATATTGTTGAAATCCAACAGAATGTATGTTAATATATTCTATGTATTATACTCTGAAGGAGAGTGCGTAAAAAATGAAAACCCAAATCAAAAAAATTATTGCGCTCATTTTGTGTTCTGCAATCCTGCTTTCAATCGGAGCAACAGGTGCTTATGCAAACACAGACCGCAAAACAACCTGTGGAGATGACTGCGAAAAATCACCCGTGGTTATTCTTCCCGGTATCAACCATTCACCCACATACCTTTATGATGAAAACGACGAGCCTTTCATGAACGGCGACACCCACGTTGGCGGAACTCTTCTCATTCTTGAGCTGAGCAAGCTTTGGGGAACTCTTCCCGCTCTTGTTGGCAGTCTTCTTGCAACAATCGCAACCCAGCACAGCATCGGTCTTGAAAAGGCAGCTTATAAAGCTGCAAGTGCCGCTTTCTGGGTTCAGGAGTGCGATAACAACGGTAACCACATTAACAATCTTCAGACTCAGAGATGGAATCATCCCATTTCCGAAATGAACAATGACGATAAAGATTGGCTTTACAGAATGATTCCTCTTCAGAATGTTGAAAAGGAATACGGCGGAGACCATATTTATCTTTACACCTTTAATCTTGTTGGTGACCCCATTGAATCGGCACACGAGCTTGACAAATACATAGATATGGTTAAAGAGCAGACAGGTCACGATAAGGTTAACCTTCTTCCCGTTTCACTCGGCGGCACAATTCTCACCGCTTACCTCAACGAGCACGGCCACGAAGATATTGACCAGATTATCAACGTTGTTGCCTGCCTTGACGGCACAGACATTGTTGCCGATATGATGGACAGAAAATGGAACCTTGCAGACGAATATTTATATCATCAGTTCATCCCCCCCATTCTCGGTGACGATGCAACTCTCGGCTATCTTATCAACATTGTGCTCCACATCATTCCCCGTGCAGGCGTTAATGCAATTCTCACAGGTGCAATCAGCGCTATTCTTGATAAAATGATGATCAACTGCCCCCAGATCTGGGCAATGATTCCCTCATACAGATATGATGCTCTTGCAGAAAGATATCTTAAAGACCCCGCAAAGGCAGAACTCAAGAAAAAGACAGACCGTTTCCAGGATGCAAGACTCAATCTTAAAGAAAACATTCTTGCAGCTGTTGAAGACGGCGTAAGAGTTAACTCAATCGCTGCTTCAAACCTTGATTTCGGTGAGCAGGATTACACATTCTTTGCAATCGTTGCTTCCGCATCGGAACACAACTCCGACGGTATCATAAATCTTTCTTCAACAACAATGGGTGCAACAGGTGCCGCAGGCAACAACACCCTTGCAGATGTTGATTATGAAAAGAACACCCGCTGCGATAACGCAAGCCACAAGCACATTTCACCCGATAATATGGTTGACGTTTCAACAGCAATTCTTCCCGAAAACACCTGGATTTTCCTTGAACAGCATCACGAAGTTGGAAATAACGACGTTGTTCTTAACCTTGTTAAGGCAATTCTTATGGGCGATGTTGCAAACGTTAACGATGACCCCGTTAACCATCCTCAGTTCAATTATTCCTGCAACACCAAGTATATCCGCCGCTGGAGAATTCCCGATGCGCAGATGCTTCTCACAAACGAGGAGGATGAGTTTGAACTCACCGAAGAGCAGATTGCAGAACTTGAAGCTGCTATCGCAAAGGGCGAAGAGGTTCTCAACTCAACAGTTGTTGACCAGGAAAAATTCAAGGCTGCTGAAGATGAAATCAATGCAGTTCTTGCAAAATACGGTATGTATTCATATCCCGAAGAGCCTTCAAAGTTTGACACTTTCCTTGCAAACACAATGGAAGGCACCAGCAAGTTCCTTGTTGACTGGATTGGCGGCGGCAGCGTTGTTGACTGGATTCTCTCACCCGCCCGCAATGTTCTTGGCAAAATCTTTAAATAAAATTATCAGATAAGGGGTATAAAAAATGAAAAAGTTAATTTCAGTTTTCCTTGCTCTTACCCTTATATTCTCCGTTCTTTCGGTCAACGCTTTTGCGTGGGGCGAAAACAAAGAATGTAACGGTGACTGTGAATATTATCCCACAATAATCATTCCCGGCCTTGGCCAGTCAAGCGTATGGCTGGTCGATGATAACGGCGAATTTGTGCTCGATTCAAACGGCAATAAAACCGCTGTTTTTCCCGGTGTTATGGATATCGGCAAAATCATCAAAACCGCAATCGGCCCGCTTCTTCTTTCAGCAGTAACTCAGAAAGATATGGGCTTCTCGGATGCTGTTGCTGATGTTATAAATGTTATTTTCGGCATCAACAAGTGTGATAATAAAGCTCAGCCCTCAAAGAATGTTGCTGTTGAGAAATATCCGTATTCACTTGCTGACTGCACAGAGGAAGAAAAGGAAGCTCCTTATCATCACGTTCCCCTCAATAAGCACGAAAGCTGCTTCCCTGAAGACCATCTCTATTATTTCTCATACAACTCATTCGGAAATCATATCGATATAACAAACGAGCTTTATGACTATATCCATATGGTTATGGAGCAGACGGGTCACGATAAAGTTATTATCTCTCCCATCAGCCAGGGAGGAACCTTCGCAAACGCACTCTTTGAGTATCACCCCGATATTATGGATTGCCTTGCAAAAGTTCTCTATATTGTTCCCTGCCTTGACGGCACATCGCTTATCGGCGATGTATTCACCGATAAAGTAAGATTCCTTGACCCTGATGTTCTTTATGACGGTTTCCTTTCAACATTCTTTGATAAAGAAACCGCTTCAATGATTGAAACAATTCTCAGAATCCTTCCCGACGAGATTATAATCAAAGGTCTCGAAAAAGGTGTTGACGTGCTTGTTGGCGATATTATGACAATGAGCACAAGTATGTGGGCAATGTGTTCCTCTGAAGCATATCCCGAGGCTGCTGAAAAATATCTTTCAAGCCCCGACAGAGCTGATATCAAGGCTCAGACAGACAAATATTACAAGGCTCAGCTCAACTCAAACAAGAACATCCAGACGCTTATCGACAAGGGTGTTGAGGTTATGACTGTTGCTGAATATGATATTCAGATGTACGGTGTTGGCGGTTCATATGATGTTGAAAACGCAGACGGTATGATTCCCGTTGCATCAACCGCTATGGGCGTATATGCTGCAAATGTTGGCGAAACACTTCCCGAGGATTATGTTCAGCAGAACACAAGTGCTAACTGTTCTGACCACACACACAACCATATTTCACACGACCGCGTTGTTGACGCTTCGACAGGTCTTCTTCCCGTCACAACATTCTATTTTGACGGGCAGAAACACGAGCAGACTGCACTTAATGACACAATTCTTAAGCTCGCTCTCAGGATTATTGAAAACAAGGTAACCGATGTTTATTCAGACCCAGATTATCCCCAGTTCATCGAGTGCCCGCCCTATCCCGCACCGGAAAAAGGCTTTTTCACAAAGCTCAGCGCGTGGCTTTATAAAAACTACGGCTCAAACGGATTCTCGGAAATGCCTGCAATTTCGTTCAAGCTTATCTTTGAGGCAATATTTTAACTTTTAAATAAAATTAATCCCCGATGTTTGAAACATCGGGGATTTTTTTATTGATTAACAAAAACTCTCTTAACTTTTAAAAATTCCGAGCCGTCGATTTCTCCAAGACCGATAAAATTGCCGTCAGGGTCACACACTCTGTAATACCCCAACATTTTCGGGCATTTGAGTCTTTGCAGAAATAATTCTCCGCCATTCGAAAAACGCTTTGCCTGCGCTTCGGTAACCTGAACAAGCGGATAGCTTTCAAGTGCCTTATCAACAGAAATAATTATTTTTTCAAGCTCTCCGTTTTTTGAAAACTCTTCAAGCTGTTCAATCGTAACCGCATTTTCAAGGCTGAAACCGTTTGCCTTGGTGCGTCTCAATTCTGTCATAACCGCACCGCAACCGAGCTTTGCACCCAAATCATCAATAAGCGTGCGGATATATGTGCCCGAAGAGCACTCAACTGATATTGTATATTCTGCTTCTTTTTCATTTTCCGAAAGCATTTCTATTGAAAAAACAGTTACCTCTCTGGGCTTTCGCTCAACCTCAATGCCCTTTCTTGCAAGGTCATAAAGTCTTTGTCCGTTAACCGACACTGCCGAATACATCGGCGGAAGCTGGCTTATATCTCCCTCAAAATCTTTGAGAGCCTCTCTCACCTGCTCTGCAGTTGCATTAACCTCTTTTGTTTCAAGCACCGTGCCCGTTATGTCAAGCGTATCTGTCCTGACACCGAGTCTGAACGATGCAATATATGCCTTATCGTGGCTCGGCAGAAGCTCACAAAATCTTGTTGCACCGCCAAGCATAACGGTCATAACCCCCGTTGCCATCGGGTCAAGCGTGCCCGTATGTCCGCACTTTTTCTCTGAACATATTCTGCGCACTCTTGCAACCGCTCCGAACGAGGTCATATCCTTTGGTTTATCAATAACAATTAATCCTGTCATAAAACACTCCGATAAATTGATGCTATTATTCTATCACAGTTCAACGGATTATGCAATAAAAAACACAGCCCTGCCATCATTTGATGACGGGGCTGTGAATATTATGAATTGATCAGTTGCTGTACTTTGAACGCTTTACATAAGTTGTATGAAGAACCTCGTGTGCCTTGTGGCTGCCGGGCTCGCCGAAATACTCTTTGTAAACTGTCTTAACAGCTTCGCTTTCGTGTGACTTTCTTACGGGAAGATTTTCATCAGCAACATAGAGTGCCTTGCCTCTGATGCCCTTAAGGTCAACAAAGTTGCGAACGCTTGCAGGCTGTACGGGCTGACCGCCGCCGTTTACGCAGCCGCCGGGGCAAGCCATGATTTCAACGAAGTGATAATCTGCTGTGCCTGCCTTGATAGCATCCATAACTTTCTTTGCGTTTGCAAGACCGCTTGCTGCGCAAACCTTAACTTCCATGCCTGCAACTGTGTATGAAGCTTCCTTAAGACCTTCAGTGCCTCTTACCTCTGTGAACTCAAGAGCCTTGAGTTCTTCGCCTGTAAGGGTTTCAACAGCAGTTCTGAGAGCTGCTTCCATAACGCCGCCGGTTGCCCCGAAGATCACGCCTGCACCTGTGCCTTCGCCGAGAGGATTATCAAATTCTTCATCGGGAAGAGCATTGAATGTGATACCTGCGGTTTCAATCATTCTTGCAAGCTCACGGGTTGTGAGAGCATAGTCAACATCAGCGTAACCGCTTGCTGACTGGTCTTCTCTGCCGCACTCAAATTTCTTTGCAGTACAGGGCATAATGCTTACTACAACGATATCCTTGGGATCAATGCCCATCTTCTCTGCATACCATGTCTTGGTTACTGCACCAAACATCTGCTGGGGTGACTTGCAGCTTGAAAGATGGTCAATCTGCTCGGGATAGTAGTGCTCGCAATACTTAACCCAACCGGGTGAGCAGGAAGTGATAAGGGGAAGAGCGCCGCCGTTCTTGATTCTGTCAAGAAGCTCGTGAGCCTCTTCAAGAATTGTGAGGTCAGCGGAGAAATCTGTATCAAATACCTTATCGAAGCCAAGGCGGCGAAGAGCTGCAACCATCTTGCCGGTTACATTTGTGCCGATTTCGTTGCCGAAGCATTCGCCGAGTGTTACTCTGATTGAGGGAGCAGTGTTAACAACAACAAACTTCTCGGGATCGTTGATTGCTGCAAATACCTTTGCAGTATCATCCTTCTCATAGATAGCGCCAACGGGGCAGTTTACGATACACTGACCGCAGGATACGCATGAGTAATCATTGAGGGGAAGCTCAAAGGGTGAGCCGATATGAGTGTCGAATCCTCTTGCGCTTGCGCCGATAACGCTGATAGCCTGATTGTCGCAAGCTGCAACGCAGCGACGGCAAAGGATACACTTGCTGTTATCTCTTATCATATGAGCAGCTGAATCATCATACTGTGCTTCGGGATATGCACCTTCATACTTTAATGCATCCTCAACACCGTAATCCTTGCAAAGCTTCTGAAGCTCGCAGTTGCCGCTTCTTACACAGGTAAGGCAAGCCTTGTTGTGAGTTGAAAGAATAAGCTCAAGGTTTGTTTTACGGCTGTTTCTTACTTTTTCGCTGTTGGTGAAGATTTCCATTCCCTCATTAACGGGGAATACGCAGGCTGCAACAAGTGAACGTGCACCCTTAACTTCTACCATACACATACGGCAAGCGCCGATTTCATTGATTTCCTTAAGGTAGCAAAGAGTAGGAATTTCAATACCTGCATATCTTGCTGCCTCGAGAATTGTTTTGCCCTTGGGAACACTCAGGGGCATATTATTTATTTTAATGTTAACCATATCCATTATATTATGCCTCCTCTATTAGCCTTTGATGATTGCACCGAACTTACATGAATCCATGCAAGCGCCGCACTTGATACACTTTGTTGTGTCGATAACATGGGGGTTCTTTACGGTACCGCTGATTGCATTTACGGGGCACTTTCTTGCGCAAAGAGTACAGCCCTTACACTTGTCAGCAACGATTGAATAATTGAGAAGACCCTTACATACGCCTGCGGGGCACTTCTTATCAACAACGTGAGCAATGTATTCCTCACGGAAGAACTTAAGTGTTGCAAGAACGGGGTTGGGAGCAGTCTGACCAAGACCGCAGAGTGAGTTTTCTTTGATATAATATGCAAGCTCTTCAAGCTTATCAATATCTTCAAGAGTTCCGTTGCCTTCGGTAATCTTATCAAGAATTTCCATCATACGCTTTGTACCGATACGGCAGGGAGCACACTTACCGCAGGATTCATCAACTGTGAAATCAAGGAAGAACTTTGCAATGTCAACCATACAGTTGTCTTCGTCCATAACGATAAGACCGCCTGAACCCA